>JBKQMP010000056.1:0-44855 GCA_052146665.1 Dissulfurispiraceae bacterium
GAAAGCTTAGGGAGAGGGGCCATACCCCTCGACTGTGACCTCACCTTTTCGAACCGCCCGGTGCGGACCCGCATGCCGGGTGGTGTGGGAGGGGTACGCCTTTTAGGCGTCCCCTATCCCGATCAAGTTACTTATCCGCAATGAAATTGATCATCAGGAGTCATGGTCGCCGGAACGACATCAGCAGTTTCTAAAAAAATGTGAAACCTACATTGCTGACCTTACGAGGGAGGGGAAATTGAAATCAGCACAGCCCCTTGTGAGGGAAGGTAGAATGATTTTCCGCTCAGGAGACGCCTGGAAGGAGGTACCTTTCAATGAGGCCAGAGCAGTTATTGTCGGTTACTATCACATCCTCGCCAAAGACCTGAATGACGCCATCGCCATCGCAAAACGAAACCCTGAATTTGAATATGGAACGACCGCTCGAATTGAAGCTCGTCCGATAAAAATGAAGGAAGAGAACACTAGCTACGTCTACCCTACTGTTGAGAATATTTCGAAATAATTTTAATGCCAGCTAACAAGCGGTTGCACTTGCGCATCCTGCTGGTGCGGGCCTCAGCCTCATACGTTACCGCCGGCTTCTCGATAAAATCATCATTTTGTCCATGTAATCCGCAAAAAAAATGTTGTGCTATCGATGGCACAATGAGCAGAATGAATCGCAATGTGAGCAGCCTAGTTGGAGTTAATCTTTTGTCTATGATGTCACTTTTGGGAAAATGGAACCTTTTTCAACAAAAAAAATAAGATTAAGCCAAAATTTCAGAAATCGCTTCAGTTCTATTGTCTCTGACCTCCAAGTGTCTCTTAGGTTGAGGTGGCATTCATTGTGCCAAATACGTTCTCTTTTAGGAAGAAAAGAAAGCGGTGTTGATCTTCTCGCGTATCAGGCGACAGGACAGTGCACGTCACGTAATTTGAATCTTGTTAATCTCTTGTTTTAACTTATGAATCAAATCTGGAACAGCCAGAGTATCAACCTTCATCATATGCAGGAACCTCTCTGTTTGCTCCACCTTTGTCAGCCCCTCTTTTAACTCCAACATAGATTTTTTTATGTCGTCATCTCGGCACGCCATGCAAATCCATGTCCCTCCTATTTCCTTCCAGTCAGTTTCGCTGCCGCAATCACACTTTTCCATCACCAGTCCCCCTCAGTTCTTTTTAACATTTTAACACTCACCCGCCCAAAAAAGAAGCCCTCTTCACGGGGCCTCCATTCGGCACCATTTCCCCTCAAGCCCTTTTTTAGGCAGAGCTGTATCGGTTCACTACAAAATAGGCCATTTCTTGAGGTGTCGATGCTGACTTGGGCCACTGCCGGCTCAGATCTGACCGGATCGAAGAAGAACCCAATTCTTCTGCCACTTGATTTTGAATATAACGGACCAGTTATGAACCGAAAAAGTTATCTCATATCTCTAGTTGCCGCGACTGATTAGCAGTATCCGTGCTTTCCAGGCCCACTTTCTGTCCTTTTTACGTTTAAAAAAAGGCGACTCTTTGAATGTCTTTATCGATTTTTTCAAATATTCCACCCCTTCACCCTTCAACCCCAGCTTGAGTTTGACAATGGCCATCCGATAAAATCCCCTTGAACTGGAGGTATGAATCTTCAGGAACTTTTCAAGAAACGGTAGCGCACTTTTGTAGTCCGCATTATCCATATAGACCTCTGCCATTGCAAGGTAGGGCTCACCATATTTCAGCGAAGGTGAAGCAGTCACCGCGTTTTCGATGAGCTCTCTTCCCTTATCGATGTTGCGGGCGCGGGCAGTGGATAGACCGTAATAATAATTGAACTCAGCATCCTCCGACATCTTTGATTCCGCCATTTCAAAATACCGCAAGGCATCTTTATATTGTTCCCGCTCAATCATAGAAATTCCGAGTTCTTTTAATGACCTACCGTCATGTGGGTTTATCGATACAGCCTTCTTGAGCTTTCTAATCCTGGATGCGCTCTCCAACACCTTCAAAGGGTCGGGTAAAAAGCCGAAATAGGCTCTATCCAGCGCTAAGTAGACACCTAGAAGGACAAGAAACGCAATGATGGGGTTACCTGTCAGCCGGTAGAGTATAAAAAAAATTAAGATTTTTCCCATTTATCGATTGCTCCTGCCATGCCTCTTTGCCTTCGGCTATCGTTAGTATTTTTATAACTTATTTTCTGAGCTGCTTATCCATTTCTCATCATGCTGCCGCTTCCTTATAATCTTCTCGTCTCATATTCCGGGCGGACAGAAGAATGATTCCCGCCGCGAAATGAAAATGATAGGTATTTCCGACTTAAGGGAACTGTCCCGGGTCTTAATTCTTGTTTCTTGATTTTCGTTTTTTTCTTCTCTGCTGAATTGCCCTCTCTTTGACAATTACCTTTCATTTTTTACTAAAATTATCTTATGAAAAAAGTCTGATAAAGTGCAACAGCAATGATAGTTTGAAATAATACAAATGCGGGGAATTGAGAGTGATACAATGGGCACTATGAACAGGAGGGATGCTTACACAATTGTTCCCTTAGCCGCTACACTGTTGACTTTGGCATCATGAAGCCAGATTCCCGGTAAGGTTGGAAGAGGTGACGTCCCCTGACTGTAAGGTAGTAGCTATAGGGCTGCTTGCGGTAAAAGTGTTGAACACTGACATGAATACTATGCGAGTCTGGAGCGCTCCGCGAGGCAGCAACCGGTGCGGATATTTGCCGTGCCATGCGATCTCCAAAGCTAGTCAGATGCTCTTTGAACGGCATCCCTTCCTTGTTCTGAAGCACATAGTGAGTCCTCATGGCTCAAAGCTAATTCAGTTTGGTCCTCTCCGTTTCGTCCTTACATTGCATCCTAAAGTGAAGTCCATTATGCTCAATTGACGGGACTGACCCTTACAATATTTGGAATTTCCATAAAAGCAGAACATTATATTCTGTTATAATATCATGTATTTTTGACCACACGCGGCTGAGACGATAGGTCCCTGTTCATTTCATTAGCAGAAACGATTACAAATGAAGCTGTTTATGTGTTAAATGCAGCCTCATTGCTGCGGCAGTCAAAAGGAGACGACAACATGATTCTGTTAGAAAATGTCACGATGAAAGAATTTAAGACATACCTGAGACAAACGAAGACTATCGTATTCCCCTTTGGCACCATTGAGGAACACGGCGACCATTTGCCTCTCAATACCGACTCTCTCATCATTCAGGAGGTTCTGAAGTTGGCAGCGAAGAAGAGGCGTTTTTTTCTTGCCCCCATCATTCACTTTGGCGTTTGCACGACAACAAGGGACCATCCTGGTACCATAAGCATCACTCCTGCATCGCTGAGACATCTGTCTGTTGACCTTGTGACCGAGGCATATAAAAAGGGCCTGAGAAACTTTCTATTAATCTCAGGGCATGGTGGCAGCCTGCATATGTCGGCACTCAAGGAATCGGCAGAGGCACTTGTGGAGAAAATGGCTGACATAAAAATGGCGGTTTTTTCACCGTATGAGATTTCATGGAAGGAGTTGTCTGCAATTACAGAGACCGCGAACGATTCTCATGCTGGAGAGTTGGAGACATCAATGGTCCTCTACTTAGCTCCTGAACTCGTTAAAGGCAGGGCGTCGGAGGGTTATCCAAAGATCCCTAGGCCGTTTGTTACAAGAGAAAAGGTCAAATTCTGGCCCGGGGGTGTCTGGGGAAATCCCCGAAAGGCATCGGTTAAGAAAGGTGAAATGGCAATAAAGATTATGGTGGACAAAATAGTGGAGATTCTCGGAGAAATTGAAAAGAAGTTATAGAACAAGGAGGATGCTATGAAATGTTTACTCACGCTCGGGCTTATTTTGGCAATGTGCATAAGCGCACATGCGGCGTTACATACAGAGTTTGTCCAGTATCAGCATGGAAACACCATGCTGGAAGGATATCTGGCCTACGATGATACAGTGGTGGGGAAGAGGCCGGGCGTGTTGCTAGTGCATGAATGGTGGGGACTTAACTCTTATATTATGAAACGTGCAGAGAAATTGGCCAAACTCGGTTTTATAGCCTTTGCAATAGATATGTATGGAAAAGGCAAAAGGACCACGGATCCTGAGGAAGCAGGTGTTCTAGCGGGTATTTATAAGGCAGACAGGAACTTGATGAGATCACGTGCGGCCGCGGGCCTGCAGGTTCTGATAAAGCAAAAGCAGACGGACGCCCGCCGGGTTGCCGCGATAGGCTATTGTTTTGGAGGCACGACTGTCCTTGAACTCGCTCGCAGCGGGGCTGACATCGCCGGTGTGGTCAGCTTCCATGGCACACTTGACACGCCAGACCCTTCGGATGCCAAAAATATAAAGGGCAGTGTGTTGGTGCTGCATGGTGCCGACGATCCCTTTGTACCAGCTGCGCAGATAACGGCCTTCCAGGATGAGATGCGGCAGGCTAACGTTGACTGGCAAATGATATTTTATGGAGGTGCCGTTCACAGCTTCACGAATCCTGAGTCCGGTAACGACAAAACTAAAGGTGTGGCGTATGATGAAAGAGCAGACAGGCGTTCATGGGAGGCGATGCGGTTATTTTTTAGAGAGATATTCAAATAACTAACCTCGTTGAGGCGTTAAGAGAAAAACTGTCTCCTCCAGAGAGCTCTGTTAGTTGGTCTTGATGGGGTGTTCCCTGCGTCAGCGTGGATTCAGGATGACGTTACCGTTTACTGCAACGCGGCCTGCGTCTATTGCCTTCGCACTGTTCATCGTACAATCGCTCTCATAAATGCCTCTCTCCACCGACAAAGATTAAGCCACTTCCCGCCTCTACCTAAACGAACCAGGATGCGCCCTTTTATAACTGCGTTTTGTCAGTTCGATAATTTGAGCTGCTGAGTCACGGATATCAGAAATGTTTGTTAATATTTTCATCCCGAAAGAGGTACTTTTGGCGGTCTGTGCCCTTTTCCCATGGACTCGTTTGCCAGTAGTCCGGTTGCTCGATCTCGGGAATCCACGGTGGCATTCGCATCCGTAAGTATTGCGAAAGGGCATAAGCATAAGGCTCATACATGTGGCGTAGTTCCTCCAGCTTGAGTTCCCAGTCGACCACGTGCGGAAATTGTAAGCCTGCCTCGGCCAGAGCGGCCCGCATGCGCGCCGAGGCCTCTTCGGAGAGACGGTTGGGATCCGGCGTTTCAGGATGCCTCTTAAACACTATCGCGACGTCGACGACTGCATGCCGGGCCATCGCAAATGTCAGTTGGGCCTGGCGCTTGCAGGCACCTTCCAAGCCGACAATAATGAGAGCGCAGGTGTCCAGTATCGCGGTGAGGGCAGCGAGCCATGACTGGTTATCGTGCTGGGAACGAAAATAAGCCAGTACCGGGTAGGAGAGGTGACTCTCCAGGACTTCTGCCGACCAATGCTCCCACTCATAAAGAAGTTGCCGCAAAGCTTCCTTCCCCTCTTCTGTCTGATGGCGCCTAAGCATCTCCACGGCGGTTGGCGGAGAGCCCGCACGCGCATCTAGAAGGGTAATGGGCACTTCCCGTCGAGCGAAGGATTGGTTAAGAGCCGGCAGATAACTGAGAACGAGCGCAAGAAAGCCGAAACCCAGTCCCGTTTCGATCACAGTAAGGGCTCTTGTCAAAGGGGTAATTGGCGTGACGTCTCCTAACCCGAGCGTAAAGAAAGTGGTGCCGCTCAGGTACAGAACGGTCAGAAAACCGGGTGCGCCTTGGAGTGTTTTGAAGGAGGCGGCATTTGACCAGTAGACCAGTCCAAAGCCGGTGACCATCCCGCAAGCCCAAACACCTAGTAAAAGTGGCAGCGAGAGGGGACCGAAATAACCCAAGTATGATTCTTGATGTCGGCTTGGAATGACTCTCCGGACTATGGCTGAAAAGGGGAGCCAAGTGCACCGATAGAAAACGCGTGTCAGGCGAATCCGTCGAGTTACACGCCGCGGTAAGACAACTGTTTCAAATCCTTCCCATAAGACAAAAAGGATAAGCACTCCGCCAAGGATGGCTGAGATTGTTCTCATAAGCAGTCTCCTGTTTGGGTTATGCGGCTACTGAGTCACCTCGCAGGGTGCTGTGATGAGCCGGTCATTGTGCATATTGAATTATACATTATGCCTGTCGGGTAATATACGTTGCGTTGTTCTTTAGATAGTCCGCTTACCGGCAAAAGTTTCAAAGATTCACTGCAATGCTTTGCCTCATGGCAGACGAAACAGACTATTCAACGGTGCAGCATTTGTGATCAGAACGGTAAACTCAACTTACCTTGAGGCAACATAGCCGGATCAGTCTGAGATCGTCCTCGAAAGTTCTCCCGGTCGTGGTCAGATAATCACCTGTCATGAGGGAATCAGCGCCTGCCATGAAGACCATTGACGCAAACTCGCCGAGCACTTGTATCCTGCCGCCACACATCCTTATCTCTGTTTCAGGCAGCATGAACCTGTAAAGGCTGATGATCTTCAATGCCTCAAAAGGTTGCAGGAGTGCCCTGTCGGCGAGGTTGGTTCCCACAATAGGTATGAGAAAGTTAATGGGGACTGAGTCCACTTGTAGTTGCCTGACGGCCAATGCCATGTCCACTCTGTCTTGCCATGTTTCTCCCATACCGAAGAGTCCGCCAGAACAGACAGAAAGACCCGCCCGTCGAGCACTTTCAATGGTTGTAATTTTGTCGCGATAGGTGTGGGTCTTGCAGATCTTCGGAAAGAATTTTTCAGATGTTTCAAGGTTGTGGTGGTAACGATCAAGACCGCTCTCTCTTAGAAAAATCAATTCGTCTTTGTTAAGCAGACCCAGTGATGCGCATGGCGAGAGGCCCAGATCCCTTATGCCTTTGATCATCTCTGCGATTTTTTTCAGTTCGTGGGGGGAAGCTTTCCGACCGCTCATCACAATACTGAATCTCTTGACCCTCCCTTTTAATGCCTCTTCTGCCTTCCTGAGGACGGTCTCTCTGTTTAACAAAGGGTATATTGCGATGTTGGACTTACTCTTGGACGACTGCGCACAGTATGCACAATCCTCGGGGCAGGCTCCCGATTTTGCGTTTACAATAGAGCATAGTTCGACAGAATCCCTTTTGTAAGTCTCGCGTATCCAGTTGGCTGCAGCGAAAAGATCGACAGCATCTTTTGTGTTGAGTTCGGTGAGGCGTATAGCGTCGGATTTTGAGATGGTCTTCGATGTTGAGACTTTGTTCTTAAGAAACGGAATCATCTGATTAGCCCCCCTTCCTGATATTTGTCTCAGCTTGACCTTAACGCTTCAATTATGTTCAAGCGGGATGCCCTGAATGCCGGGAGAACACCTCCGAAAAATCCCATGAGAAGCGAAAAAGCCAGGGACTTCCACGCAATGTCAAAGGTCAGGGCGAAACTGAAGGCGAGTTCGGAAAATGTCTGCCAGTTCATAGTTGAGATGGTGATCAACTGCATAAAGGACGCAAAAAAAAGTCCCATGCAGCCCCCTATAAATCCCAGGCAAAGGGCTTCTAGTACAAAGGCAGCAAGGATGCTCGTCTTCTGAAAACCAAGCGCCCGCAAGGTGCCGATTTCAGTGACACGGTTTGCGACGGCCGCGTACATGGTGATCATGGCGCCGATGACAGCACCGAGAGAGAAGATAATAGTCAGGGTCATGCCCAGGATCCTGAGAAAGCGAGACATTGCCTCAGACTGATCCAGATAATATTGGGTTTCCCTCTTTGCCTCTAATGTCAGACGGGGGTCAGATTCAATGCGCGTTTTGAATCGTTCGAATTCATTAGAATGGCGCAGCTTGAATATGACCGATGAATAGACAGGCCTTCTGAAAGCCTGCATGAGCTGGTCCACGTCTCCCCATATCTCGGAGCTGAAGCCGGTGTTCCCCGCTTCGAATATGCCCACGACTGTCCAGTTGCGCATGCCAAACCGTAAGGTTTCACCGAGCCCACCTCCCTGGAAGCGCTTGGCAATGCTTGTACCAGCTATGACTTCAGCAGAGCCGGCCCTGGGCATGCGTCCTTCTATGAGCCTCGCCTGTGGCCTGAGAAGGAGTGAAGTTGGGGCAATGCCCCTAATCACAACGTTGGCAGGCTTGTTGCTTCGCCTCTTCGGGATGTTTATAAGCACGACCAGTTCCTTGGCGAGAAGTGTCTGGCCGTTCTCACCGATGGCCACTTCCGGCTGACTTTCGATAATAGATGCTTGCAGTCTCTCGACTGAGCTCTGCACTTCTGAATTGGAGGCTTTCCGTATCACCACGACATTATCAGGAGACCCGGTCTCCACAAGGGTCTTTTGGAGTCCCTCAACAAGCATGGATGTGGCGGCAAAAACAAAGACTACAAGGGCCATGCCAAAGGCGGTGAGGACAGTCGTGAGTTTACGCGTCAGGAGGTTCCTGATACTATAGGAATAGGGGATACCCATCTATCCTATCCTCCGGAGGCCATCAACAATCTTGATTGTGGCGCCTCTCCACGTTGGAAAAATTCCAGCCACTGTTCCGATCACGAAGGCAGTCAGAAGGTCCATATATATCGTCAATGGGGACACGCTAAAAGACGGAAAGAACTGACTCAGTTCAACCTCGATCCACTGCGCGGCAGGAAAGGTGAGAACAATCCCAAGTGAGCCACCCATTAGCGCAATGAAAACAGATTCGCCAAAGACAATGCCGGCTATATGCACAGCACCAAAGCCGAGGGTCTTTAGAACAGCATACTCTGAAATCCTTTCTCGGGCTGTCATAGCCATAGTGTTGGCGGCCACTACCATAATGATGCCGATGACCACATAGGAAACGATTTTGATGGCAATCATTATCGCCTCCGTCATTGAGATGAATCCAAGCTGGAAGGCCCGTTCGGTTTCAGTGAGTGTCTCTGCGAGGGAATTCTTGAATGTCCTGTCTACTGCAACCGCCACATCAGCGGCCAGATCTTTATTGGTAATCCCGATTATATAGAATCCCACTTGATCAGCGCGCCGTGGCACTGTTTTCTTTAGGGTTTCATTAAGATAGTCCCAGTGAAAAATGAGTGCTCGCTCTTCAGTGTTTTTCTCCGCTCCGTGATATACGCCGCGCAGGACAAATTCCCACTGTCCAGGGAAGATTGTCCCCTTCAGGGTGATTATGTCCCCGATTTTCCATTTATACGTAGCTGCAAGTTTGCTGCCAACAATGCATCCTTTGCGATCGCTGAGAAAAGCCGCCTTCTGATTCGGATCGAGAATGAATTCGGGATAGAGATTAAGGTAGCTCTTTGGTTCCACCGCGTAGTTGGCGAAGAAGTGCTTTTCATCAATATAGATACCTCCAAACCAGTCGCCGTATGAAACACTTTTGACCCCTTCTATCTGGCGAATCCTGTCCTTGTATGAGATTGGTAGAGAGAAGACGAGGGAAATTGCATTTCTGGTAACAAGACGTGTGGCGGACGAGTGTTCGACACCGAGGTACCATAAATCCACTAGGGTGCGGAGGAGGCCGAAGGCTACAATAGCTATCGCAACTCCTGTGACGGTCAAGGCTGTGCGGAGCTTATGGCGGAAAGCGTTGCGTATGAGTAGCTTAAGAATGAACATTGTTCAGAACACCTTTCACCAGTTGTCTAATGACATGCGCCTTTTCTGCCGCGCGCGGGTCATGGGTCACCATGATGATAGTCTTCTCAAGTTGATTCACGAGACGTTCCATTAACGTCAGTATCTCGTCGGCCGAAACTTTGTCGAGGTCCCCCGTCGGCTCATCGGCCACCAGTATCGTGGGGTCGGGGATAATAGCACGGGCAATGGCTACGCGCTGTTGCTGACCCCCGGATAGTTGGGAAGGGTAGTGATCCATGCGATCGGTCAGATTGACAATGTCGAGCGCCATTTTGACATGTTCCCGCCGTTCCTTTCTGGTAAGTCGTGTAAGGAGAAGGGGGAGTTCGATATTTTCAAAGGCGGTGAGCACTGGGATAAGGTTGTAAAACTGAAAGATGAAGCCCACATTTGAAGCACGCCATCGTGCGAGGTCGGTTTCGGCAAGGGATGTTATATCGACCTCACCTATCCTGATACTGCCGCTATCAGGCTTGTCAATGCCTGCGATCAGATTCAAGAGGGTGGTCTTCCCCGAGCCGGACGGCCCCATCAACGCAAGGAACTCCCCATCATCAATATCGAACGTTAAGTTGTCGAGTACAGATATGAGCTGGCTTCCACGGCGGTAAGATTTGGTGAGATTTTTTATTTCAACGATCGGCGCTTTACGGTCTCTCATCTATTTTTCAGCTACCTTTATTTTATCGCCGTTCTTGAGCCTGTCTAAAGGTTTTATCACTATCTTATCACCTGCCTTAACTCCGGCGAGCACTTCCATCATATCTCCTATCGCAGGTCCGACAGTCACCGGCGTTTCGACAGCTCTAGCGTCCTTGATGAGAAAAACTATCTTTCCCCCGTTGTGATCTCTTATAGCAGCTGGATTAAGCGCTAGGCGCGGTTTCTCTTCATCGGGTGCCACTTCTCGCGATAAGAAAGCTACCTTGGCACTCATCTCCGGCAATATACGGGCATCCTTATCAATGAAACGAACCTTCACCATAACAGTTGCCTTGCTGCGATCAGCGGTCGGCACGATCATATGTACGGCCCCGCGAAAACGAGCCTCAGGCAGCGCGTCAAGCTGCAGCTCACAGGGTTGACCTATCTTTACGAGCTGCAGATTGGATTCAGAAACGTCAGCCTCCACCTCAAGCGAATTCATGTCCGCGAGGGTTACTACTGCAGCCTTGGCATTCGCGGCTGCGCCGAGCGGAGTGATGATGTCCCCGACATCAGCATCCTTAGTGAGTACGACTGCATCGAAAGGCGCGCGGATAAGCGTGTATTCCAGGGCTACATTAGCTCCCTGGAGCGCAGCAGAGGCCGCCTTGATGGCTGCTTCCGCTCCGGCAACTGCTGCCTTTGCTTTTAAGAAGCGGGCTTCAGCGGTATCATAATCCGCCCTTGCGATATACTCACGATTGACCAACGCCTTGTCTCTATTATAGGCAAGGGTCGCATCGTTGAGTTCAGCGTTCGCCTGCTCGAGATTGGTCTTGGCAACACGCAGGTTGGCAACCGACTGATCACGTGCGGCGACAGCGTCATTGCCTTCAAGTCGCGCGATTATCTGTCCGGCCTTTACATGGCTTCCTTCTTCCACCGTGAGTGATATAAGGCTGCTCGTAATTTTAGATGCCACGGCAGCCTTGCGCTCCGCTACAACATAACCGCTCGCATTCAGGAGAGTGAGGGTTTGTGAGGGGTATATCCGTGAGACGGTGGAAACCTCGACTTCGACCGCGGGGGTAAGTACTCCTTTCATATAGAGGAACGCCACTATGATGACGAGCAACAGTGCGACGACCCACTGAAGAGGTCTTCTGCGTCTTGCCATGTGAATAGCACTTCCAGACTTGTCTATCTTCAGTTTCGCAAGGTCTTCTTCAACCATCAATTATGCCTCTTTGCAGAATGACTTCAACTCCTTATTGTACAACATTTTATCTCAATGGGTACCCTCTCGGAATATTCGGCCCGTCTCAAGAACTAAGGTGGGAAGGAAGAACTAGAAAAAATTGAGCGGGTTTTTTCAATCCTGGCAGTAACTCCTCAGCAAATGTGTTTACTGGGAGGGATGATCTTTCCTGATGACCGGCCTGCTGCCTATCTTGGTTTATCCTCGTTATTCCTCGGGGATGGCCGATATCATGTTTGCTTGAGAATTTTTCCTTAGGATATTCGGTGGGTATTCTGGTGTTTTAGGACCGCGAGGTGAAAGCCGTGATGCTATATATCTCTTTCGATATCAGTAGATAAGTTAACTCTCAATGTTGTTTTATTGGTATAAAAACCATATTATGCTATACGATATGTATGAGACGAGGACACTGGATATCGGCGAGGACCTGTGTTTACAACATGTGGTACCACAGCGTATGGGCTACGAGGTATCGGCTTTTTTACTGCTGATATAGAGGGATCCCATCGGGTGTTGTTTCAGAAGATAGCCACGGATAATGACTTTATGCTCGTGATAAGGAGGGAAAAATGTTAAGCTCGCAGGACTTACTTGTAATTTTGGCTATTGCGGCAGTTTTGTTCGGGGCAAAAAAGCTGCCTGAACTTGGCAGGGGCATTGGAGAAGGGATTAAGAATTTTAAGAAGGGCCTGTCTGAACCGACTGAAATAGATGTGACACCGGAGAAAGGCAAACTCAAAGAGGAAGAGAGAAGAGAAGAGAAAAAAGAAGAGAAATAGGTCGCGGGACATGAACGCAAAAAAAAGCTTTTCCGCATGGACTGCTATGAAAATCATGAACGGATTTCCACCAATCGCCTCCCCATGCTTTATTGTGACAGTGCGCATGCCAGGGATTTGGCGTGGTGACAGGTGGAGGTCTGGCGTGGCGAAATGTGAGAAAAGGGTGATCATAGAAGGTCAATGATGGTGTGGAAATAGAGAGTCCCCGCATGACATGTTAAGGAACTATTTGGGATAAATCTCCGCTAAGGATAAGCTTTTCAAATTGACAGATAGAGCCAATTACAGTCGTTATGCCTTGATAATCCTCCTGACAGTCAACCTCCTTAACTATATTGATCGCCAGGTGCTATATGCTGTCTTTCCCTTAATTAAAATTGATATGCGGTTATCGGACACTTCCCTTGGATTATTGGGCAGCGCGTTCATGATATGTTATATGATTTCCGCCCCCTCGCTTGGATGGCTTGGAGACCGCGTCAGTCGTGTAAAGCTTGCGTCTTATGGGCTGTCACTCTGGAGTCTGGCCACAGTCGGCGCAGGTCTTGCTTCTGGCTACAGAACCCTCTTTGTCGCACGCACTGCAGTGGGCATTGGTGAGGCTAGCTTTGGAACTGTTTCGCCGAGTCTCCTATCTGACTTTTTTCCCAAAGAACATCGTGGTTTGGTGCTTTCTTATTTTTACTTGGCCATTCCGGCCGGTAGTGCGATCGGATACCTCGTCGGAGGTGTTCTCGGACAATATTTCGGGTGGCATACTGCTTTTTTGGTGGTTGGTCTGCCGGGCCTTGTCCTTGCTCTGCCTCTGTATTTTCTTCATGAACCAATGCGTGGTGGTATTTCATCGAACTATACGAGGCATTCCACAAGACACTATGTCTCGCTGCTGACAAACCGTTCCTTTGTTATCAACACTTTGTCCATGGCGGCGATGACTTTTGCCCTCGGTGGATTGGCTCAATGGGTGCCCACCTTCCTTTATCGTGTCCACGGTCTCAACGTAGCCAAAGCAAATGTTCTGTTCGGCATCATCACTTTGGCGGCCGGCATCTCGGGCACGCTGGCTGGTGGTTGGCTGGGGGACCGTCTCCAAAGGAAGAGCAGCGGAGGTTACCTCATGGTCGCGGGATGGGGGTTCCTCATAGGGGCCCCCATTACCGCTTATGCGCTTGTAACCACATCTCTTTATCAATGCTTTGCGGCTATCTTGTTGGCTGAATTCTTTCTATTTCTTAATACCGGGCCTCTTAACACCGTTATCCTCAACGTGACAAACCCTGCCATACGAGCCATGGCGTTTGCGATCAATATCTTCTTCATCCACGCCCTTGGAGATGCTGCTTCACCTACGATACTTGGTTGGCTCTCAGACTTGTGGGGCCTGAGAGGTGCCCTTCTGATAACGCCGGTAGCCGTCCTGATCGCGGCTTGTCTGTCATTCTTATGCTCTGGATTTATCGAGGGTGACAGCGTCGAGATGAAGTCTTGATGACGTTATTTATTGCCTAAGGGAACTCACTCTTCCCACCAACAAGTGAGGATGAATATTTTCGTTCTCGCCCTTCAGGTTGATGAAGCCTCACATTGCAATGAAGAGATTCGCTTCGCCCACTGTTGGCCGCAAGGACAGGGAAGTGTTAGGCGATGGCTCTGAGGCGCTTGAGATATTGGGGATGCGACTTTGGTCATCCATAGCTATGACTCACGGTATAGCCACTTAGAGATGTCTTGTTTGTGAAAAATCTGCTACACTACAAGAGTTTCTTCTTTCTGTCTCTCCGAGAGTGAATGGCAAGTGATAAACAACAGGATATTCAGGGAATATGACATAAGGGGTATTGCGGGCAAAGACATTGATAGGGGCTTTTCCCTGTGTCTAGGAAAAGCCTTTGCGTCTTATGTCAAGTGCCTGAATCCTCAGGCACAATGGGTGAGCGTGGGAAGGGATGTGAGGCTAAGTTCGGAGGATTTGGCGGCTGGCGTTGTTGAAGGCATAACCGCTGCGGGCCTAAATGTTTACGATATCGGAATCTGTCCTACGCCGCTGCAGTACTTTTCCCTTTTCCATCTCGATCTGGATGGTGGCATAATGGTTACCGGAAGTCATAATCCGCCTGAGTACAACGGCTTCAAGCTGAGCGTGGGCAAAGAGACCATTCATGGGCTTACGATACTGAGACTAAAAGAAATCATGATAAGTGAGCAATATGTCGCTTCCCCAAATCGTGGGACGATTGAACGTTATGATATTTTGGGTAGTTATAAGAGATATATGGCGAAAGAGTTCTCCAGCCTCAATGATTCTCGCTATAGAAGGTTCAAGGTCGTGGTTGACGCCGGCAATGGCACGGCCGGAATCATAGTGCCAGAGCTCATAAGTGGCGTTGGCTGTGAGGTCGTTCCACTGTTCTGCGAGCCTGACGGAAATTTCCCTAATCATCATCCCGATCCCACGGTGATAGAATATTTACAGGATTTGATCACAGAAACCATAAAATCAGGGGCCGACATTGGTATTGCTTATGATGGAGATGCGGACAGAATCGGCGTGGTGAACAGGGAAGGCGATATTGTATGGGGTGATGAGTTGATGATTGTGCTGAGCAGAGAGTTGTTAAGGGAGCAACCTGGTGCAAAGATTATAGGTGATGTCAAGTGTTCGCAGGTCATGTTCGATGAGATAAAAAATCGTGGTGGTGTCCCCATAATGTGGAGAACGGGACACTCCCTGATTAAACAGAAAATGAGGGAGGAAGGAGCGCTGATCGCAGGAGAGTTCAGCGGGCATATATTTCTGGGAGACAGATATTTCGGGTACGATGATGCAATTTACACCACGTTAAGGCTTATAGAAATAATGAAACGACATTCAAAGGATATTAAGGAACTCCTCTTGGATGTCCCTAAACTCTTTTTTACGCCAGAGATAAGACTCGACTGCCCTGAAGACAGAAAGAGGAAAGTAGTCGAAAAGGTCGTGGCAAGATTCATTCAATATTCCGGCGATGGGCAAAAGAGTGCCGTTCCTTATGCGATAAGAGGATTGGACACTACCGATGGCGTAAGAGTCCTGTTTGACAATGGTTGGGGACTGGTGAGAATGAGCAACACGCAACCCGTCATTGTGATGAGGGTGGAGGCAAAGGACCAAAGTAGTCTGAATGGTTACCGCGTTTTCTTGGAAAGAGAGATCAATGAGGTGATGACAACAATATGAAGGCAATAATTCTAGTGGGCGGGAGTGGAACAAGGCTGTGGCCGCTGTCAAGGGAAAACTACCCGAAACAATTTCTCAAACTCGATGGTGACCGATCCTTGTTGCAGCAGACAGCAGAAAGGCTGTTGAGGGTACTCTCTCCAGATGAAATTATCCTGATGACAAACAATCAGTATAAGTTCTATGTGCGGTCAGAGCTTGAGAATTTCCCCCACATTGTACTGGAACCACGCCGCAGAAACACGGCGCCGGCGATAGCTTTGGGCGTAAAGTACTGCATGGAAAAGCTTCGCTGTGAAGAAGATGAGGTCATAATTGTCTGCCCATCAGATCACATCATTAAGCCGGAGGAAAAATTTGCAGATTATATTCGGTGGATTGAACCCATTGCTCAAGAGGGGTATATCGTTACTTTTGGCATAAAGCCCGATAGGCCCGAAACTGGATATGGGTATATAGAAGTCAAAAATCAGCCGACAGACATGATAAACAGGCAGCATGAAGGTACTACCCCTAGCTATTACAGCGTCGAGAAATTTACCGAAAAACCGGACATCGAAACTGCAGGGAGGTATGTGCAGGAAAACAATTACTATTGGAACTCGGGCATGTGTGCTTTTCGTATTGGGACAATAGTGAATGAATTTAAGCGTTATGTTCCGCAAATAAGCGAAATGCTCATCGGCAGCTATGAAGACATGCTCGGTAACTTCGAAGACATGCCCGACATATCGATAGATTACGCGCTCATGGAGAAGTCAGACCGTGTGGTGACAGTACCTCTTGATTTATATTGGAATGACATAGGGTCATGGGATGCATTTTATGACCTGCTGGAGAAAGATGAGCACGGGAATGTCAATATGGGTGATATTATATCAATTGACACAAAGGATACGCTGATCGTCGGCGATAAGCGGCTTGTATCGACTATTGGGTTGGAGGATTGTCTTATAGTCGAGACGGGCGATGCTCTTCTCGTGGCGAAAAGAGGTGAAACGCAAAAGGTAAGGGATATAGTGAGTATTCTGAAGGACAGGGGCAGGAAAGAAGCAGAGGAACATGTTACCACTTACAGGCCATGGGGGAGTTATACTATTCTGGAAGAGAGCGTGCGATATAAAATCAAGAGGATTGTTGTGAAGCCGCAGGCGAAGTTGAGCTTGCAGATGCACTACCACCGGTCTGAGCACTGGATTGTGGTAAAGGGTACTGCAAAAGTAACCGTCGGTGATAAAGATATAATAATCCATGAGAATGAATCGGCATATGTACCCAAGTCAACCACTCACAGGCTTGAAAACCCGGGGAAGGTGCCTTTAGAGATTATAGAGGTGCAGAATGGGGAGTATTTAGGGGAAGACGATATCTTGAGGTTTGACGATCTCTATGGGAGACGGAAGGATTAGGTAGGCGTGTCGGCGTATCGAAAGGCAGGTGGACAATTCCCAAAAGGCCTTGTAGGGCGGTAATCTGTCATCGGTTAAATATGACTCAGTTTCAGTGAGCGATGGAGTTTTTTTCGGCATCTTAATTCTATTGTCACATATTTCGGGTCGCGCTCAACGCTTTTTTTGCCTCTGTCTGCCGTCTGCACACATCATTTCATGCAGGAGAGGTAATATCAGTGAGGGCGCAAGAACGACAGCTAAATGGGGGGAGAACCAATGTATTTCATTGGCCTAGACGCGGGCTCCGTTACTGTTAAACTCGTTGTCCTTGACGAGAAGGCAAACAGGCTGGAAGGGTATTACAGGAGACATTACGGCCATCCGGTAATGTCAGCATATAACGTTCTCAAGGAGACGGTAGCCCGATATCCTGAGAGCTCTCTCTCAATTACGGGTTCCGGATGCAGGATAATCGGCTCCGTGCTGAAGATAAGGCCTGTTAATGAGATTGTGGCACAATCATACTCAACCAAACTGCTTTTCCCCGATATCAGAACCATCATTGAACTTGGAGGGGAGGACTCCAAGTTGATCATCTTGGATAATGGAAAGATAAGTGAGTTCTCCATGAATTCAGTTTGTGCGGCGGGAACCGGTTCTTTTCTTGAACAACAGGCTGAGAGATTGACGCTTAGCATAGAGGATTTCAGTGAAATGGCCACAAAATCACAAAGGCCCTCCAAAATTGCGGGTAGATGCAGTGTTTTTGCCAAATCAGACATGATACACCTTCAGCAGATCGCTACACCCGTTGAGGACATCGTAGCGGGCTTGTGCATGGCCGTCGCGAGAAATTTCAAAGGGAGCATTGCAAAGGGAAAAGACCTCAAGATGCCTGTTTCATTCCAGGGTGGAGTGGCTGCTAACAATGGTATGAGGAGGGCGTTTCGTGAGGTTTTTGGATTTGATCACCTCTTCGTCCCTCCTGATTTCGCTTTGATGGGCGCGCTTGGAGCTGTTTTAAGAGATATGAACGAAGGCCGCGTTAACGCTTTTGATCTGGCGGACTTGGAGTCATTCCTCACCTCGACAAAAGTGGCGAGGTCAGGACACGCGCCGTTGGTGGCCGAAGGAGAAGATTTTTTTGGAAGACACGACATCACTGGTGGCTTGACAGAGCGCGGGGATCACATCCGAAGGGGTAAATCGGGGGGTAAGGCGTACCTGGGAATTGACATAGGCTCGATAAGCACTAACCTTGCGGTAATAAATGAGGAAGGTACCCTGCTCGCGAAGCGCTACCTTATGACCGCGGGAAGACCGATTGAGGCAGTCAAACAAGGACTTGAAGAGATTCAGATCGAAATCGGAGACAGCTTCGAGATTTCGGGAGTTGGGACCACCGGCTCTGGAAGATACATGATTGCAGATTATGTCGGGGCAGACATAGTCAAAAATGAGATAACTGCCCAGGCGACAGCTGCAATTTTCATTGATCCCGCTGTTGACACTATTTTTGAAATAGGGGGCCAGGACTCGAAGTACGTCTCCATCAAAGATGGTGTGATTGTTGACTTTGAGATGAACAAGGCCTGCGCGGCCGGAACTGGTTCTTTTATTGAGGAGCAGGCTGAGAAGCTTGACATTTCTATAAAGGAGGACTTTGCGGAGGCTGCATTTCGTTCTCAGAATCCGTGCATGCTGGGAGAACGTTGCACTGTCTTCATGGAAAACTCACTTATGGCAAATCTCCAGAAGGGAGCACAACAGGATGATCTCTTGGCAGGGCTTGCCTATTCAATTGTGCAGAATTATGTCAACAGGGTTGTTGCGGGGAAGCCCATAGGTGACGCAATATTCTTTCAGGGGGGTGTCGCATTTAATAAAGCCGTTGTCGCAGCATTTGAAAAATATCTCAACAAGAAGGTGACCGTTCCCCTTAACCATGATGTAACTGGTGCCATCGGGATGGCCCTTATCGCGATGCGATATATGAAAGATAAGACTCATGGCTTATCTACCAAGTCAACTTTCAAGGGATTTGAACTGTCTAAGAGGTCTTATGAAATCAGTTCCTTCGAGTGCAAGGGATGCCCTAATGTGTGCGAGATAAACAGGGTCAAACTTCAGGGGGAGGAGACCCGGCTCTTCTATGGCGGAAGATGCGATAAGTACGACGTGCGCCGAGTTCGACGACCGGACTTTCCAGATCTCTTTAAATTTAGAGAGGAGATGCTTTGGAAGGCTCACAATAAATACAGCGATGCGTCAATGAGCGGAGAGAAGAAGCTAAACGAAAGAGAACATCTTCCCGTGTCGGTAGCCCCCCCGCGCATATCGCGCGGCAAAATAGGCATCCCGTATATTTTCTATTTTCATGATTTCATGCCGTTCTGGTCCACGCTCTTATGGGAACTTGGTTTTGAAGTGATGGTTTCTCCGAAAACAAACCGTCAGGTAATTAACCTTGGCGTAGAGAACATCCTCTCGGAGGCTTGCTTCCCTGTCAAGGTCGCTCATGGTCATATGACCTATCTTAAGGATGCGGGTATCGATATCCTTTTCAGCCCGAGTTTTATCGATCTTAATCAGAATGGGGATGAATATGCTCGGGGAGTCGCTTGTCCGCACGCTCAAACGATCCCGTATGTGTCGAAGGCCGCGATAAAGGGATTCGAGGCTGTCACTCCCCTTATTAATCTTGAACTTGGAATGGACTACCTGGAGAAAGAATTATACAAGTCGTTTAAAAGGTACGGGGTAAGGAGGGCGGACATCCACAGGGCGCTTCAACTGGGCCAGTCAGCTCAGACCGAGTTCAAAGGCGCGATAAAACAAAGCGGGAAAGAGATCTTAAGGAGCAGAGGAATAGAAGTAAGCAGACATCCTAATGCCTTAGCATCTACGTCTGACCGCGGCAACAGTGCCGTCATACAGCCTTCTGAACCCGTTGTTGTCATAATCGGGAGGGCTTACAATGCCTTTGACCCGGCTGTAAACCTTGAGCTTCCTAATAAACTAGCCAACATTAACTCACTGGCAATCCCCATGGATTTTCTTCCTCTCGCAGATGAGAAACTCTATGATCTTTGGCCCAATATGTACTGGAGGGCAGGACAAAGGATATTGAAAGCCGCAAGGATTATAAGGAACACACCCAATCTTTATGCGGTTTACATAGGAAATTTTTCTTGTGGGCCCGATTCTTTTATCCTTAAATATTTCAAGGAAGAGATGGCTGGAAAGCCTTTCTTGCATATAGAAATCGATGAACATAGTGCGGATGCAGGTGCGATCACCAGGTGCGAAGCGTTTCTCGACAGCATAGAGCAGCAGAAGGAACGCCTCCATCGAAGGAGGAGAATTGCGCCACCCGTCAAATCTTCACCCGTCGTAAACTCCGCATCGCTAAGGAAGCGGACTGTCTATATTCCCAGGATGGCGGATCATTCATTTGCCATTAAGGCAGCGTTCGAATACTGTGGCATCAACTCAGACGTCCTGCCCGAGTCAGACTGGCAGTCTGTCGAGCTTGCCAATCGATACGTGTCGGGCAAGGAGTGCTATCCTTACTTGATCACAGCGGGTGATATGCTAAAGAAGGTCTTTTCCCCTGACTTCAGGCCTGAGGAATCCGCGTTCTTCATGCCTTCAGGCTCCGGCCCCTGCAGGTTTGGACAGTATAATGTGTCTCATCGACTCATCCTCAAGAATATCGGCTTGAAGGATGTGCCTATTTTTGCGCCGAACCAGGATGAAGAGTTTTACGAGGAGCTTGGCATCGTGGGCGGTCATTTTTCCAAAACAGCGTGGAAAGGGATTGTTGCCTACTCATTGTTGATGAAATGCCTCCATGAAACGCGACCTTATGAAGTGAGCAAGGGAGATTCGGAATCGCTCTACAATAAGTATCAGCAGGGCATTTATGAAGCTCTTAAGTCAAGAAATGGATCGCTGAAGGAGCTTGTAAAGAGGATTCGAGATGACTTTCGATCTCTTGCCCTCAGGAAAGATAAAAGACCTGTCGTTGGTATAATAGGCGAGATTTTTGTCCGCTCACATCAATTTGCAAATGAAGATCTGATCAAGAAGATAGAAGCCCTGGGAGGGGAAGCCTGGCTGGCACCGATGGAGGAATGGATTCATTACATTAATGAGATGTCATTAAGAAAAGCCTTGATAAAAAAGGACAGGTCTGGTATGCTAAATCTCTTTTTGGAAAGGCTGTTGCAGAAAAGGATCGGGCATGTTTATGAAAAGCCCTTCAAGGGGTTTTTAAGGACCGTCAAAGAGCCTGACACCAAAGAGATTTTGAGAAAAGCTGCCCCCTATGTGCATGATTCTTTTGAGGGCGAGACTGTCTTAAGCATAGGCAAGGCGGTGGACCTTGTGGAACGAGGCACTGCAGGCATCATAAATACCATGCCTTTTGGCTGTATGCCAGGCACTATAGTGACCGCGCTCTTGAAGTCTGTAAGTAAGGACTATGGGATTCCCTGTTTAAGTATTCCCTATGACGGGACAGAATCACCGACTACCGAACTTCAGCTTGAGGCATTTATGGAAACGCTATCTACTAATTTTTACTGAGGAGGTGATGATGTGGGGAACGTCGTAAAATGGCGCAAGAAGAAGATGCGCAAGCACAAACACAGGAAATTACGCAGAAGTACGCGTGCACAGAGGAGGAAATAAAGGGAGCGCCTTATGAAGGAAATCATAATTTTACAGGAACAACTCGCGCTGATTGACAAAGAACTGAGGACAGTGACGGAGAAGCTTGGCGCATTGGAGAAGGACTTAAAGGCGGTTAACGATCTGGCATTAGACGTAAAGGGATTGAAGGTTTATCTGGGAAGGATCTATCCTGATTTCAAGACACAATTCCCAGCAATCATTAAGAAACTGCAAGGTTAGTGAAAACGTGTAATTTTAGCTCCTACGAAATGCATGTGGAGTAGATAACTGCTTAACAGGCTTTTCTTCACCATTCCACCTTTTCCTTTTATGCCACTCGCGTGAATTAAATATACGGTCCTGACAATGGCAGTATCCTGGACAGCACCCTCTATTTTGATTATGCCCATATGGCCAACGATTTCACCGGCCGAGCGCTTTTTTGGCGCTTTTATAAAGAAAATGATATCACCGCTTTCAAGCCTTTCGAGCCCAGTCTGAAGCGCTTCAGCCGGGAGTATATCAATAAACCTTCTCCTTGAATCTCTTATGCGAACTGTTTGCCCAAGTTCTGCTGTTATGTCGAGCCCCCATTTGCCACTCTCAATCATGTCTTCCCCGTAGCGGAAGCGATCGTTATAGTTAACTATCATGTCATTCTCAAAAATGCCTTTTGAGTGAAATCGTTTGTCCAGTGCAATTATTGAAGCCTCCTCGGGGGTGTTGCTCATCGCCAGCTCAACTGACCTGAAGACCAAATACATGCAATCAACCCTCTCATCAGCGACAATCGTTGATTTTGCGACATATTCTCCTATCGGATTATTATCATAAGGCACGCCGACAAACTTTTCGGCCCAGAAGGCTATTCTATCCCCAAGGGGCATCTCCTTGATCTGTGACTGCATGGTCTGGATTCCCCTGTTAGAGAGTGGGTAACAGAATGTGGCGAGGAGCACGATATAGGATATAGCGCACACTAGGGGGCGCAGAATCTTTTGGCGCCCTGCCGCCTCCAATCTGCTATTCCGGTTCATGTGCTATAATAGCACATGTCAATCATCATCGAACCATTCTCTACAACTGGGATAGGAAGTTTCCCTCATACCAATGCAGAAGAAGCCTGTGAACTGATTCTAAGTTCCTGTGATATCCCTTTTTGGCCACAGTTGCCTAGACGCTCTTTCCGAGAGTCGATGATCCTTCAATATTCCGAAGGTATGCCTTACCTCAGGATGAATGAAAAGGATCAGGTGGCCTGGATTATGAGAGATTATAGCGATGAGCTTGAACGGTTCTACGAATCCTGTACCGAGACGTCGAGGATAGCCATCTCGGAGGACTTTGCAGAGGGATTCCACACATTCATAAATATGATAAAGGGGAAACGGTTCCCCATTTTGAAGGGACACATAACAGGGCCAATCACCTTCACACTAGGGCTCAAAGACAATCAGGGCAGGTATGTATATTTCGATGAGGAATTGCGGGAGATCGTATCCATGCTCTTGCAGGCAAAGGCGCGCTGGCAGGTGGATATGCTGAAGCACCATGCTGAAAAAGTGATCATTTTTATCGATGAACCCATCCTTTCGGCCTTGGGCAGTTCGTCCTATTTGGGGGTTTCTACTGACGATGTGTCTAGGCTTATCTCAACGCTAGTTGCCGCCATTGAAAACGCGGGCGGGATTGCCGGAATCCATTGCTGTGGGAGGGCGGATTGGTCCATGGTTATAGACAGTGGACCGGAAATACTTAATTTCGATGCGTATGACTATCTTGATCCGCTTATTATCTATCATGGGGCGATAAATCAATTGCTCCAGAGGGGCGGTTATCTGGCCTGGGGTATTGTTCCCACCTCTGATTCGGTTAACTCCCTGGACGAAGGACAGATCATCAAACTCCTGGAAGACAGTCTTGAAAAAATGTACCGCCATATCCCAGCGGAATTAGTGAATAGCCGTATACTCCTGACGCCTTCATGCGGCACAGGCTTAAGGAGCACTGAAGAAGCAGTCAAAATATTTCAACTTTTGATGAGATTGAGAGAGGCGATGGTGTAGTGCACGAGAATCTGCAACGGGGGATTTTCATATCTTTTGAGGGGATTGACGGGGTGGGCAAGTCAACGCAGGCCAGACTATTGTCGGAGAGACTTTCGTGCATCGGCTATAGGGTGATGCTGACCCGCGAACCTGGAGGAACGGCCATCGGAGACAGGATCAGGGACATGCTATTGCACCTGGAATATCAAGGAGTGATGTCTTCAATTACTGAACTTCTTCTATATAATGCTGCACGGGCTCAGCATCTCAGAGAAAAGATCATTCCTGCGCTGAATGATGGTATGGTTGTCATTACTGATAGATTTACTGATTCAACCATTGCCTATCAGGGATATGGTCGCGGGATAGACATATCTATCATCCAGTCTTTGGATAAATTCGCGACAAACGGGTTAAGACCTCATTTGACTGTCCTTCTTGACGTTGATGTTGAAACGGGGCTCAGCAGGAACCGTGGGATAAACAAGATCGATAGACTTGAGATCGAGGACGTCGCATTTCACAGGAAGGTGAGGGAGGGTTTCCTGCACATTGCACAAGATGAGCCGGAGCGGTTTCTCGTGGTAGAGGCGTCTGCCAACATAGAGCAGATCAACGAGGAAGTCTGGCAGCGTGTACGGAGGCAGATGGAGAAGGGCTTTTCAAGAGCCTTATGCGCTGGCACGGGAGATAACCTCCCTGCTCAAGAACGCTTCGAGAATAGGCTTTGATCAGGATAATGAGGCGAAGCGCTTATTTGACACTCCGTCGCTTTCAATGTCTATCAGAGCTTCAGCAAGATCAGCATAAGACAGAGGGCATTATCCAAGGATTTCCGCCAGGATTGGAATGCGGATGCTTTTGCCCAATACAATGCTGTGCCAGCGATGAAGATTGCTGACACTGGATAGTTAAAAAACATGTCGTTTAACCAAATAATCGCTCATGAAAGGGCTAAAAAAATTCTCCGCGGCACTCTGCAAAGGAACCGTGTTCCTTCGGCCGTCCTCTTTTCGGGTGATGAAGGTATCGGAAAGAAGCTTACCGCGATTACCTATGCCAAGGCTTTGAACTGTCTTGAGCCTGTCGAAGGTGACTGCTGTGACAGCTGCAGGGCCTGCAAAAAGATAGATTCAGGGATGCATCCAGATGTCACTGTGGTATCGCCGGAGAAGAATGAAATAACGATTGAAAACATTCGGATGATTATTGAAGCCCTCTCATGGAGGCCATTTGAGGGCAAGAGGAAAGTTTTTATTATCGATAGCGCAGACGCCATGAACAGCAACGCGGCGAATGCCTTCTTAAAGTCCCTGGAAGAACCCCCGGAGGGGAGTCTCATTCTTCTAGTCTCATCGAGTCCGGATAGACTTCCGGACACAATCAAATCCAGATGCGCCCATATCCGCTTTTATCCTCTGCCGAGACATCAGTGTGAAAAAATACTTTCCCCTCATTTTGACCAAGAGAGGATGGATGTGATTCTTAACAGCGCAATGGGGAGACCAGGACTCGCACTTTCGAGGGATTTTACGAGCGAGAGGGATCAGTTTATGAAAATTCTGAATAACATGATGGACGGCGCGTCAAAAGAAGATTGGGGGGATAAGGATGAAATGAAATTGTGGTTTGAGTCGTTTGCTATCTTCTTGAGAGATCTCGCGGTCTTCAACATCACAGGCCAAGAATCTGACCTTATTTATGCGCAGGCACATAAGAAGGGGGACCTTAAAGAGATCCTTGATACGCACCAACTCATAGACTCACTCAGGAGTGCTATTGACTTCAACCTTAATAAATCAATAACATGGAATTATGTGTCGGCAATAGCGAGACGGTATATCAGCCTCTGAGCAGAATGTACAAGTGGAGGAAAAATAGATGTCTGACGTTGTTGGGGTAAGGTTTAGACCTTGTGGCAGGGTATACGACTTTGAAGCGGAGGGGCTTTCTGTCCAGAAGGGAGACTCGGTTGTTGTTGAGTCAGAATTCGGGCTTGGCATTGGCAAGGTGGTGACGGTGAGAGGCGCCACGGAGCCTCAAGAACACGGCTTCAAAAAAGTATTGAGAATAGCGACTGGGGATGACTATAGGACGCAGGAGGACAATAAGAGACTGGAGCAAGAGGCAAGGGCTTTCTGCATTGAGAGGATAATGGCGAGAGGTCTCCCGATGAAGTTTGTCAGCACGGAATCAACCCTCGACAGGAAGAGGATAATATTCTATTTTACAGCGGACGGGAGGATTGATTTTAGGGAACTGGTAAAGGATCTTGCGGCAAAGTTCAAGACAAGGATTGAAATGAGGCAGATAGGCATAAGGGATGAGGCAAAGATAATAGGGGGCCTTGGCATTTGTGGAAGGGACCTATGCTGCAAAACTTTTCTGACTTCTTTTGAGCCCATATCGATAAAAATGGCTAAAAAACAGGAACTTGTCCTCAATGTCGGCAAGCTCTCAGGTCTCTGCAGCAGACTCATGTGTTGTCTGAAGTATGAGCATGAAGGCGGTCTGGACGATACTTCCCCAGATGATGAGATTCGCCTTGACGTTGAGGATGCCCCAATTGATCTCATAGAAGAGAAGGTTACGACAATGCTGCACCAACCAAAAGACTCATTGCACGTGTCCAAGAAGAGGCCCTTCTCTTTTTTTAAAAAAGAGGGAGAGCGTGAGCCCGTGGCAGACATAGTGAATTTTGAAAAGAAAGATGACGGGACGGAACAGCCTGGACAGAAACGGAAGGGGCGACGTCGTGGCAAGAGGAGGCATTCCGGCAAGTGATTACCAACAATGAGAGGTTCTTTGTCACTACGCCCATTTACTATGTGAACGACGTACCGCATATTGGCCATGCCTATACGACTGTTGCGGCTGATATCCTTGCTCGGTTCAACAGGCTGAGGGGTAAGAGCGTATTTTTTCTGACAGGCACGGATGAACACGGACAAAAGGTTGAGAAGGCAGCTGAAGAACAAGGAAGAACTCCCGCTGTTCACGCGGACATTCTTGTCGAAAATTTCAAAAATTTATGGAAGAATTTGAACATAAGTAACGACGCCTTTATAAGAACGACCGATGAAGGTCACAAGAACATTGTAAGGGAACTCCTCGATAAACTGTGGCATACAGGAAAAATTGAGAAGAGGTCATACAGAGGCATGTATTGTACTCCCTGTGAGCGGTTTTGGACGGAGAAAGATCTCTACGAAGGGAATTGCCCTGACTGCGGCCGAGCCATTGAACAGATAGAAGAGGATAATTATTTTTTCCTCATGTCGCAGTATGGGGAAAGACTCACAAAGTACATAGATGCGAATCCGTACTACATTCTGCCTGAATCCAGGAGAAATGAAGTCTTGGGGTTTCTCAAGACCAAAGCCCTCGGTGATCTCTGCATATCGAGGCCCAAGCACAGGCTTTCTTGGGGTATAACCTTACCTTTTGATGAGGATTACACGACCTATGTGTGGTTTGACGCCCTTGTGAATTATTACTCCGCGACTAAATATCTGGCGACGCCAGCGGCTACCCGTGTTGCTGAAGAGAGAGGGAAGAACATGAGCTGGTGGCCCGCAAACCATCATCTGATAGGAAAAGATATCCTTACCACTCATGCGGTGTATTGGTCCACGATGCTCATGGCTCTTGAGCTTCCGTTGCCTCACAACATCTTTGCTCACGGGTGGTGGACGGTGAAGGGAAAAAAGATTTCAAAATCCGTGGGAAATGTTGTTGATCCTTACAAAATGGTAGAGATGTTCGGCGCTGATGCGTTCAGGTTCTTCCTTTTCAGGGAAGTGCCCTTTGGCCTTGACGGTGACTTTTCCGAAGAAGCCATGATCCTCAGGATCAATGGTGATCTTGCCAACGATTTCGGTAATCTTGCCAGTAGGGTGTTGACAATGGTGGACCGGTATTGCGGCGGGGAAATACCAGAGCCGGAGGCGGAAGAGACCGGGGTGAGACTGCTTGCGGAGGGGATCAGGGGACAGATGGAAGAATCGCTGCACTATCTTGATTTTCACCGCGTGCTGGAACAAATATGGAGATTGGTCTCTTATGCGAACAAGTATATCGATACCTCTGCACCGTGGGCTCTTGCCAAAGATGCAAACAGACACGGTCAATTGAGGACAGTTTTGTACTCATCTTTAGAAGTGCTGAGATTTTTGTGCTTATATCTATATCCCTTCATGCCGGGTGTTACCCAAAGGTTGTGGGAGCAAATAGGCTTTGCAGATCAGTTGTCTGCAAGCAAACTGGATGAAGTGGCAATATGGGGCAAGCTCAGACCTGGGGACAAGATCAGGCGCGGGGAATCACTGTTTCCGAGGATTGAGAAAGTGCAAGAAAAGGGTGTTTTGGTAGATAGGGCAATGCCCGGTGTTTCAAAGGGCAAGGTTGTGGAAAGGGTGGACAAGGGGAGAGTTACAATGAACGAGCTGGTTGCTAAGGATATGATTGCAATAGAGGATTTTGCGAAGGTTGAATTGAGAACTGGCACAGTGCTGAGCGCTGAAAGAGTTGAAAAGTCTGAGAAGCTGATAAGACTCAGCGTTGATACCGGTGAAGAGAGGCAGATAGTTGCCGGGATAGGAAAGGACTACGATCCCGAAGATCTGATTGGGAAAAAAATTGTAGTAGTGGTTAATCTTAAACCGGTGAAACTGATGGGAGTGGAGTCACAAGGGATGCTGTTGGCGGCAACGGATAATGAAGGGAAGCTGTCAGTCCTCACACTAGACAGGGAGGTGGGGATTGGCGCAAAGGTCAAGTGAGAAGGCTTTCATAAAGACTTCAGGGAGGGATTATCTGTTTGAATCTGGTTGTCGAGTATTTTCAAGATGCCCCGTTGACTGATGTTGATCTCTTTTCTAATGTTCTTACCGCTATCGAATGAAAGGAAACTGTACTTGCCATAATGGTAAATCTTTCCGAATGCGGCCTGAACTTCCCCCGTTGATTTTCCATCAAAGATCCCTACAACATTCGCCTGATTTAAAGGGTTCTCCTTAATCCTCACACTGAAACCTCCTTCTTCTTTCATCTCACCATACAATGTCTTGCACAGTGGATTGTCGTCGCCGAGTACGATGAGGGATGAGGTCTTGATATCATTATCGGTGATCATGGCAGCTTTCTTCGCGACGGCACCTCTTTCTATGAAAGTATTGATTATATCTTCGTACATCTCCGCATTTCTTGAAGGAAGTGCTATTATGATCCTCCTAGCGCCCATAAGCCGTGCAATCACAGGAGGAAATTCTTCTTTCGATAATTTTCTCATCAGGTCATAATTCTCATCGATAATCATCTTCACCGGTCTGCGGTCCAGCGATATCGTTAGGGTATCCGTTTTTTTGGCAACCCATAATAGATGGTCTGTTTTGCTCCCATCCGCATAATAGAAGGACAAGGGCACATAAAGCGAATAGGCTGCCGGTTGTTGCGATACAGTGACCTTGACTTCCACGGTCTTGTTAGATTCCCGTGTGTGCACAGCTTCAAGGTGAAGTTCGGGAATTCCAGTAGCATCTATCCACTGTTTGAAAAACCATGCGAGGGCTTTCCCCGTGGTCTTTTCAAAGGACACCCTCAAGTCATCCCATGTCGCCATCCTGTAGCTGTTGTTTGTGATGAAGTGCTTGATCGATGAAAAAAACAGGTCATCTCCAAGGCTCTTCCTCAACATGTCGAAAACCATGGCCGCTTTCCCATAGCCTATCGCCCTTGACGAAAAATCAACCCTCCCTCTGAAATTCCTCAGAGAAAACTCATTCTTTGCATTTACATAACTTTCATAATCGATGAGGATCTGCTTGCGGTAGCTCCAGCCGTTGCCTTTTTGTTCTTCGTAGAGCTGATCTGCTAGATAGGTAGTCAATCCTTCGGCCCAGTTGCCATTGTCAAAGTCAATATAGACAGAGTTACCAAACCACTGATGAAGGATTTCGTGACCGAGCGATGTCTCCACTATAAAGGGAAGCCTCACAACATCCTGTCCCAGAAGCGTATATGTGGGCATTGAATATCCCGTTGGCAGGAAGTTTTCGACGATGCAGAACCTCTTGAACGGATAAGGGGTAAGGAGACTCTCATAGAGTTTTAGATATTTCTTGGTGTGTTCAATATAGGAGAGGGCCAGACTGCTGTCTTCAGGGAAAAAATAGGCATAGAGTGCAATACCATGAAACGAGTCTTTCGAGACTATAAAGCGATCTGTCGCGATGAGGCTTATTCTGTCAACTGGGTGGGGGAAGTGAAACGCGAACACCGCCTTGCCATGCTCCATAGTTTCTTTGGTGCTCTCTGATTCTGAGATGGCTATGAATTTCTCAGGGAGAGTGGCCTTCAGATCAAAGGTGCACAAACCTTCTATCCGGGGATACCATGTACCTGTGAGGAAGACCCCCTTCTTGCCGATCGTGACTTGTCCCGAATAGTCCCTGCCATTATTGGAGGGCGGCGGCCCGCCAAACAGACCTTCGTACTGAATCTCGATGGCTCCAGCGATCTCGGATCGTACCGAAACCGTATCGTCATGGCGGTTGAAGTGGACCGGCTTGCCGTCCATTGTTATGACTATAATATTGAGGGTTCCTGTCTTGAAGAGCAATTCTTGGCCGGATTGGAAGACAACCCGTGCAGTGCCATTAATCTTTGAATGTGAGACATCAATTGAAACATCCAGGTCATATTGGGGAATAACCTGTGAGCCTTGCTGGCCGGATAGGGAAGAAGAGGAAAGCATCAAGATGACGAACACGATGACAATTGCATAGCGCATATTTGATTATATACTATACGATCTCATCTTGGGTGGACAAACCAGCCCGCTCCAGCATCATGAGAGAGGGAGTTGTTCAATAAATCCTCAGTCCAGTGCGTGAGTTAAATGAATAAGCTCTCTGCATGTTGCCTTTTGAACCTCAGAGCCAGCTTGGTGACGGCAGGTGATATGTTTCCAAGCCTCTCGCTCCAGAACATGGTCTCACAGGAGTGATCGTGTTCTGGTATGACTTTATGATCCAATGCGCATGTTCGAGGGAGTTATTGCGCTTGTCTTCGGCCGACCTCATAGGTAAAATACGCTGCTCGTGCCGCGGCTCAGGCTTCAGGAGTGAAGGGGCCGCGAACCTTTCTGAAGCCGTTATGGAGACGCGACGCGAGGTCGACGGACATCAGAGATGAGATAGCCCTAAAGAAAATGACATATTGTGATAAAATAGTTGAGAGAAAATAACCAGTAAGTGTTAAAACGGCAGTAGGGATGAGACATCCTGTCTTATTGGGAAGCTAACAACTTTTTAGGAGGGGGTAAGTTATGCCTGTGTACGATTACAAGTGTCAGAAGTGTGGAGAAACCTTTTCTTTAGTAATGGGTATTAAGGAGAAGGAGAAAAAGAAGGTTAAGTGCCCCAGTTGCAAGAGCAGCAGGCTGAAGCCAGTCTACTCAGGATTTTTTCCGATGACATCGAAGAAGTCATAAAGAAATTTACCGCATAGGAGGCATACGACATGATAAAGAGAGCACTCCTTAGTGTCTCTGACAAGGAAGGGCTTGTAGATTTTGCCAAAGACCTTTCAGTAATGGGGGTTGATATTTTGTCGACGGGGGGAACGGCAAGAGCCCTTCGCGATGCGGGGGTTCCCGTGACAGAAGTTTCCGATTATACGGGATTCCCCGAGATGCTTGATGGGAGGTTGAAGACTTTGCATCCAAAGATTCACGGGGGCTTGCTTTCCAGGCGGAGTAATCCTAAGGATATGGAAGACATAGAGAAACACGGCATTAAACCGATAGATATGGTGGTGGTGAATCTTTACCCATTTGAGGCGACGATTTCAAAGCCGTCCGTTACCTTAGAGGAGGCCATTGAAAACATTGATATAGGCGGTCCAGCCATGCTCAGAGCCGCATCAAAGAACTATCAGGATGTGGCGGTTGTTGTTGATCCTGAAGATTATACAATGATTATCCGAGAGATGAAGGCTTCTGGGGGCAACATCGCTAGGGACACGAGGCTCAGATTGGCCAGGAAGGTCTTTGCACACACTGGTCGTTACGATACCCTTATAGCAGAGTACCTTGGAAAGATCATAGGCGCGTGAGACAGGGCATAAATTCCTTATCTGTGCTCTGAATGGCTGGTTATCCTCTGGTACCCGGATGTCATTGGCCTCAGGTCAGCTGGCCGCATCGCAGACAGAGAAGGTCCGAAGGTGACATGGAAAGAGAAACTATGATAACAAGGATGACGGAAGAGGGCGATATGCAAGATGTTTAGGTCTTTGAAGGAGATTAAGTCCCATTATCACTTCACCGACGAGGATGAAAGCAGGCTCAGGGGAGTGAGGGAGCTTATGTTAAGTCATGGGGAGAGGATTATCGATGATCTTCATTCATGGGTTATGGGTCTTCAGGAGACCGCTGCTTTTTTCACTGAGGAGAGCAAGAAGGAGCGAGTCTTCGAAAGCCATAAGGAATGGTTTGCGGACCTCTTCTCCGGTAATTATGACAGCAGGTACTACGATAAAATGATAAGGATTGGACAAATTCATGAGAGGGCAAAGGCAGACTCCCATTTTATAATCAGGTCGTTCAATATCATCAGGAGTTCCTGCAAAGATGTTTTTGCATCAATACATTGATGACCAAGAAAAGAGGAGCAAAACCCTGAACTCAGTTGACAAGATAGTGGATATAAATCTAGACATTATGACCTCATCCTACATAGAAGAAGAGGCGAGGGAATATTCTCCCGCCTATCGGGTCAGGACAGCTCTGATAACCTTCTCTGATCGGTTTCCCCAAACGATGAATTTTGTGCTGATCATTGCGCTTATATGCCTGACCCTTGGAGTAATTGGATTATTTATATATGATCTTCAATATCTCCTCTCTGGCGACCTTGCGAAGGGTATAATCACCGCCCTAGGTTCAATGCTGATGTTATGGATAGTTATTGAACTGATGAATACAGAGATAAAACATCTCAAGGGGGGAGATTTCGTATCAGTGTGTTTGTGGGCGTTGCCCTGGTTGCATTTATTCGGGATACATTGATCATGGCACTTAAGCATGAGAATGTTGAGAACATGTATTTCTTTTCAGCGTTGATTTTGATATTAGGAATCGTTTTTTGGCTTGTGACCAAAGCGGAAGAGAGGAGCGGCTAACATGAAAGTTCTTGTTATTGGTGGCGGAGGGAGGGAGCATGCTATCGTCTGGAAATTGGCGCAATCTGGGCATGTGGATAAAATCTACTGTGCTCCCGGTAACGCGGGGATTGCAGAAATGGCTGAATGTATTGAGATTGGGACAGGTAGCTTCGATGCGTTGATCGATCTGGTAAGATACGAATGGATTGACCTGACTATTGTGGGACCCGAAGATCCGCTCGCACGAGGGATTGTGGACGCCTTTGAAAGGGAGGGCAGGAAGATCGTTGGTCCTTTAAAAAAGGCGGCACGGCTCGAGGCCAGTAAAGTGTTTGCCAAAGAGTTCATGAAGAGACACCGCATCCCGAGCGCTGATTATATGGTATTCAATTCATATCTTCATGCAGAAGAACATGTGAGGATGAAAGGGGCTCCTATTGTCATTAAGGCAGATGGGCTCGCCGCGGGGAAAGGGGTTTTTGTGGCAACGACCGTGGATGAGGCCATTAATGCCCTGAGACTGATTATGAAGGAGAGGGTTTTTGGTGAGGCTGGCAATAGGGTCGTCGTGGAGGAATGTCTTCAGGGGGAAGAGGCATCTTTCATGGTATTTACTGATGGCAAGACGATAGTCCCTATGGTCAGCTCTCAGGATCACAAGAGAGTATTTGATGGGGATAAGGGGCCTAATACGGGAGGGATGGGTGCTTACAGCCCAGCCCCGATCGTCACCACGGAACTAGAAAACGAGGTCATGGAGCGGGTAATGAGGCCTGCCATCAACGGGCTGAAAGAAGAGGGAATCCCATATAAAGGATTTTTATATGCCGGGCTGATGATTGAAGGAAACAGCCCCCACGTCCTGGAATTCAATTGCAGGTTGGGGGATCCTGAGACGCAGCCAATCCTCGCGAGGCTCGAGACCGATCTTATGGAGATATGTATGGCCATAGCGGATGAGAAACTGTCGGACCTTGACATTCGCTGGAAGGAAGAGGTATCTGTGTGTGTGGTTCTTGCGTCGGGTGGCTACCCCGGAGACTATGAAAAGGGCAAAGTGGTCTCAGGACTTGACGATGTGACGGAAATGAACGACGTGGTCGTCTTCCATGCGGGCACCACCTTTGCAAATAATCAAATAGTGACCAACGGTGGCAGGGTTCTGGGCATTACCGCGGTCGGAAAGGACATTAAAACCGCAAGACAGAAGGCTTACAGGGCGATTGAGAAGATACACTTTGAAGGTATGCATTTTAGAAGAGACATCGCGTATAGAGCATTAAAGTGAAGGTCCACCTAGATTGCTTTCCATGTTTCTTGAAACAGGCAATAATCGCGGTCAGGCTCGGCACACGTAATGAGACTCTTCAGGCGGAAATACTAAAAGAAGTCCTGGATGAGATCAAGGCGGCTGATCTGTCGCGTCCTCCGGCCTATACGAGTACGTTCTTGCACAGGAAAATGAGGCAATTACTCGGGGAAGACCCCTTTAAGGATATAAAGTCAGAGTATAATCAAATTGCGAAGGGCTTATATCCAGAACTCAAGAAAAAGGTCCAGCAAAGTGATGATCCACTTATTACTGCGGCGAGACTTGCGATTGCAGGAAATGTCATTGATTTTGGGATATTCACCTCCTTTGATATCATCGGAACGATTGACAGGGCGCTCAACCTGCCCCTCTCAGTAGATGACAGTGAAGCCTTTAGAGCAGCCCTTGATGCACAGGGGAAAGTTATCTATCTTCTTGATAACTGCGGTGAGATTGTTTTTGATCGTCTGCTCATAGAGGTTCTTTTACAGATGGGCAAACAGGTCAGGGCGGTAGTGAAAGGATTTCCGGTATTGAACGATTCAACAATCGAAGATGCAGTAGAGACAGGGTTAGTTGACATTTGCGATGTGATGGATAACGGGTCCGATTGTGTGGGCACTATTCTAGACTTTGTCTCGTCTGAATTAAAACAACAATTAAGGGAGACTGACCTTGTGATTAGTAAGGGTCAGGGGAATTTTGAAACCCTTGTTGATTTGGATAGCGACTTGAAGGATAAAAAGACATTTTTTTTGTTTCAGTCCAAATGTGAAGTAGTGTCTGCTGAACTGGGAATGCCGAAGGGGTCTATGCTTTTACGTCAATCATAACAAGTTCTTCGGTAGGGGTGGAGCGTTGAATTTCTTCGTTCGAAAAAGTTCAAAAACGGGTTCAAAAAAAACTTGACATTTGCCTTAAATTACATTACTATATCACCTGATTTCAGCTCTTGATTCTTTTATATAGGGAAACAACTTTATAAAGGGGAGGATTTACTGTGGAGGCACCTACTATTTTACATGCGATTTTACCAAGTGTTCCGCCTTATGTTTCGTATTCATGGCTTGCGATGGCGATCTTAATAGGAGTGAGCCTTGCTATAAAGAACAAGCTTACTCTTGTCCCGTCCGGTCTTCAAAATGTGATGGAGGTATTTGCCGATTTTTTTCTCACGGCCTCAAACAACAATATCGGGCCTCACTATGGAGAAACATTTTATCCCCTTCTTGGAACTATATTCTTGTATATCATGACCTGTAATCTGTTTGGTCTGATCCCTGGATTCGAATCTCCGACAAGCAATATAAACTGTACAGCATCCATGGCTCTTCCAGTTTTCATCATTTACCAGTTTTATGGACTGAGGGTTCACGGAATCAAATATGTGCAACATTTTCTTGGTCCTATTAGGTCTATCCCGGCCATTCCATTGATGATTTTTATGTTTGTCTTGGAAATAATCGGTCACCTCGTGAGACCGATTACGCTGTCTGTCCGACTTTTTGGAAATATGGTGGCAAAACATATCATTCTGATCGTTTTGGGTGTCTTGACGCCTGCCATTATACCTGTTGTTATCCTTGGTCTGGGAACGCTTATCAGTTTTATACAAGCGTACGTCTTTATGTTACTCACTACTTTATACCTCGCTGGTGCAGTGGAGGAATCACACTAAATTTATAAGAGAAAGGAGGGAAAAACGCATGAAAAAGGTACTCGCTTTTACTTTACTGACGCTTTTTGCACTTGCCCTGTTCGCGGCCTTTGCTTTTGCAGATGAACCTGCTGCCAAAGGTTTGAGTGATGCAAAGTTGGGCTACTATGGGTTGGCGACACTTGGTTGCGCCATCGGAATTGGGCTTGCAGCATTTGGGACCGGAATCGGAATGGGACACGGTTTGAGAGGTGCGACTGAGGGAACAGCTAGAAATCCGGGAGCATCGGGCAAGATAACCACCACATTGATCATTGGTCTTGCAATGATTGAGTCACTCGCCATTTATGCACTGGTCGTCGTTCTTATTACTTTTTTTGCAAATCCTTTCGTCAAAGGTTAATCTTTTTATTAAGGGGGCTTTTATAAAGCCCCCTTAATTCTCTAAACATCTCGTCACATTTTGATAAATCAAATCAACGCGCGTCTCTAAAGAATGAAGATTTGTATTTTTCAGGCTGAAAAGGTCTAAGTCTTATAATTTTGCATTCGGGAAACCTCTCCGACAATTCATGTTCCGACACCCGTTGGTCGTATCCAAGGGCTATAATATCAGGTGCCAGATCCCGGAGTACCTGAAACAGATCAGCACCCAGATTTCCCAGGATTACAGAGTCGGGTATCCTTGTCTGCTCAACATTCTGTTTTCTCAGTTGTTCATTGTGGGTGGGAATAAAGCCCTTGATCCTCTTCACTGTCTCGTCTCTTGCAACAATGACAATAAGATCATCGCCGAGTGATTTTGCCTGTCTCAGAAATTCGAGGTGGCCCAAATGCAGGAAATCAAATGTGCCCGCACATACTACCCTTATTTTCATGATTAACTAAATCATATCAAAAATAGTGAATTATTGATAATTCTTTATAAACTGGCAACTAATTTTTATGCTAAGATTATTACAGTCATCAATAACGTATTAAGGGGGGCAAGGTATGGCAAAGTTTCTCTTTGTGTTAAGCAGGGGTATGGATGACCCTGTCCGATCCACAAGATGCATCCATCTGGCCAAAGTTGCCAAAGAAGCAGGTCATGAGGTTAATGTCTTTCTGATCGATGATGGCGTGATGATTGCTAAGATAGGTATGGTTGACCACATGAAATCACCCACTGGCGATGAGCTCAAGGTCTTGCTTGACTATCTCGTCAAGGAAGGGGTGCCTATACATGTTTGTACCCCATGTGCGAACGCGAGACACATGGGTCAAGAAGACCTGATTGTGTCAGCTCATTTTGACACAGCAAAGGCCTTAATTGCATTAGCCTCTGATGCCCGGGTGTTTACATTCTGAGAGACAGACATCGAAAGGATCTTGAGTTTTTTTTTGATTCGGACGGGATAGCAATTCAAGCTTAAGACAGTTGTATATGCACGAGAGTGTGATGAATACAAGCAGTATTGGCAGGGATATTGTCGTAGCAAAAGTTTTTTGATGACGCCGTTTAGGCGAATTTTTTTTCATTCCTTAACGCGCTCGGAAGCGATTCTCGTCGGGATCAATGTCAAAAAATTGTCTTCTCTTTGTCCGCGATGCGGCACGCCGTCTTGATACTCAAGTTGACAATAGGAGCGTGAAATGTGTTATTTTATATGCACTTTGGGGCTGTAGCTCAGTTGGGAGAGCGCTTGAATGGCATTCAAGAGGTCGACGGTTCGATCCCGTTCAGCTCCACTCTTGAATTTCAATAACTTACCTTTCATTATAAATCCTAATTTCCTGCTACACCATGCAGGCGATATCGAAAACCGCCCCAAAAAAGATATCGGTAGGCACCAACTCATCGGAATTTAAAAAATACCATAAACCATTTATTTGTTGGGTACACCGACTAATCGAGACCTCGGCCATTCTGCCATAGATGTTTATTTCCAAGAAAAAGTGTTAAAAATCCTTTGCGCCTTTTTTCCAGTAATAAACGTTTTTTTAAAGTCCCGGTATTAACCTGTACTCCCCATAATGAACGCCGTTGGGTCTCTCAAAAAAATGTCAATTTTGAAACCGTAGTCAACACCTTGGTCATCTATCCAAGATGTTGATTCCGTGAAATAACTGCCAAAATCGGCTTCTCGGCTCCTACTCTACGTACTTGTTGTAGCATGTGCTACAGAAGGCTGATTGTGAGTTGATGTATAATACCTTTGAGCGGGCAAAGTCCTAATTAACAACTATATCATGGTTTCAAGGAGGAACGACATGAAAATGAATAGCGAAATCAAGGAAATGCTTGAGAAGATGCCTTTTGTGCCACTGGTTACACAAGGAGGCGACGGGCCGCACATCATTGTTGTCGGCAAAGGGTTCTTTATTGATGATGAAACGCTGGCTTTTTTCGGCTGGAGACAGGGCATTACGAGTAAGAATATTGTCGAAAATGGAAAGATTCAGATTGCACTCGTCGCGGAAAAAGGGAACAAGGGGTTTCGTTTGAGCGGCACTGCCCATATCGAGCGTCAGGGAACAATTTCTGATAAATTGAGAGAAGTGTTTCCCAAGCAGCTTGGGGAGTTACAATTTGTGACGGTTATGAAAGTTGAGCAAATTGATTCATTGCTATAAATCGATGTCCATAAAAGGAAGTATTGGATAGCCGATGCCTTTGGCCTGTCTTGGTCAAAGGCATCGGCCAATTATATCCCCTAAAGCAGACATTCGCCCTTCTAACTGGAAAGCTCATATTATGTAACCTTGTCTAAATGTATATCAATTGTGATACAATAAAAATATCGAAGGAGGTGTCATATGGCAAAAACAGCAATGATAACAGCAAGAGTAGATCCCGACTTAAAGGCTGATGCCGAAAAAGTGTTAAACAAGCTGGGAATCAGCACAACGGAGGCAATAAATTTGTTTCTGTCGCAGGTGAGGCTGCGCAAGGGCTTGCCTTTTGATGTGAAAATACCGAACAAGACTACCTTGAAGGCCATGCAGGACGCTGAAGAGGGACGGAATCTGGGCAGCTATCAAAGTCTTGATGAGTTTTTTGAAAAGATGTCGGCATAATGCTTGGATTCAAGACCACAAAGCAGTTTGAAGGCGATTACAGACTGATGGTGAAGCGGGGCAAAGACATCGAGAAGTTGAAGACTGTAATGCGCCAACTCGTCGATCAGCAACCCCTCCAACACAGACCTCACGAGCATGCCCTTACTGGTAATTTGAGAGGCTATAGAGACTGTCATATAGAACCGGACTGGATATTGATTTATCGAATCGACACAGAAGTGCGGGAGATTATCTTTGTTCGCACGGGCAGTCATACAGACCTATTTGGATAAAAGCTTACAAAAGAAACAATCAGGACAATTGCTGATCAATCTTTGTTTCTTCCCAACAACAAACACGTCCGACGGCCCTCTCCGACCTTTTCTTTCACCTGATACCTGAGAGTTGTCAATAGATGAGTTTTTAAAAGAGTTTGTCCCGAACCGCGCGCCTCGCAATCGTAAGGAAAATTCTTCCCTTTTATCGTCCTGCACTTCCATCGTGATGGGTGGCGATATTGGTCACTTTTGGTATTCGACAGTCAATCGCCCCATTCCTCGGGAAAGATACTTTTGTCCCGAAGTACGCACAGAGTCACAATGTGAGTAAGGCGGTCCTGCGCTCTTGGGTACACCGACAACTACTCACAAGACCAGTGCTCATGAGAATTAGGAGTACCGAAAGAAACTGTTAAAATTAGGGTTCTCAATAGCTACTTATTGTGCTCATTGACGCAATTGGAACATTGTTAAAACCTTGCTTCCCGCAAAATAGATGGGAGCTTTCCGCTGGAAAATCTTGGCTTCGCCATTTCAGTCCGGCTGGTTTTCACCAAAAGAAAGGCGGTAATTTACCGCCTTTCTTAGTTCCTAAAAGACATCATTCGACGACAGTTATTACTTAACTTCTTTCATCTCCATTCCACAGCCGCATTTTCCAGGTTTCTGACTAATTGTATTGCATTTACATTCTTTGCCGCAGGCACACGCATATTTCCCATCTGTCTTGAAAGCCCTCGGCTCTTTCCATCCCTCGGCCTGAAGATATGCTACGCCCTCCTCAATTTTTACCACTTTGGCTTTGACAAGATCCATTCCACAACCGCATTTTCCGGGGACCCTTGACAGTGTTTCACAGTCGCACGCCGCGCCACAATTGCAGGCGTATATCTCATCACCCACCTTGAGATCCATCTTGCCCATTGAATCTGCAAAGGCAATCATCGCAATCGAAACCGACAGCATAATCGCAAATAAGAAATACAAGATCTTTTTCATTTGTCTTTTCTCCTTTTGATGAGTCTTTGTGTCGTCAATTATAATTGCTTTACTAGCAGCTTTCCATATGCATTTTCTCTCGTTACAGGAAGATAAACGACTGCTATAGCTTGCGCTGTTTGCTGAATTCTAATTTTTTACCTCCTTTCTGCAATAAGGATAGCACATTTCTTGTGCTGAGTCATTTCACCAGTAATAAGCATTTTCATAAGCGTCTCCTTCCTGATAATGGACTATTTCTATGTTGGCACGAATAGCAGTGCAGCCGAGTTCATGCAGTAACGCAGCCCTGTGGGTTTAGGGCCATCGTTAAAAACGTGGCCAAGGTGACCGTCGCAGCGGCGGCAGAGCACCTCGGTGCGATGAGTGAAGAAGCTGTTGTCCGGCCTGGTGAGGATGTTCTCCGGAGCGATTGGCGCAGTGAAGCTCGGCCAGCCGGTACCTGACTCGAATTTGTCTTCTGATCTGTACAGGTCGAGCCCGCAGGCCGTGCAGCGGTAGATCCCATGCTCGTGGTTATTGGCGTATTTTCCGCTAAAGGCGCGTTCAGTCCCCTTCTCCCTCATAATATGGTACTGTTCGGGTGTTAATAGTTTTTTCCATTCTTCGTTGGTTTTACTAACAGTTTCGCTCATAACATAGCCCCTTTTTTCGGCGGAATAGACCTTGATCTGCACCGGCGCTGGTACGCCTACCGCATATTTATATATCCCGTCAAAAATAGAAAACCCGAACCCTAATCCGACGGCTCCTACCCCGGCTATCTTAAAAAAATCTCTTCTACTCAGTGAATTGTTCATGGCATACTCTCCTCCCTCGAATTCAGTCAGGGATGTTTAACTTCATTTCATTGTGTCCGCATGAACTGTATGCCTCCATGCCAAACAACAAAGGCAAGTAGGATTCCACTAACGCTTGCTGCCCATGCGAATTTTCACAAGTGGTCGCTCCACGGAACCCAAGGCCACTTCTTAATTAAAGGTTAGCAGAAGAGAATCACGACATCCTCACGAAAAAATAACATTTTCGTCACGAACGGAAAAATGAGAACCGAGGACTGACTTGTAGGAATTCAACTATTGGAGATCTTGACTAAACTGTGTAAACCGGCAGGGTGAATGTGAAGGTCGTGCCGACATCGACCACACTATCGACCTTAATATCACTTCCGTGGAGTTCTAGGATTCTCTTGGTGATGGCAAGTCCTAGCCCCAACCCGCCGGCGCTGTCAGCGTGGCTGTGGCCCCTTCGATAACTGCGGTTGAATAAATACGGGATATCCTCCGGCCGGATACCTTTGCCGGTATCGGAAACCTGCACCTTTACTCGTCCACTTTCGAAACTGGCACTGACGGTAATCGAGCCGTTTTCCGGAGTGTACCTGGTGGCATTTTCGATGAGGTTTTCGAACACTCTCTCGACGAGTCCGATATCGGCTAACGTCAGCGGAAGGTGTTCAGGGAAGTTCTGTTGAAGCTTGATCTTTTTCTTCTCAACAGCAAGCTGGAACTTCTGCATTATGTCCTGGACAAGTTCGGCCAGAGAGAAAGATTCGAAGCAGACCTGGACATCTGGTGAATCAAGTCTAGCCAGTTCAAAGAGTGAGGTAACCAGCTTTCCTAATTGATTGGAACGCTTAATGGCAGTTGTGAGAAAGTCCCGTTGCTCCTGCTGCGTCAACTTTCCTTCCTTCAAGAGTAAGGTTTCAAGGTATCCATGGAGGGATGTCAGAGGCGTTCGGAGATCGTGCGTGATATTGGCGACTAATTCGCGCCGAAGCGCATCGGCCTGTCTGAGTTCCTTTATCAGTTGAATAATGCGCTCAGCCATCTGCGAGAAGATCGAGCCGAGGCGGCCAATTTCATCCCCAGAGCTGCCCTTAAAGAAAGGCAACAAATCGGGATACTCTGTAAAATCGCTTTGTCTGAAGGTTTCCATGCCAGCGGTAAGGCGCTGGAGCCGAAGTGTCATTAGGAAGAAGAGGAGAAGTCCAGTTAATAAGGCAAATAACAGGCCCCCTGCAACAGCCCATATGCTTAACCGTAAGATGTAACTGCCCTGGAGCATCTCTGCGGCAGTCTCAAGTTTCTCGCTGCCCAGGATGACGTAAAGATAACCTTGGATTTGATTTTTAAGAGAGATTGGCGCCGCGGAGAACACCTTTTTGCGTTTTAGGTCACGCGGGTCGTCACCCAGGATCGGAAAGGCAGCGGTCTTGTTCAGGAAACTTTTCAGCGGCGCCATCGATACCTTCTGCCTTTTCACATTTCCAGGAGGCGCGGAGAATGCCAAGATTGTGCCGTTTTGATCGAGCAGATAGACCTCGATGTATGGATTGACTACCATCAGCATCTGGAAAATATCCTTAAGAGCTTTTTCATTGACCCGGCCGTCCTTCATGAAGTTTGTCTCTGAAGCCAAGTTCTGAGCCAGACTACCATTGAGCTTCTGGTTCACCTCTTGAAAATATAGCCGGGTGGTGTACAGAGTCAGCAGCATGTAAAGGACTCCGATCAGACAGAACAGCCCCATCAGGACAACAGCCAGCTTGCAATAAAGGGTCTTGAACATAAGACTATACCCTTTGAAAATCGGAGAACTTGTACCCGATCCCCCAGACAGTCAAAATATAACAAGGCTTCGCTGGATCTTTTTCGATTTTTGCCCTCAATCGGTTAATGTGAGAATTCACAGTATGTTCATAGCCTTCATAGCCGTACTCCCATACCTGATTCAACAGTTCCATGCGTGTATACACCCTCCCTGGGTGATTGACAAAGTGGAGCAGTAGGTCGAACTCTTTGGCCGTCAAGAGCACGGGATTCCCCTGGAGCGTGACGTTCCGCTTTTCAACATCTATAGTCAGATCACCTGCCTGAATCAGTCTCTGCGATTCCTGAGATGCCTCTGACTTGACCGCCTCCACACGACGGAACAGCGCCTTGACCCGTGCCAGAAATTCGTGGATGCTAAAGGGTTTGGTCAGGTAATCGTCTGCTCCGATCTCGAGGCCGACAACACGGTCAACTTCAGAAGATCTTGACGACAATATCAGCATGGGGATGTAGACAGATCCAGCCCTCACGCGCCGGCAGATCTCCAGCCCATCTACCTCCGGGAGCGTCAGATCCAAAATAATCAGATCATAGGATTTCGAGAGCGCCTGATCGAGACCGACATCACCACTGTGGGCCAGAGTCACGTCATATCCCGTATCTTTCAGATGTAGCTCAACAAGATGGGCTATATCATTGTCATCTTCAATTACAAGGACTCTGCGATTCTGCATTTTTGCTCCCTGAGCATTCATGCTGTTGTGATATGCATAAGCATAACATAATGGCGTATCCTGAAATTGACATGAAACATCCGTGACCAAAATTTTATCTTCCTTGATAATTTCGTGACCATCGATATGTCATACTTTATAACAAGTTTATTAATGTCAATTCCATCTCCAGAGGAGGCCAAAAAGACACTTTATTGCTTCTACGTGATCTCTCATAGGTATTAACCTATAATATATGCAATTAGGTATAGCTTTTATAGTTCTATTGGGGGTTGCGATAAGCGCTGCGACTCTTGTCTCTCTCAAAGGGGGTAAAAGTATGTCCATGCAACATAACAATACTGAGGCCGTTATAGCCCTGCCACCCGTAGGCACTTATCTTTCCGGCACATTCGAAACTGCCACATTCGCCCTTGGCTGATTCTGGGAGCCCGACTCCCAGTTTGGGAGTGTGCCAGGGGTTGTCAGAACCCGAGTAGGATACGCTGGTGGAACCACGAAGAATCCCACTTATCACAACGTAGGAGATTACTCCGAGACGGTTCAAATTGATTTTAATCCCTCTCTCGTCTCATATAGGGAGTTGTTGGATATCTTCTGGAAGAGCCACAGCGCGACGAGCGGTTCCGGGTCTCGCCAATATAGGGCAGCAGTGTTCTATCACAACGAAGAACAGAGGAAGCTTGCTGAAGAGTCTCGAGATCATCTCGCGTCGGAGACTGGACGTAGGATTGTGACGGCGATAGAGCCCTATTCCGGATTCAATATGGCCGAGGACTACCACCAAAAGCACAGTCTGCGATCATTCCCAGAATTGATGGAGGAATTGAAAGCGATTTATCCGGATCTGAAGAGTTTTCTTAATTCTATTGCCGTTACGCGAGTAAACGGGTACCTTGGAGGATATGGCACGCGCGATGCTCTTCAAAGAGAAATAGAGGGCTTCGGGCTTTCACGAAAGGCAACAGAAAGATTGTTGTCCGTTGTTATGTAGTCGCGAAGCTTCGGTTACGTGTCCGATCCGGTAATAAATCCGTTTCCCCTTATCATTTTCTATTCTTTTTCTTCGTCGAATCCCCTTTGACCTCGGTTATATGGCTGTCACAAATTGCTAATTTCGAAAAGAAGTACTCAGCTGCAAAGGATCTATAAGGTTGTTTGTTGTAGAGAAAAACTGTTCTTGTTGCAGCACAGTTCTAAAACGAGGACTTTTTAGAAGAACCTAACATCCAGGCGGGCTATATTTCCAAGCGTACCCCGCATATTGTTACGGGAACATGAAGCTGCGCTGTACAGGAAGGAAATCTCGCGTCTTCACACCTTTATTCACTCGCTGCGACTTTCGCTCCGTACCATACATAGCCGTTTTATCGAGTCCGGTTAAGCGTCATTCCGCTGCAAAGTTGCGGAATGACGTGTGAAGGACTAAGCCGCGGGTTATGGCGATTCAATATCGCATGCTCTGATTTTCTCTACGGGATTGAATGAGATTTGGCTGTT
>JBKQMP010000057.1:0-49714 GCA_052146665.1 Dissulfurispiraceae bacterium
TGGACCAGTATGACGCGTTACGGTGTCACCGGCCCTACAAGGCTGCGTTTGACCATCAAAAGACGTTCAGGATTATCACGGAGGGCGACGGAAGGACCCTGCCTGAGCACTTCGATCCGGCAGTCCTCAAGGCATTCAAAGAAATCGCGTCCCTGTTTGAAGACATCTTCGATCAGCATCAATAGGCAGTGGCTATGAACCACTCAGGCAAAAGATGGAAAACGAGCCTTCTGAAAACTTTGTTCGCCGCTTGACTGACTTAAAAAAATGAGACGGTTGTTGGATAGCTAGGGTAAAAAATAAGCGTTTCCGCTGTCAAGGCTTCGTCGGCTCCAGATGGAATCAGATCACACCACAATCAGTCGCAATATCCACGCGATTACGTCCATTCTTCTTCGCCTGATACAAGGCCTGATCCGCAGCACGGACAAGGGACTGCACGTCGCATCTGCTTTCCTTGCCGCTAACGGCAACTCCGAGGCTCACCGTGACCGGTATCATCCCTTCCGGCGTATCCATGCTGCTGCTGCCAATGCACAGACGAATCCTTTCAGCGATAAATGCGGCAAACTCTCTGTCGCATCCAGGCAAAATCATGAGAAACTCCTCTCCCCCGTATCGGCCAACGGCGTCATACGCCCGTATCACTGTAAGTATTTTTTCGGCTGTCAATCGGAGCACCGCGTCTCCTGCCATATGACCATAGGTATCATTGACCATCTTAAAATGGTCCAGGTCGGCCATGATCACGCCGACCTGGTTTCCCTCCCGTTGACTCCTTACCAGTTCTTGCCTCAGCATCTGGAGAATCTCTTCATGATTCCAGAGACTTGTAAGGAGATCGTGGGTGGCTTTTGCCCTCAATGATTCGCGGGCCGCTATGAGCTCATTTTGTAATTCTATAATACGCCTTCCGGCGCGGAGGCGTACCTTCAGTTCATTCGACTTAAACGGCTTTGTAATATAGTCATCGGCACCGGCTTCCATACCAGCAATGAGATCTTCATCCCTATGCAGCGCCGTAAGGAGAATTATGTATGTATAAGGTTCTTTCCTCTCCGCTCTGATCTTTCTGCACAGCTCCACACCGTCCATGCCTGGCATCATCCAGTCAAGAATGGCGAGTTCAGGGGCATCTTTGGCCTGCAAGGCTTCTAATGCTTCGTTACCATCTGTGGTCACGACTACATCATATCCCCATTTGACCAGTTTGGCTTCGAGGAGGCGACGTGAAATGGGATCATCTTCTGCGATAAGGATCTTCATCATCTGTCCTACAAATTCTCTTCCAATGCCTGCTTTAGGCGTTTCATCTCATATTCGAGGGGTGTAAACATTTCCATTGCGCTTGTAAGATCGCCGCTTTTGCCCATCAATTCGAGCTTAAGGGCTATATCGACAACCTTTCCAGCACCGAAATTGCTTACCGCTCCTTTAAGCGTATGGGAGGAATGGCTAAGTTCTGATGCACTTCCCTTGTCAAGGGCATTCGAAACCCCGGAGATTAATTTAGCATACTCTCCTAAAAATATCTTTATAACTTCCTTGAATAGCTCAATATCACCGTCAGCACATGAGAGCGCCTCTTCCATGTTAAAAGCACTTTCCTCTTCAATCTCGTTTTTCCCTTTGCCCTGTATGTTTTCTGAGGCATCCGATTTGGAAGCCATTACTTCTTCTATGATTGCACAAAGGTCGGCGGCCCTGAGGGGTTTAGTAACATAACCGTCCATGCCTGCCTCCAGGCACTTCTCCTTGTCGCCCTTCATGGCATGCGCCGTTTGCGCGATGATGGGGATGTGCGCTCCTGTGACCTTCTCTCTTTCCCGGATAAGGGCGGTTGCCTCAAAGCCGTCCATCTCCGGCATTTGAACGTCCATAAGGACTAGGTCAAAAGGCCGATCTCCCTCACCTTCGATTGCGGCAAGCGCCTCTCTTCCGTGTACTGCCGTGACCACTGTATGCCCCAGTTTGGCAAGCAGAGTAGTGGCCACCATGCGGTTGACGGCATTGTCCTCGGCAAGAAGGATTCTGAGAGCGCGCTGCTTGCGCCGTAATGAATGGCGTGTCACAAGCGGGGCGTCAGCACCTTCCGGTTCAATTCTGCCTAAAACAGTGGTAATAGCATCAAGAAGAGATGACTGTTTGAGCGGTTTGATCAGGTATGCGGAAATGCCTAAATCGCGGCAGCGGGCGGCGTCACCGCGCTGGCCGGAAGACGTCAGCATCATGATGGTGGCCCCTCCCAGGTCAGGCACCTCTTTTAACTTCTCAACAAGGTCAAAACCGTCCATAACGGGCATATTTGCATCAAGGAGCAAGAGACTAAAGGGTTCTCCCTTCTCCTTCGCCATAACCATTGCCTGAAGAGCGGCCCTGGCGTTATCAACAGTGGAAGGGCTCATCCGCCAGTTCTTCAGCATCTCCTCGAGAATGCGTCTGTTAGTGGCATTGTCATCAACTATCAGGACGCGCAGGCCATCAAGATTTTCCAGTTTCTCGGGCAACTGTCTTATCACGAAGTCCTTCTGTATCCCCAGCCTCGCGGTGAAATGAAAAGTGCTTCCCTTTCCGCCTTTGCTCTCAACCCATATGCGGCCACCCATCATTTCAACGAGCCTTGATGATATTGTCAGCCCCAGACCCGTTCCGCCATATCTGCGGGTTGTTGAGGCATCGGCTTGCGAGAATGCTTCAAATATTGTCAATTGCTTCTCAGGGGGGATGCCAATCCCGGTGTCACTAATGGCGAAGTGAAGGGATGCTTCATCTTCGCTTTCTGTTTCACGACTTATGGAAACCACTACCTCGCCTTTTTCAGTGAACTTAATGGCATTGCCTACCAGGTTCACGATGATCTGTCTAAGACGCCCCGGATCTCCTACAACAGCGTCGGGGACATCAGGGGGTATATGGTATGCCAGTTCAAGCCCTTTGCCAGAGGCGCGCACTGCAAGAGTATGCAAGATATCAGCTATGCTGTCGCGCAGGGCAAAGTTGATGGGTTCCAAATCAAGCTTTCTCGCTTCAATTTTGGAAAAATCAAGGATGTCGTTGATGATGGTCAGCAGGGATTCGGCAGACACCTTTATGGCGTTAACGTATTCCCTTTGTTCTTTACTGAGCAGCGTATCTATCAGCAGTTCCGTCATACCTATGACCCCGTTCATCGGGGTCCTGATCTCATGACTCATGTTGGCGAGGAACTCGCTCTTCAGGCGGCTGGCGTCTTCAGCTGCGTGTTTGGCCTTTTGTAATTCCTCCTCCAGCAGCTTGCGTTCAGTGATATCCTGCAGGGTTTCGATCACCAAGACCAGTTCGCCTTTGGAGTCATAAAGCGGAACGGCATCGAAAAGAATGAACCGATCCTCCCCCTTCAGATTGCGGTACCAGCGTTCTGCGTAGAGTCCATTAGGGGCAAGGGCTGACTTTTTCAGTGTTGGGTATAATGAAGCCAGATTATCGACAGTCCCTTCTATGACAACGTCAGCAAGACATGGCCGTTTATGATCATAAAATGCCTTCCATTGATTGTCGGTCCCCTTCATTTCAGAGACCCGTATGCCTGTGAGCTCTTCGCAAGCCTTGTTCCACAGCACAACCTCATGGTGCCTGTTTAATACAAATGTTGCCACCGCTGAATGCTCTATCAATCCCTCTGAAAGTCTTTCCTGTTCTCGCAAGGCCTCTTCGGTACGTTTCTTCTCGGTCACGTCCCTCATTATCCCTTCGTCACCGAGAAACCGCCCATCGGCATCTTCCACTATTCTGTTTGACGATTCCAGCTCGATAGGGTCGCCGTTCTTCTTTTTAGCTGCTATCGGGTATGCGCTCAGGGATTTCTTCTTTTTCAGTGCCGCCACATAAGCGTTTCGGTCTTTGGGGTCTCTCCAGCATTCCAGAGCAGGTCTGCCTACTATCTCTTCCGGGGTCTCATATCCGAAGATCCTTGCGCCGGCAATGTTCATCAGTGTGAAAATGCCGTCCGCATCTACCTGGAAGATCCCATCGGAAGTGGCATTAAAGAGGCTCTTATATCTTTCCTCTCTTTGCCTCAAAGCAGCTTCGACCTGCTTGCGCTCAGTGACGTCTTCCATCAATTCGGCACGTTGTCTGCGCAACTCAACCAGTTCCCTTACTAACTGCTCTTTTGTCCTATCTTTGTCTTTCATAATGAATTATCAAAAAAAACCAACTTTTTAATTATAACAAGACAATTATAACTTTTTTAGGCCATAATATTCTAAATGCAACCACAACTGTTTAATTTATTGCCGGAAGTGACCTGCTTTGTTATGCTACCCACTGTGTGCAGGTCAGAGGCGGGTCCCCTTCTGAAGTGGCATACAGAATGACGTTACACTAAACCAGGTACGACCATACTGCGTAAGCAGCCTCGCATGTTACCGTTGTAGCGCCCGTAATCAAGAGGGGCTAAACATCAGGCCACAATATCAATTCAGACCCGTCTACTTCGTCGCCCTGGGCTCTAAAGTACTCGATGAGATTCAACCTGTCCTCAACATTACTCTCATGATAGTAGTTCATAGGACTCTCCGGGTTCGTAGGGTCATTCATTGGGAGCGATCTGTACGCTACCATTAAAACAAACCACAGTGAGCAAAAGTGTATCGCAAATATGTCCATGTACGCACCTCCTTTAGTGTTTATAATTTTATCGGTACCAAAAGTCAACATTTTTTCAGGAATTTTTTTTGGAAAGGTAACGTCACAATGAAGGTATTCTTGGGGAGTCGTGGTGTATCATATAAGCAGAGGGAATGGATATGAAGACAAAGCAAACGGTGCTTATAGTTATTGGGATCATACTGCTTGCAACAGCACTCAGTTATTTGACAGGAACGACAATTGTCATAAACGGCAAGCAGGTAACCGGCATAGGAGGATACATTACCGCCTACATAGCGGTGGTCCTCCTGACGATTGCGCTAATCATCATCATACCCTCAGCACTTATCCTTGGAGTAATGCTGATCATCTTTTTTGGCATCTTGCTCATGGTGTTCTTTCCTATACTGCCCTTTGCATTCCCTTTTCTTCCAGGCATTGTTTTGGTTAGCATCGTTTACCTTATTTATAAGCAGATGAAAAAGAAGAAGTAAAAAATAGGGCAAATAGAGATGACGGGGTTCTTATTGTTGCCGCTTGGTTGCTTCTGCCTATAATTGTCATCGGCCTTCATCGTCACGGAATTGGTCTTCCGCCTGGAACACTTTAGAAGTCCTGGCGAATTCCTCCTTTACTTGACGCCGGCAGGCTCACACAAATTGTGGAACGCATGCCGAATTATCTTATGAAGGGGCTAGGCAGTGCTCTCTTTATCTTTAGCTAATTGCGGTTTATTCTTTCGTAAGAAGCGGTTCTGCATGGATAACGACTTGGCCGGCATTTGGGATAGCCTGATAAATCGCACCTTCGAGCTTGCTCGTTATAGAATGGACATCCTCTAATAAAACCCCGTCATCAAAAGTGCAGTGCAGAGTTATAAAGAATTTCTCTTTGTCCGTTTTCCTTATATGGATATCATGTACTTCATAAATGCCGTCAATAGCCTCGGCAGCCCCGATAATGATCTTTCTAACCGCGGTCTCTTCGTCAGGCGACACAGCCTGACTTCTTCTTTCCTCTGAACGCAAAGGATCAATATGGACACTGATTTCCAGATCACCATTGAACTCCCTTCTGATGTCCTGTTCAAGATTAGAGACAACCTCATGAGCCTCTCTTATGGTAAGATTGTGCTCCACCTCGACATCAAAGCTGATATGTTTCTTGTCTTCCACAATATTTGAAGAAATATTATGGACATGAAGATTATGGTTGATACCGATTATATGCACCCTTTCAGCAATCGTCTCACAGTCCAGGGCGATGGGTTTTGTATTGATTGTTATGTCGGCCACAGGAAGTAATTTACGGATCCTTTCCTCGATGCAATTGCAGATTGATTGAACTCTCTCCAGTGATAATGTTCTACTCACATCGAGGGTCATCTCTACATAAGCGAAAGGGCCAGCCGGTTTAACCCTGATTTTTTCTATCTTAATTACGCCGCCCACCGCCTTGGTTATCGAGGAAATCTGGTCAGTAAGACCTTCAGGAGCAGCATCCATCAAAACGTCCACTGTCTTCTTGCCAAGACTAAACGCAGCATACGCAATCAACAGCGCAACCGCGATTCCCGCTATGGCATCGGCCCAGATCATGCCCGCCGCCACAAAAATGAGACCAATCAGCACCACCATAGAACTGAGGATATCCAAGCTGAAATGAAGGGCGTCCGCTTCCAGAGCCTGGCTCTTGGTTTCGACAGCCACTTTTTTCAGCGCCCTCGACCTGGAAAAATCCACAACAATAGAGACAACAAGCACAAGTAAGGAATACCATACCACTCTTACTTCTGATGTCTTAGACATCAACCTGTGAACAGCCTCGGAAATAATCCATCCGCTGGTGAGGAGCAAGACGCCGCTTTCAATCAAAGCAGCAACGCTTTCCACTTTGGTATGGCCATACTGATGTTCTTTGTCAGCAGGCTTGTCACTCACCCTGACAGCAAAATAGGTCAAAAGCACTGCTCCGAAGTCGAGGCCTGAGTGTGCCGCTTCCGAGATCACACCGATACTGCCGGTGACACTGCCTACAACCAGCTTCATGGCAGCCAGCATGAAGCTGGCCATCACGGAACTCAATGCAACTCGTTCTTTCTTATGATTAAATCCCATAAGTTGAATTATCTCATATTTCAAAAAAAATGATTGGAAAGTATTAATAGCAACTTAGAATGGTCTGCCCCTCTGCGAACCTTGAAAGTGACGTCCGGATTCGTGGGAGAAAAGATGTCTATACAAACCTGTGCTTGAGGTTCATAATGTCACGATAAGGGACAACCCCGAGGATCTTATCTTGATCATCAGTAATAGGAATAGCTCTGAAGCTGTAACGTGAAAACATTTTGGAGACTTCGATCAGCGTATTCTCAGGATTCAAACTGATGACACTAGTTGTCATAATGTCCGAAAGTTTTGCATCTATCTTTGCCTGCAATACCTCTTTCAGGTCTACAACACCCACCAAGGTGTCTTTTTCGTCGACAATATAAAGGTACATGATCTCGTCCTTGTCTCTTGCGATCTCGCGGTACTGCAGCAGCACCTGGCTGACCTGGGTATGCGGGGGAAGTTTGATGAAATGTGAAGTGGAAAAGTTGATGATCTTCTCCTCCTGTTTATCGAGCATGTACTGTATTTTCTGAGCGTTCTCCTGATCGATAAATTTCAGTATATCGTCGGCATCAGACGCAGGCAAGACAGCTAAGATATCGGCGGCCTGGGCCGGGGTCATATCATTAATCAATTCCGCAGCCCTTTCTTTCTTGATAGAAGAGATCAGTTCTCTCTGGACCCGGGGCTCAATCTCTTCCAGGGTGTCCGATGCGTGCTCAGTCTCCAGTTCGTTAAAGATGGCCAGGCGCTGCTCTCCGCTGAGTTCCTCCAAGATGTCCGCCAGATCAACCGGATGAATGTCCAGCAGTTTCTCTTTCAAGACATTCAGTTTGACGTTGCCTTTGAATCTGCCAATGTTCTCCGGCAGTGGCTGGACGTAGGACCAGGAGAGAGTCTCTTTCTTCAGCAGGTCCGAGTTACCCAGAAGTTTCACGAGAGGTTTAAGCCCCAGTCTTTTCAGTAGAGCATACCTGCTGAAATCCACGTCAGTGACATAAAGTACTTTGTTGCGCAGGACCATTTTTACGTCGTAGACTATATCGATCTCGTTGTCATCCATATCGAGGACCTTCTTGTCCAAAACGTGGTCATTCAGCAGTACTTGGGATTCGGCAGGTTCTCCTTCATACTGTTCTACTGATTCGAGGTCGACTACAATGCCTTGCGGGTTGACCCCCGTCACCCGTTCCCAGGGTATGAGGAGCGGCTTGTGACCAAACGGCCGGTGGACGATGAGATGGGTAACAGTGGGCAGCTTTTCATCTTCACGAATGGCTATATCCCGAAGTTTTCCGATCTTCGAGTCATTATTAAAAACCTTTTTGCCAATAATATCGCTCAGGAAATACACGGCTTCGATCTGTTCCTGTTTCTTAGCAAGTGCAGTGTTCATGGTCAACCTCCCTTATCGCAACAGGGTTATGAATTTATAAACCAACAACCCGACCAGAAAAATCAGATAGAACCGCAATGATAACAGTGAAAGCTTTACCCATTTGGACATCTCTATGTTTGGGGTAGCATACCTTTCGTTGATCTGGCGAATCTTAGCGTAATTGTGTCTGAAAAAAGCCTTTATCACGGTCATTCTCCTTCACTATTTGAACATATTGGGAAACAGGGTGCTGATGCCATATAAACTGGATAAAATTACAATTATCACCACTATGACGGAGTTTACAATATTCTGCCAAAGATTGTTGGTAAATTCACCCATAGTTTTCCTGTTATTGAGGAGCAGGATCAAAAAAACTAGGGCGGCAGGCAAGAGCGTGACCGCTATCACTTGCACGAAAAGGGTGATGAGCACCAGCGGTGCTTTCGGGATCAGTACCACACAGCCGGCGCTGATGAGGGTCAAAAAGTAATTGGCGTAGAACCAGGGAGCTTCTTTGATCTTGTTGTTCAGGGAATGTGCCCAGCCGAAAACTTCGCCGAAGGCCCAGGAACTGGCCAGTGAAATGCAAATGGCGCCAAGCAGCCCTGCGTCGAAGAGACCGATGGCCATGAATGTGCCTACATGCCTATTAATGCCAAGCAAGACCTTTGAGGCTTGTGCCGCATCGTCAATATTCATTCCCTTCAAAACAGTTCCTGTAACGATAGTGATGAATACCGCGACTAACACGGTCATGATCGAGCCGATAAACGTATCCAGCTTGCCCCAGGGAATATCCTTCTCTTTCATTGCCTTGTCCACTACTGCGCTCTGCTGAAAAAAGAGCATCCAAGGAGCGATCGTGGTGCCGATATTGGCCATTAGGTAAAAGAACATCTCGTTGTTGAATCCTCCTGGGAAGTGAGGAATCAAGCCATCGCTGAGGATTTGGGATGCCGACGGGTTAACCATGAAAGCGGCGGGAATGTAAATCAGATTCACTGCGCAGAAGACCAAAGCAAGCTTCTCCCAGGTCCAATAGCGGCCACTAACCACCATAATACCCATGAAAGTGCAGACAACCATCACCGTCAAATATGGTGGAATGCCGAAGATATGGAGCGCCGCCGTCATGCCGATAAATTCGGTCACCAGGGTCAACCAATTAACTAGCATAAGGTCGAGTAGTGAAAACCAGCCCCAGAAGGAACCGAAGCCTGCAAAGATCGCCTCGGCATGACCCCGTTTGGTAACTGCCCCGAGTCTTACGGTCATCTCCTGAACATAATAGGCCACCGGGATAAGGATGATGAGAAACCACGTTAGATGGTAGCCGTACTTGGCCCCAGTGGCAGCATAGGTAGTAATACCGCCTGCGTCATTATCAGCCACCATAACCACTATACCGGGACCGGCTATCAGAAAATAGAGCATGATTGCCTTCCAGATTCGGCGGTATCCATAATACACCCGTGTAAAAACGTTCATCCTACGTCCTCCATCCAACATTCAAAGTGGAATTGTTGTTATTTAACCATCCTTGAGCAGGACAAGCTAATTGATCCATCATCATTTATCTAATCCCTCTTTCCCTCTCAAACGGAAATTCTTACGCACACTGCAGTTTCTCTATAAGTGACAGTCCTCATTTTTTCATCAGTAAGCAATACGCAGCCGCATAGAATATACGTTCACGGGACCGCGGTCATGGTTATATCCGGGGTTGGCGATGTGCTGAAAATCAGGCGTTACCTGCACGAAGGGGCCGATTTGGACTCGGTAATAGATTTCGAAGGTATGCTCCAAGCTGTAGTTCAATTTACCGTCGCCTATCAAAAAGCCGAGACCTCCGGCCACCAGATAATTCCTATGTTCACCGGATATGCCCTGCAACGCATAAGCTATTCCTACACGGTCTTCAGTACGCCCCCAATGGATACCGCTCACCTGAGCGCCAAGGCTCAGGGTCTGGTCAACTTCGGTGTAGCAAAAATTCTCATTATGGCCGTCATTCCATCCTATGCGGCCGAAAATGCCGGTTTCCCCCTCGTCCGCCACTGGTTGTTCAACGTTCAAGCCAAAACCGTACTTGGTGCGTCCGGGCTTCTCATCGGCACTCACACTAGGTGTCGAATTGCTATTGTACCCTATCGCCAGTGCCTCATCATAATTGCCCATGTTTGCCTGGTTCAAATAGCTGAGCACGCGTACGACCGTGCCCAAGTCATTCGGTTTGAGAGTAGGTTCAAGGTTACTTCACTGGGCCTTGAATATCTGTGCATCGAATATATAGCCGTTGGCAATGTTCGGCATCATGTAAATACCGAAGGCCAATCTCCATTTCAGCTGCTCCAGGACTGCAACAATTCCGAAGCTGTAACCCCGGGTATCGCTGGCTTCGTCCCAGGCCGGGTTGTAAATGAACGCATAGTTGAGAAACTGGGTGCGCGTGTTGTTGGCATACCGGTTGAGATCGAAATCATCACTCGGCGCCATCTTACCTGCCTTTATCTCAAAGCTTTTGACAGGCTCCTCTCCAAGAAGCTGGTCCATCGCCCGTTCCACCTTTTCAGTTTCAGCGGACAAGGGATAGAGATAGCGCAGATAAGCCCGCGCAATATAGGGACCCGTTCCGAGACCTGCCCCGCCAACTCTGATGACATCTCCATTTGTATATCCGCCAAGGCCCTGACCAACGCTCACTCCAGAACCCTTAGCCATTTCCGCATCTAGATAAATCTGCAGCCTCGGACTTAGTTGTGAACCCAGATAGACTCCATAGATATGGGTGATATTGTGTCCGAGGCCATCATCAGTTCTGAAGCTGTGGGCTCCCTGATAAGGGTTATTAAAGCCAGGCACATTCTGATATATGCCATTAAACTGCAATCCCAACAATTTTGGAAGCCATGGCGGCAGCTTCCCTGGCTGCTGTTCACTAGTCGGAGCCGCCGGCTGTCCTTGTTGCTGGTCTTGATTCTGTTCATCCTGAGTTCCGTTATCGGTATCAGCGAAGGCTGACCATGATACTGTGAGGAGCAAGACCTCCAATAGAATCACGCAACAAATCTTCACTATCCTGTTCATCCCTCTAAAATTCGACTTTGACTTTGACGTTTCAAATAAGCAAGCAGTCCCGAATAAAGAGTATCGAGTTGAAGTCACAACTCGCACGGCCATCCCGAAGCTGTTTAAATGTCACTCTGCTTGCGAAGAGTGGTAGGGTTGTCAAAACTTTCTCCTCCGATCTTGTGACGCGACGCGTTTAACTTATCACGAATAGCTCTATCCTTCCCACCGATTTCTTCATTACATACCTTGATACAGAAAGAAAGGCGGCATCGAGTATCAAGAGAAATCAGGGGCAGAGGTGCGCAATGGACAAACCCCCACTCTTTTCAGCAAGCGCGCATTCACTATTCCTTTGTCGCCACTATTGGCGGGGCCATCGTCCATAGATATCACCTCCTTCTTGAGAATATAAAAATAATTATTTCTTAAAACAGGACCATCAAGAATGAAAAGAACGTATCGCCCACGGCCTTTCCAATAAATGTCTCAATGACAGTTTTCGTCGCTGTCGTCTCCACTCTTGAAAGGCCTCTTCTAAAGTATTCATCATTTGAAATAGCCTTTGTCCGATCATAATAACCCTTCCTCTGAAGCACATCAACAGTGTCTCCGACCTTAACAGACTTTGGATTGTAGTGTATCAGGATGCTGCCGGTGGTCAGGTTGATATGCACGACGCCGATTCCCGTAAGTGTGCTTAAACACATGCGCACCTTGTCGGCCGCCAGCGGGTTCTTCTTGATAGCGTCACTGATGATTCTTGCCCTTCCGGGCACATTGTAGATGTAAAACATGACACGCACCTCCTGTGTTTTGTTGCCAAACAATAAAAAACAGGTGGGCAAAAAACGGCTGGGAAGATTCTTTACTGAGGAGTTAGGATAGGTCGTGTGTCAGGACAGAGAAAGTGTCAGGAGAGATGCACGTTAGAGGTGAGTAATGAACATGCAAGTATCGGCCCGATCCGTCTTTTGCCGTTACTACTATGGCTACTTCGGCCGCCGTCCATTATCTTCACCTCCTTTTTGACTCCAGAATCGAATACATCAAAAACTAGTTAACAGTATAAAACCATGAAATGAGTATGTCAACAAAAAAATCGTATTTTGTCAAGGCAAAGTTAAAATGTCCGCTTTCCAGCAAAGTTAAAATGTCCGGTTTATACAGTTGCAACTTCCAGTGGCTTTTTGCCTTGACCTCGCATGCTTTTAAACAAGTGACCATTCCACTTCTTCCAGGGATGATCAGCTGCAGGGGTGTGCCCTTTTTTGTACTGAAACATACGCGGTGGCTTCTGCTGTTTCGCAGGTCGTACTGTGATCTCCCTGAACGGTAATCTGACATCTCGATGGGTGATGAACATGCTGCCGTTGACCCGTTCTTCTACCGTCACCTCTTTTGCACTCACCCCTTTGTCTATCTGATAGAGCTTCCTGTTATGGGCTATAGTGAAATCGTTCCTCAGCGCTCTCACCGTCCTGATGCAGAGAATCTTGTCGAGGTTCATTCCCTTGGGGATCTCCCTATGCAAGTCCTCCTGTTTCTTCGCCTTGAGCGCAAACCTCTTGTTGTGGGCCGATAGGTAGTTATCAAGGTACTTGTTGGCCTCCTCAATCGTACTAATGCCCCTGATCGTCAGTTCCTTCACCAACCTGTCCTGAAGCGTCTTGAACAGCCTCTCTATCCTCCCCTTGGCCTGCGCCGAGTGTGCATGGATGATCTGCACCGCCAACTCCTTCAACGCCCTGCCAAATTCGCTCAGCGGTGTTATTCCGTTCATCTCTTCCTCAATGGAAGGCTCTGCTGGTGATTTGTAGGTGGTGTGTTTGTCCATATAGAGGCTCATGGGAATACCATACTTCCTCACATACCGCTTGAAGCTGTCCATCGCCGGGATGGTCCCCTCATACTCATAAAACCTGCCATAAACCTTGCTTGTGGCATCGTCTATGTAGGCCATCAGCACACACTTCTGCCTCCTGCCCTCAAACCAGTCGTGGTGAGAGCCGTCCAGCTGCAGCATCTCCCCACAACAACTCTTACGCTGCCGCCACTGCCGATGCGTTATGCCCTTGCGCTGCTTCTGCCACTGACCCGCCTCCATCAGCCACCCACGCACTGTCTCTTTGCTTATCACTATCCCATCCAGCTCATACAGCTTCTCAGATGCAAGCGTAGGACCAAACCCTTGATACTTTTCATGACACAACCGCACCACCCTGGACTTGAGGTCATTAGGAAGGCGATTATGGGACTCCTTGCCCCGCGAGCGGTGCTGTATTGCCGTGTCTCCTTCTGCCTCAATCCGCTTCGCTATCCGGCGTACCTGCCGCTCACTTAATGAAATAAGCTCTGCTGCCTGCCGCTGCGTTAATATCCCCTCTATCACTTTGTGAAGCACATGCAACTGCTTTAGTTTCTTCTGACTCATTGTGATAACGTCCCCTTGTACCATCCCGCCTCCTTATGAAAGAAGACAGTGTAGCACCTCCCAAATAGGACATTCTTACTTTGCTCATATAGGACATTATCACTTTGCTGTTACACAAAAAAATCGTATTTAGTGTTAGCTGTCGAACCGCCGACGTATGCAGGATCATGCGATAAGGCCTTACCTCGGAGAGCTCTCGAATTGTATCAGGGTCCATCCCGATGTTTGAATGCCGGGGTGTTCCTTCTTTTATCCCGCCTAACTGTATCTTCCGCCCCAGAGGTTAAGCTTGATGTAAATAAGTTCGCTGAGGGTCCTGAACGTGTCTTTAATGGGCCTAAGCCTGCTTTCCGGCGAATTATACCAGCTTACCGGGACCTCTTTGACATGAAAGTTCAGAAGCTGGGCTATCGACAAGATCTCAATATCAAAGCCGAACCGTTCCACCTTCATCCGACTGAATATTTCTTTTGCCGCCTCATGCTGAAATGCCTTAAAACCGCATTGTGTGTCCCTAATGCCATCCAGAATGGAAAACTGAATGACCATATTGGCCAGTCTTCCTATAAACACTCTGTATAGCGGCTGCTTCACGACTATTTTGCTTCCTGCAAGATAACGCGAGCCTATGACCAACTCATTGTCTTTCAAAAATGGACAAAACTTATCAAACTCCTCGATGGGTGTAGAGTTGTCAGCGTCAGTAAAGAGGATATACCGTCCCCGGCAGCTCTCGATGCCTTTTTTTATCGCATGACCCTTGCCACGATTGAAACGATAAGCAATAATACTCAAGTTCTTTATTTTTTTTCTAAGCCCTTCAACTATTCTCACAGTATTGTCTGTACTTCCATCATCAACGATGATTATCTGCCGCGTCAATTGACCTGCGGAGAAATAGTCATTGATGGCATTCAGAGTCTTTTCAATCCTCCTCTCTTCATTAAAGGAAGGAATAATGACGCTCACATCATACTCATATTTCTCACCGCCTGGCACCTGGAAAATCCGCTCCTGGGAGGTCCAGAACTTGTTGGTCAGACTGTTCCATGTCAGAACAAGGCCCGAGGTCACAAGCTTGGCTACCATGTATCAAATCCCCAGGCCATAGACGAAAATGGCCATAAAATCTCTGTCATGAGAAGCCAGGTCATCCATTCTATGAGGGATTTAATGATTGGTTGTCGCACTAAACTGCTTTTATCCTGGACGGTCCAGTACGTATTCAGCGCAAAATTATTAATGACCTCAAGAATAAAAGACATGGCTTTGGAGACAAGCAGATGTATATGCAGAATGTCAACGAATATATAGAGCGAACCTAGGTCAATCGCAGTTCCCAAACTGCCCACAAAGGCGTACCTAAAAGGGACAGAGAATCTTTCAGGTCTGGGCTTCATCTCATTCAATGTTTTCCTTTTTCACACGATTCTCTTGAATACGTCTTCAGCCTCTTTAATGTCCACTCGCATTGTCATTTACTTTCCTGCCTTGCCACTGCGCAATGACGCACAGTGTAGTATTATAAAGAATAGTTCTGGCAATCACAATAAATCAGCCTTGGGCCGCAGGCTGAAATAATAATTACCGTGCAAATATAACAGTAGGTTCTACAAGGGAACTGCCTTATCTTTAGGCTAGGCATTGACGGCCACTAATTCGAAGACCTGGTAAAGCTTGAAGCCAGAAAATTGTAAATACTGGAGGCTTTACGCTAAAATGATGACCTAGGTGAAACTATATCAAGAAGAAGATACTCGGATATGGTATGCGGTGATTGGCCGCAAAAGGCACTCAAGATGGCTCTATTCTGCTTCATGCGGACTTATTGTACCATGGGCTTGTTTCACCTGATCAATTGACTCACCATAAAAAAAATCTTTCTTTAAAGGCTTGGAGAGGTGGCCGAGCGGCTTAAGGTGCACGACTGGAAATCGTGTGTGGGGTTAAACTCACCGAGGGTTCAAATCCCTCCCTCTCCGCCAGTGAGCCAATTAAATTGTCACTATGAGAGAACCCCTATCTTCATCAGTCCTTTTTTATCAGTTTCTAACCTTCAGGGGATAACAGGACTTTCTTCTTCTCCTGCCGACAGCAACTAGCGCTTATTTATTTTACCTGATTCAGATAGGACGCATAGAGAGTGGCCCGTCAAGAAACAAAAAAGCTACTCACAACAAAGACGATTCGCAATTTGCGCTGAAATCAAGTCGTGACCTTGAAAAATTGAAGCACCGGAATAAGTGGTCATCAGATGGCAGACGTATCTAAATGACATGTTGTACCGCAAGGATTTGATGGTAAAGAGATAGTTGACTCATCATAGTGTTTAGGACATCTGAAGGTCATCTTTTCATGAACATTAGAATCACTCATATGTGAACATTCCAGGAGATCCAGCCAATGTGAAACTGAGCTAAGTGCTAGGCGCAGATCATTGGTTTAGCCATTCGAAGGTTGCTTCCGGCGCTACTACCGATTAGGGGCTGCTTGACAGCCATGATGACAAAATTGTGGCAAGCGACTGCGACCTTAAAATCCGGGACTTAAATAGAGGTTGAGGCCGACATTTAAGCTAAGACAAATAATTGAAACTTAATGTCGGCCTCAACGAATCACTAATCAACTTTAACACTAATTTTTTTGGTTCCTTCCACAGCCTTAGAAGACTTCGGCAGCTTCACTGTCAATAATCCTTTCTTGAACTCTGCCTCAATTTTCTCCATTTCGACTTCAACAGGGAGACGAATAACACGGCTAAATGACCCGTAAGAACGCTCCACGTGGTAATAATCTCTTTCCTCCCGTTCCTTCTCTTCCTTCTTCTCGCCTCTGATTGTTAGTGTGTCTTTGGTGAGCGATACGTCTAGGTCTTTTTCATCCATCCCTGGAAGCTCCGCGTAAACTCTGATCTCCTTATCACTCTCTGTAACATCAACCTTGGGACTAAAAGCCCCCACGCGACTCTCAAAAGGCTCCAGATCAGAGCCGCGAAAGAAACTATCAAACAAAGAATCTATCTCACGCCGCAGAAGCACAAAAGGATTCTGCTCTTCAGGCCTCCCGGGAACACTTTTCTTTCCAGATGGGACAACGCTTCTGTTAGCCATAGCAAATACCTCCTGATATTCTGATTTTAGGAGTCACAGAGCATGATTCATGATTCAACTACGCCTGAGCCTTTAGAGGATACTGTCGGGAAAAGAAATTCAACGATATTAATGTGGAATTTGCTGGGATCAACCGTTGACTTGATGCTTCGTGTGTAATGCTTACCGGTATCTTTCTCGGTAAGATCGATAACGCGTCTCTCAACTCTATTGCCCTTGGAGTCAGTTACGAGGACAACCTGTGGCCTATCAAGAAATACTGAATTGACCCTGAACACTACTGCCAATTCGCGGGTATCAAGCAAGACGACAGTCCCTATCGGGAATATGCCGACTGCGTCAATGAAGATTCTTAGCAGGGCGGCATCAACATTCTTGCCTACGCCTTCTGAGAGGATGGCAACAGCCTCTTCCGGAGATCTTGGTTTCTTAGTGTAAATCCTTGAAGCTGTCATGGCATCGAATCGGTCAGCGATTGAAATAATTTTGGAGTAAAGATCTTGATTATAATTGCCAGAGACACGTGGATACCCCGATGCATCTTTAGCCATATGGTGCTCAAATGAGACGATTGCGGATCTGACAGCCAGCCTGCTGAAGGTTTTTTTACTCAAGAGGCAACCCACACCCTTTGCAGGGTGGCTTCTCATTACATCCCACTCCGTGTCGTCAAGTTTGGCAGGCTTGTTTAGTATCTGTCGTGGAACCTTTATTTTACCAACATCGTGGAAAAATCCGCTTATGCCGAGCTCGAAAAGCTCCCTTCTGTTTAGTCCGAGTCTGGATCCTATTGTGACCGCCAAAATACTCACATTCACTGAATGATAAAATGTGTACTCATCATAATTCTTTATGGATGTCATTGAGAGGAGGGTCTGCTCTTCATCGATGACTCTGTCAACTATCGCCCGTATGATAAAGTTCGCGTTCTTAATGGCAACTTCCTCTCCATCATCTATCTTTTTTGAAAAGTCTTTGAACTGTGATACCGCGCTGAAATATGTTTTCTTAACCAGCTTCTCCGCATCCTGACTCTCTTTCTGTACGGACATGTCGAGCGGGCTCACTATTATTGATTCACCTTCATTGAGTCCTCCGGCCAGCAAACTAAAAGGATCTTCGGCGGATGCAACTGCGTTGAAGAGAGTTATAAAAGTCTGAACTTCCCGGACGCTCAGTGAACTTCGCATGTGAAGCCCCCCGAGGTTTCGCTTGGTGAACTCATTTTTCAGAAACTGAAAATAGAAATAATTCTGAAGATTGTACTTTACTCTTTTATCGTTGACGTAGAAAAATTGTCTTCTAAGCTCTACTGTCAGATAGTTATCCTTTATGAGAAGCGCATCGACAATACAAATGAAGTTGTGAACTGACTTCAAGAGCGCATCATTAGAGATATCGTGCGTAATCGAGATTCTGAGAAGCACCGCCAGTTGGCTGATAATGTCCTGAGGTCTTATTGCCTCACTGATTTCAAACGTTTTCACTTTCAATCTTCCGTAAAGCCGCCTCAACTTCATTCCTCAAAAGCATGTGCGGTGAATCTTTAAGCTGGCGTAAAACCTGAACAACTTCCTTGTTGCCGGTGAGTCCGAAATAGTAAGCGGCAACGATCTTGTTATCTATGTGACCGATGCGGTTCAAGAAAAATCGTTTTTTGAGGAGTCGCATCATGAACTCATTTACCTTAGCTTCGTTCCAGCGTGACAGAAGATCACAGTATGCTTTTTTCTCGGGCATCCCGAGTTTTAAGAAATCCCCCGTGGTCGCTTTGCTTATTACAGTTGCCCTGACATCCTCATGAGTGCTTCCGTGACTCATCAAAAGATTCGAGACCGTTTTCAGAGTAGACAGCCTTACCATGAGATCTTCGTCGTCGAGACACTTGATGATCTCATGCAATGCGTGGAAAAGGTTTGTATCTTCCGCAAGGCTCAAGGTTTCCAGAGCCCGTATTGCCTCTACTCGAACTCTTGCATTGCTGTGGCGCAGCATGGGTACGATATTCTTTCCCGTTGCCTGATCATTCATCTGGCCGAGAACGCATAAGATGTTTCTGACAAAATACCATCGCGGGTCTCTAAGGCCTTCCACTATTAACGCAACATCTTTCTTTCCCACCTTAGACAATATCGCAACGACTCTTTTTCTTCCCCTTATTGTCTTAAGTCTATCAAGAAGGGCCATGAACGGTCTCAAAGAATTCGCATCAAGGCAGTCAACATATTTGCTAAGGATTGATTCATCGATAATATCCTCTGAATCTATAATATCGCCTAAACGCGAGATCGTCTCCCCGGAAATGCAGAAGGAGTGCAGCCATCCAAGTTTGAGATTGACCGCAGTGCTCATGTCTGATCTGAGCCTTAGCTCTGCGATCATTGATGACATCTTGAGAAATCCGTTGAGAACTTTGTGATTTAAAAAATCTATTGTCAAATTCATGGTTGCTTCAGCAATGGTTTGGATCTCTTCAGGGTCCGTAGCGTCCATAAGGGTATAGAATAGGATCTCAGCTAATTTTTCTTTTTTCTTGTTGAAAGCCTCTTGAGCTTCGTCCAAAAGTAATTGTACATCGTCCTCTGAGGGGGTAGCTAACTGAATTTCTTTATGTTCAGGCTGATTGAGGGCTTCCTCGTATGCCCTCAAGATATCACTATTATTGTTAACAGCCTGAAACACCTTTTGTTCATAGTTCGTGTCCTCAAATGACAGGTCTTCAACCGTAACATATTTAATGTTTTCGAAATCGCGTTCCCATAATAGACCGATAACATCAGTATCATCATCAGTGTAGTCAGTTCCAAGAATTTTAATAAATGATTCAAGTTCCACTGTTGAGATATTTTTCTCGAAGATCAATGTCTGAACGCCGTCTTTGAAAAAGAAGAGCGCAAGGTTATCGGTAAGGTCGTCGTTGCTATAGACTTTGGTAGACTTATACAGAATTGCATTGTGCTCTATCTGCAGGACAAGTTCTTCTTCACAACTTAATGCAAAGTACTCGGAAAACTTCCCATGGGTATCAAGTATGGCATTCTTGTAAGTCTGGTTGTTTGAAGGATATGTCCTGACTATCTTCTTAGCCTTTTCCAAAGTGCGAATCAAAGTCACTATAAGGGCAATAACTTGCCGCTCTTGACTTGTTGATTGCCCTGAGAGACTCTCGCCGGCAGTTTCTAGTCCGCTGTTTTCAAACTCGATAGCGTCACTCATATAATAGAGCCTATGAAATCATCCCCACTTCATTCTTACCATTTATTGACTAGCATTTCAAGGAGATTCTGCGCTGATTCAGTGCTGATGGCCGACTTTTCCTCATGGGAGGCAGCTGCTTTTCCAAGTGATGAATCTCTTTCCATGATCAAGGATCTGCGTTGAAGATATCGAGCAGCAGGTAATCTTTTAGTGGGTGATCTTTCTCAGAGACAAATGACCCCTACCATCTTTGAGATAGCAATATATCAGTCAATGAAAGCGAGACCCACGTCCCCTCTTATCCTTTCTCATTTACCCTAGAAAACACTGCATGGTTGGGGAGCAATGTGTGTCGAGCACGAAATGATCATCGAATTATCGTTTTTTTTGAAAAAAAACATATTTCAGCGGTAAAGTGGCGACGAAGTTCGATAAAGAGGAAACTCCGATCACAAAGATGCGTGCAGCATGTTTCGAGGAGACTTTTTTCAATAGCTTCATTTTCTCGAGACCGCGGTTCATCAGGCGCACTGCGCTGATTCGAGACAATTAGAAGCCCTTTCTTTAACCTTGCGTCTTCACTTCGGAGGTGTCAGTCTTCTAGTCCAGACGACAAGGTTCTCCAACAGTTGCCTGATTAGCTCTCTTGTTTTCTGATCGGTCACCTTGCCCTCTTTGTCAATCTTTTCCTGGGCAAAAGAGACCATGACCTCCGGTTGGTTCAGCGCAAAACAGCTCAAGAAGACAAAGCACTGCCGCAAATGGTACTGGGCCCTCGCAGTGCCTATCATGCCCGGAGAAGCACCCATGATAGCCACCGGTTTATGTGCGAACGCGTTGTCTCCATAGGGTCGGGAAGCACAGTCGATCGCGTTCTTCAGGACTCCCGGGATGGAGTAATTGTATTCAGGCGTGGCAATGAGAATAGCGTCAGCAGCCCTTATTTTTGCCTTGAAGTCCTTTACCCGCTCCGCCGGCTGGTCTTCCAAATCCTGGTTGTAAAAAGGCATCCCTTCAAGATCAAACACCTCAAGTTCTGCGTCTTCTGGGAGCAGTTCCAGAGCAGACCGCAAGAGAGCTCTATTGAAAGAGTCTTTACGCAGACTTCCGGCAAAACCAAGAATTTTTAAAGATTTTCCCATGCTTACGCCTCCGATGGATTTATTTATTGAAGGGCTGTGTTCGCATTGTAAAGCAATCTATTTTATCAGATAAGAATACAAAATCAAGGCTGATTAATTCCCTTCAAAAAAATCAACAGAATCGAGCTCCGACAGCAACAGCTTATTCCTATCTTACCTCAAATAGCATCTGAGCGCGTCTTTGTCCGCTGTGCCAAGATTAATTTATCCATACAATAAATTTCTACAGGCCCCGGCAGGCGAACATGTAAGGAGGCGCTAGAGTTACTATTAAAGCCGTGTAGAGCTCTTCCAGAAACATCCGAAGACTACGGTCAGAAAAGACACCTTTAAGAGTCATGAAAAGTTTCTAAAGAGTTTTTTTGAAAGAGAGATGGCACTTGTTTCGGCGAACGCAATGGGCAAGTTCCTTGACCATCGCGCGGATAGCCCCGACAGATCCACTCGCACCTTCGGTATGCTCGACTGAAGGCGCTATTCAATTATGTTTGACATGTCATGAGAATTCTGTTAACCTTCTCTCTAGGCGATGGGGTTCGCCGTTAAAGGTCCTTGATTATTTAAGGAATGATAACCCCTACTGAACCAAATGGCTTCGGTAGGGGTTTTTTAATGCATTCCCCTCCCGAATATAGGAGGAATAGATGATGGACAACCATTGTCTTCGTAAGGTTTTGTGGATGGGAGTCAATATTGGACAGAGCACCTGCTGACCCGGCAACATCTTCAACTACAGCGTTCGTCAAACACACGGGGGAACTGCTGCACTGCATCGATCAGCTTTCGTCCCTTGATTCTATCCGCGGCATCACTTACGAGGAGCTCGCCGAGAAAGTCTTGACCAACACCTTCAATCTCGTCGTCGTTGGTCAATTCAAGCGGGGTAAGACGACCCTTATCAATGCCTTGCTCGGCGCCGATATTCTTCCCGTGGCGGTTGTCCCGCTTACCTCCATAGTTACCGTCATGAAATACGGCGAAGCACTCAGGCTAAATGTCTATTACAACGATGGCAGCGTTACCGAAATCACTTCTGAGAATCTTTCAGAATATGTTACGGAAAGGGGCAATCCTAAGAACGCAAAGGATGTTTCAGAGGTCGTCGTAACGTACCCTTCGCCATACCTCATGGGTGGTGTCCAAATAATTGATACTCCTGGCGTTGGTTCCATATACGAGCACAATACGGATATTGCTTATCAGTGCCTGCCTAAATCGGACGCAGCACTCTTTCTTCTTTCTGTAGAGCAGCCGCTTAGCAAGGCCGAACTGGATTTCCTTAGAGATGTGCGGGAGTATTCAAACAGGATATTTTTCCTTCTCAATAAGGTAGATTACTTCAGTGAGGCTGATCTCCTGGAATCCATAGAGTTCTCGAAAACTGTGCTAAGGGAGGCGATGGGGAGAGAAGTGCGGATCTTTCCTGTCTCGGCAAAGCTTGCACTTGAAGGAAAGCTGTCCAATGCTGACGAGCTTCTCAGCAAGAGCCTTCTTCCTCAATTCTCGGAGGTGCTGAACAGTTTCCTCATGGAAGAAAGAGGGAAGATTTTGATCCTTTCAGTAACGAACAATCTCCTCCGGATGCTCTCCCAGGCTCGGTTCGAACTTGAACTCGAGATGAAATCCCTTACCATACCCCTTGAAGAACTGAAAGAGAAGATAAAAACCTTTGAGGGAAGAAAGAAGGAGGTTCTAGCGGAAAAAAAAGACTTCGACCTGCTCCTGGACGGTGAGATAAAAAGAATCATCAAAAACGTACTCGAGGAAGACCTGAATGCTCATGGGAAAGAACTGCGCTTAAAGGCCGAGACCAGTCTTGAAGAATATTATCGCGAAAGCACCAGCATGTCTCTCAAAGAACTCAATAGACATCTTGAAAAACATGTAATCTCAGAGGTCAGACAGGCCTTCAACTCATGGCGGGGCATAGAGGATGAGAAGCTGGCGAAAATGTTTGAGGGGGCCTGTAAGCGTTTTATCACGAAGATCGATGATACTGTGGATTCCCTTCTTAAGTTTTCGTCAGAGCTCTTCGCTGTTCCCTTCGACACTATAGAGGCAGCGGCCCTTTGGTCGGTGAAGACGGGTTTTTATTACAAGTTTAAGGACGAGCCGGTTAGTCTTGAGTTGCTCGTATCTTCGCTCACCTTCTCCCTGCCAAAGTTTATCGGCGAAAAAATCGTTCTTAAGAAGATGAAGGAATTTCTCCATCAGGTGATAAACATGCAGTCTGGACGCATTCACTATGACTTTGCCGAAAGGCTCGACAAGAGCAAACTAGATTTCAGATGGGAGATGCTCCAGAGGATCGAAGCAACTATTGAAGGCATTGGCACCGCTATAGATAAAGGGATCAGCGAAAGAGGCATGAGCGAAAAAGGCGTTCAGGAGCGGACACGAATTGTGCTTGCGCGGTTACCACGCTTGAAAGCGATAGGCGACAAGCTTCTATCCGTGAGCAAACAGGTGGGGACGTGCAATTCTTGATCACAAAAAAGTGAAAAAATAATTGATGAGGCAGTAGGGAGTTGATGTGGATGGCGAGTTTTGCGGCGCTGACGGTGGTTACGCCGGTTCCTATGGAAGTCATTTGACGATCCACTGAGTCCCGCAAAGGTACTGGAAATCACACTTCGGGCATGCCTTCTTGCTATCGTCAGACGCCTTAAAAGCAATCCGGGGGTCCGTGACCTCCTTGAGAAGACCGAAGATAACCGCCTTAAGCGCCGCATATACCTCGGCGGCAGAAGAGCCGTCAAAAAGAGGAAGTTCCGCTGTCTCGTTCACGTTTGAGCGACCAAGGAGCAAGAAAAGCGCGTCGAGCTCTTCAGCGGGTATTCTCTCCTTCTCACTGTAAAGCAAAAGGTAAAAGGGTAACTGGAGACTTCCGATCGCGCCGGCCCAAGTCTCCCTTCCGTCAGGGTCAAGTTTCTCCATGTTTATCCGGAGATAATTCTGGTTGGAGCCTGTCTTGAAGTCAACGATCACTGTTTTGTCATCCCTCCGCTCAATGCTGTCAAGCCTTCCGCTCAACTTGAAAGAGTCGACCACCACGTCTATCTGGTCTTCTATCGAGACGATGGTGACAGCTTTCTTGCGCACCAATGGGACGTAGTAATTCCTGAGAACCGCCGCCATGTGTTTCTTGATCTGCCTTTTCAGGAGATAAAGAGACCCTGAGGGTCCCTTGCCGTATTCCTCGTCAAACCGATCTTCTATGATTTGGTCCATTTGACTGACATCTATATCAGACTCCCTCAGATGTCTGCCCATCCTCCCGGAAAAGTAGCTCCTCAGCACCGAGTGTATGAAGCTTCCGAGGTCATCGCGTGCGATGTCCCCCGTGATCTCCTCCTTGCCGCTGAATTGCAGCACCGTTGCATAGTAGAACTGAAGCGGGCACCTGAGATAACGGTTAAGGACCGTCGGATTATAGGAAAGGTCCTTAAGGAAAGCGGCAACCTCCGCCGTCTTTGGAATCGGACCAGGCATGCCGTTGGCAAGGCTCACCTCATACTGCACCGGTCTTATATAGGGCTTTACATCAGTCGTCTTGTCATGCTTCTGCTTTTCCCAAAGGAGCTTTTCGACAAACCGCGATCGTTCCGATTTATCGTCTTCCCTAAAGAACAGATGGACCTCCTTCGCACCCTGAAGAAGAGCGTCGAAGTGATATGCAGCCAGCCTGTCCCTGTCCAGGTAAGTGGGGAGACCCAATATCTGCCGTGCTTTGAAGGGCAGGAGCGTCTCCTCTTTCCTCGTGTCGGGCAAAATCTCCTCGTTGGCGTCAACGACAAAGACCCTGTCGAACTTCAGGTTTCTTGTCTCCAGCGAACCCAGGACCTGCAGCCCCTTGACTGGTGTCCCAGAGAAAGGAGTATGACATGAAATGGCGTATTTTCTGAAGAAAATGAAATAGCTGAGCTTGTCGTAGAAGGCCATGTCTTTTATGAGAGACCGCATAAGAAGGTCCAATGACGATACGAGGGACTCGGAAAATGGATAAAAGAGAGGATGAAGCTTCGCCGTGCTGTTGTTGGAGATGTAAAACAGAACCTCAGTGCACTTCCTTGCGAAGTCCCCGATATTCGCGAAGGAAAAGAATCTTCCTATCGTCTCCCTGTGAATGGCCTTCAGATGTTCTCTTTCCTCCCCTGTGAGCCTTCGCGCCATATCCCCCGATAAGACATCCTCCTCGATTTCCGCAAGAGACGTAAAGGTCTTCGCCTTGCGATTGAGGAGATTCTCCTCCACTGAATGGAAGAGTATCCTTGTACTCTCGGACTTTCCCTTGTAGTAAATGTTTTTTGTGTAAGGATGAAGCACAAATTTCAGATAGTCCGGGATATAGATGCGGTCCCCTTCCGTGGAGGCTGACAGTTCCATGAGATTATTGAGAAAGCCGAAGACAGGAGTTCGGTGAAGCGGATAGCCCATTGATACGTTGTAGGTGTCCTCGCGGAGGGACGAGAGCCCCTGACGCACGAGCGGAAAGAGGGTCTCCGATGAGGGGAGCACGATGACCGTCTTCTCGTCAAGAGCGGCGTCCGCCTCAAGCCCCTGCTCTAAAGCTTTGCCCAGCGCAAGGACCTGGCCATGTGTGTCAGGACTACTGTAAAAGTGAAGCTCAGGCTGCCGGGAGGGCTTTTCCGGGCCATGATAAGTAATCGCGAGGTCCTTGAGCTGCTCCCTGAGTCCAGGGCCCTCCTGGAAGAGCAGGACCACGTTATCATGCGCCATAAGCTTTTGAAACAGCATTTTTTCAGCCTTGGTAAGGGCGAAGAAGCCAGCCAAAATGACATGTTCGTGCTTCTCAAGCCTGGCCTCGTCTATCTTTGCGGCGGCCAACTGATATCTGCCCGATCTGGTCGAAAAGCCCAGCGCGTCGGTCTTCTTATAGAACTCCTCGTAGAAGCAGGCCAGGGACTGAAGTCTGCCCTTTGTCTGCTCAGGCAGGCCTTCCTCGAAGAAGGATTCGATCTCCTTCACGCTGCGAGAACTGACCCCCTCGATGGTCAACTCCTCCAGGTCCCTGTATATTTTAAGCCCGAGGGAGAAGAAACTGTCAGGGTTCATGAACCCCTTTCCACCAAGTGGTCTTGCTGCCTTTTTGTGGATTTCATAAAGAATTGCAACGGCATCTATGGCCTCGAGCTTTAATCGCGCGCCCAATTCTTCGCATAGGGCATCTATGAACTCGTCCATAGAGTGGGCTGCCGGGGGGATGAAGCTGGAACCGACCTCGGCAGCGATCGCCTTTCTCAGAAAATGCGATGGTCTCTTGCCCGGGAAAACTACCAATGACCTTGAGTAATCCTTCCCTGTTCCCCTCAGATGACCGAGTACCTCCTCTATTAGACTCTCTCCAGGGGGGATGACCTTTGTGATCATTCTATTTCCTCCACCTCTCCAAGGTCGACGAAAGCGATGACTCCCCTGACGGTTCTCCCGAGATATATGTCACCGAGCATTCCCATGTAGTTTCTCAGCTGGGACACATACTGCTCCAATGCTTTTTTACCGCTCTTCCCTGTCTTGTAATCGATCACGGCAACGGTTCCGGCTTCGATGACCACACGGTCCATCCTGAAGAGCCTGCCAGATGCGTCCGAGAACTCCTGCTCTACCCTTATCTCCCTGCCAGGGGCCTCCGTGAAGTAATGGACCATCTCCTTTTTCCTGACCAATGACATGATGAGGTCTTTTATCTCACTCTGAGAATAATCCGTTCCCGTTTTCTCCTCGACCCGATTTATGATCTTTATCAGCTCCCCTTCAAAGCCATCTTTAAAGTAGATTAGGAGCGACAGCACCTTGTGGATGAACTCGCCTCGCCTTACCTCCTCCACCGTCATGAACTCTTCCGGACCCGCCGGGAATTCCAGTTGCCCGTGGCGATGGAAGAGCTCACAGCGAGGTGCTGTCTCCGCCTTTTCCGGGGTTGGGCTCTCTGGCCTTTCAGGAGGCTTTTCCGAGGGAGGGAATTCGTCATCAGGAATGAGCACAAAGGGATAACTCTCAGCATTGTTTGTGACCCCCACCACATAGAGCTCCCTTTCAGGACGTGTGAACCCGACATAGAGTGTGTTGAGCCTGTTCACCCGGTCCCGCATCCTCTCCCCCTCATAAAGTCCCTTGAGGGTCTCATCGCAGGCCGTGGAGCTACTCTTGATCTTAAGAAGGCACACGGTCTCGCCCTTATCCTCGACAATGTAATCAAAGCCCCTGTTCCTCACCTCGTAAAGGAGAGTGATCACTGCCGTGAACTCCAGCCCTTTGGCCTTGTGCACAGTCATTACCCGTACGGCATTTGTGTCCTTCGGCACTGCCATGTCCCATTGGGACTCGCCGTCTTCATCATCCAGCGCGGTAGCGAGGAAATCCTTGAGATTGTTGAAGCCTCCCCCTTCGAACTCCTTGACAACCTCTAGGATCTTGATAAGGGCAGCTTCCTCCTTCGGCAGAAAGTCAAAGACCCTGAAGACGGCAAAGACCTCTGTGACCAGGTCGTAAAGCGGCAGGAAACCCGACGCCCTGAAAAGCCCGTCAAAATAACGTTGCCAGAGGTGACCATGCTTCTCCTGGAAGGCCTTATAAAGATGTGGGTTGTCCCGTTGACTGAAGCAGAACTCTCTCAGACTCTCAACGCTTGCTTCAGGATGTTCATTCGAAAGCGTTGCTTTAAAGACCTCTCCAAGAATAAAGGTCCCGAAGGAAAAGTTATCTGTGGGCGAGTCAAGGAAGCTCATGAGGGCCACGATCTCCCCCGTTATCCTGCGTCTTCGGACGTCAAGGTTGCTGTATGAAATAAACTCGATGCCCTTCTCGTTCAGCCATCCGCTCACCCTCACTGCGTCTTCATTGGTTTGGGTCAGAACTGCGATATCCCGCCAACTGTATCCCCGCGTCGAGAGCTCCGTTATGATCTCCTGGATCTTCCCCCTCTCGGCCGGCTCCTCGTCATTCCTCTTTATAAAAGAGACCTCAACATATCCTGAGTCCGCAGCATCCTCCTTGGTCTTCTGGATATAACTGGTGAGACCGCTTCTGTCACCCGCCTCCCTGTATTCAGCGTTTTGGGCGAGTTTTTCCTTAAACACCTTTTCGTTGAACTCAAGTATCCTCTTCCTGCTTCTATAATTGATTTCAAGCTCTTTGACCATATGCTCTGCGGAGGGGAACGGCGACTCCTGTTCGACCCCCTTCATGATGGCATAGTCGGCATTGCGGAACCCGTAAATCGCCTGCTTTGTGTCGCCCACCACAAAGAGGCTTCCCCCTTGCGAAAGGGAGTTCTCGACAAGAGGAAAGAGGTTCTGCCACTGTATTGGGGATGTGTCCTGAAACTCATCAATGAGATAATGATAGATGATTTCGCCGACACGAAAATAGACGTCCGGGACTATGTCACTGCTTAGGTAGTCGGCGAGGTGCATGTTTATGTCTTCTATGAAGATCTTCCCCTGCTGCCTCTTTGCCATTTCGACGGTCCAGCGAAAAGACTGATAGACCCTCAGGTACGGCACGCACCGCGAGCGGGTGTACATGACCGTGTAAAGGCGGATAAGCTCTTCAAGACCACGCCACAAATCCTCTATGTGATCATATGAGGCTTGTTCACCGCCATTGCCCTTCTGGGGCCTCTTCACAGGAGGTTTGGCAAAGCCTTTTCCGACAAGGTCGGGGAATCTTTTCTCTCTGACCAATGGAAGAATGGTTCCGTAGGAGGATCCGCCGCTCCTCTTGAGTCCTGACTTCTCAATCTCGCCATCGAGGAATTCGACCTGCGCACCTATCTTTTCTTTTATCTTATTCAGCTCGCCAGTGTAATCTTCGACTCGGGGTTTCTTCCCCTTGGAAGAAAGCTTCCTGTATATCTTCTTTATCTCTTCCAGAATGGCCGAGGACGGGTCCCACATAAAGGATTCTATGGCCAGCTTCTGCTCCGATAATGAATCCACGACATCTCCAAGATGCGCGGCCTCAGCTGTTCCCTCCCTAACGTCGCGCATGAAGAGGTTGAAGGCGTACTCCATGAGTGAATCATTACTCAGCAGGATATCGAAATCCGGGTTATACCCGAAATCGATGGCTGATGCCTTGAACACCGTCGCCATAAAACTATCTATGGTCTTGACCTGAAAGTCCGCAAAGTTGTCAAGGATCTCCCCGATAAGGAGGCTCGCCTCCGCTCTCATCTGGTCCTCATCAAGAGAGGTAATCTCGAGGAGCTCGTCCATCTTTTCCCTGTCTCCGAAGTGAACCTTTTTCAGCCATAAGAGGGTTCTTTCCTTCATCTCCTTGGCCGCGTTATTGGAGAAGGTAATGGCCAACATATTCCTCAGCCTGTTTGCAGGAATCCTCCTGGATAGGAGAAACTGAACGAATCTTTTTGTAAGGGTGTGGGTCTTGCCCGAGCCGGCTGAGGCCTTAAGGACCGTGAAGTGCGGAAAGGCCACGACAGTGTCTTTTGTAAGGATCGGGGCCGGCATACGCCTATCGTCCTCTCATCTCAGTGCTGCCTCACAGGCTTGAAATTGCTTGCACACTGACACCAGGGCCATAACCAAAAGCAAGATCAGTGAGAGATACCGTTTCCTCAAGCGACGAGATCCTTCAGTCGTTCCACTATCATGACCGTCGCCGCTGCGTGGAATTGCAATATTCCAGAAGCGCATTACATATACGATCGACCTCGGCGGAATACGCAGGCCCAGCCACCGTGAAGTAAACTTCTCCAGCCATCCCAACGCGACGAGAGAATTGGCTGAAGAAATCGATAAACTGCTCCCGACTGAGTCCAGGGACACTACTGCCGTCGATAGGCTCTTGATATTAGTCTTCATTTTGAATGCAACCGTCTTTTTTCTACCAAGCAAAAAAAGCGTTATCGAACGCTCTCATAGAGCTTCCGACACAACCATGTTCACTCAAAATCCGCATAGATTTCTCCCAAATTAATCCCCGCGACATTGGCCTTGCCATACATATCCCTAAAGGCTACTTTTGCCTCTTGAAATTCCTGGCTGTAACTGCCGTTCCTGATTGCTGCGTAAGCCTCAATAAAAGCTGCAAGGCTGTCAGTTGCCTTCACAAGCTGGCCGTCCCGAGGATTAAAACGGTCATTATTGTATTTCTCATTGATGTCTTCGCTCGACACTTTCTTGCGCCTTCCATTAAGATGGACAACGTCGTCAAATTCATCCTCAGTAAAAAGCTTTATCTCCGGGTGCAAAGCACGGGGAATGAGGCCGTAAACCTCTTTATTCATCTGTTCCCTTTCGTATTCTTTTATGAGTTCGTCCAACCCTTCCACGGATTTTTTCACGGGAGAGATGATATCGCGGGTAAGAACTTCAGGAAGGTCGTGAAATAAGCCGGTGAAGTAATTGTTGATGCGCCGCCTCCTGCACGCTCCTATTTGAATTGAGAATAGAAAGGAGAGCAGCGCGACGAATAGCGAATGGCCGATCACCGATGTCTTTGGAATCCGATGCAGGTTTGACCACCTGGTTTGGAACCTGAGCTGCCCGCAGAGATCGAGGAAATTTCTGTATGGCGCATGTTCCTTCAGCCTTAACATGCCCTTTACGTCTGAATACTCTTCCTGTTTCCTGGTGAGCGCCTGTTTTATTGAAGATATTTCGTAGCCGTCCGGGTTCGCTCGTTCAACAATGTCGAATTCCCATTTTGTCGCAAAATAGTGTGCTGCGCTCAACACCCGCCTGTTGACATTTTCAGCGGAAACAGAGAAATAATCTCTGAACCTTGCTGAAAAATCCTTGCCGATGGGGGATATGACAGGCTCGATCTCCTTAAATACCCAGTCATTAAGCTTCTTGTATTGTGCTTTGTCAGACTTGATCTTATAAAAGATAGGCGGTTTTAAATCAGTGACTACCAGTCGTTGCAGAAGCTCAAAGAGTCCACCCTCGATAACTTCTATCCAGTCGAACCCCTTCGTCTTTTCGTCAAACTTCCCCAGAAAATAGGCTATGATCATTTTGTGGGCCTGCTTGTCAAGCTCGACGAGCTCCACAGGCCGCACCTTATCGTTCCATCGCTGCATGTACGCAGCACTGAAGATCCTAAGGAGCAGCGCTTTCCTAATCACAGACGCATGCCTTTCTTGGGAGGATAGTCCTTTGCGCCATGAACTTATTATGCGACTTCATAAGTTTTTCTCCAAGACCGTGAAGAGCCACTACAGCAGAAATTACACTATATTATGCAAAAGAAGCTATGAAGAGCAACAGCAGTGGACGCAGCGCTACGAAATCTGCGGAGGCTCATCGCGTTAGCCTCGCTGTCACGAGTGTTAGGAACATTTGAAAACCAGCACCCTGGTCCAATCACGGCCTAAATTGTTTTTAGACAGTACCAGTCTCCGCACAGATCATCGCCCAGAAGGTCAGATCCTTTGCGAATATTTGAACCTTGAACGTTCGCATTGTATCTGATTATTATAAGTGCATGACGAATGATACGGTTCGAGAAATCATGATGGAATTTGCGACGTTGACGGGACTAGTGCCGGGGGTCTCCCTTCCGAAGCGCTATCTGTGGACTGATGCCTATGCGGTCTGCAATTTCCTAGGGCTCTATCTTCAGACGCAACAGGAGCAATACAGGCGTTTTGCTTTGCTCTTGGTCGAGCAAGTGCATGCCACCTTGGGCATGCACCGGCGGGATGACCCTCGTAACGGCTGGATCAGCGGCCGGGATGAGAAGGAAGGCAGCAAACATCCCACGCAAGGGGGGCTGAGAATAGGGAAAGAGATGAAGGAGAGGCGGCCGGAGGAGCCCTTTGATGAGCGCCTGGAATGGGATCGGGACGGGCAATATTATCATTATCTGACACAATGGATGCACGCCCTTCATTGCGTGAGCAAGGTTACCGGGGATCCGACCTCCAACAGGTGGGCAATAGAACTTGCAAAAACAGCCCACGCAAAGTTCACGTACATTGCCCCCGGGGGGGCCGAGAAACGCCTGTATTGGAAGATGAGTATAGATCTTTCGTATCCACTTGTGTCCTCGATGGGTCATCACGATCCTCTTAATGGACTGATCACTTATAGCGAACTCCAGTCGACAGTGATGCAGTATTCGGAGCGATCAGCGTCGCCCAATCTCAGTGAGGAGATTGCCGACATGGCCGTGATTTGTGAGAAAAAGGACTGGGCTACGGATGACCCCTTAGGCATTGGGGGTCTCCTGATCGACGCCTACAAGATGGCACAGTTAATTGTTGCAGACAGCTTCAGTCGACCGGATCTCCTTGAAACCGTTTTGGATGATTTATTGACAGGATTGAACTACTTTGCGAGTAAGTCTCCCTTGAAACTTCCCTCTCGTTACCGGCTCGCATTCCGGGAGTTGGGATTGTCAATCGGATTGCAGGCCATAGAGAAACTCGCAGGACTGATCGAACAACATCCTACCGTCTTCAAGAGGCGACACGATGTCCGTTCTCGAATCCGAAGCCTCATGGAATACGCTCGTCTTAGTGAGCTGATAAATGCATTCTGGCTTGAGGGCAATAACAGAGAATCCGGCAGCTGGGCGGAGCATCACGGCATCAACATGGTTATGCTTGCCACCAGCCTTTCTCCTGATGGGTACCTCTCGCCTCTATGACATCTCAGTGCCTCAGGCCGGAACACCGTGTTGACCTGATAACTCCCCATTAACGGGACTAGTAACCACTTCGGATCTCCAAAAGGAAAGTATTTCTCCGGCTCAGTTCTCAGCGACCCCCTGTGTTACGTGCACGCTGCCGCTTGTGCTGCGAAACTACGTGCCTCCGAGGAATCATCGTTTCAATGGTAGACCTTTGCTTACCACAGCAGGGGGATCAGCCTGTAACGAACTCTTTTCATGTAGCTTTCGTAGCCCTTCAGGTTTCTTATAAGATATCGCTCCTCAAAAAAAATTCTCAGAACCAGGATACCCGTTGGAACAAGAGTCAGCAACGCACCCGTATAGGACTCCAACCATAAGGGGAGGCCGACAACAAATAAGATACCGCCAGTGTACATCGGATGTCGCACCACTCCGTAGACCCCTGTATCAACGACCCTGTGTTTTCTTTCTTCCTGGAGCTTTACGACCGTCACCGCGAAGATGTTCTCCCTGAGAGCTAGAACAGCGATCCACCACCCAAAGAGGAAAAGGCACATTCCTAAAGATGAAACGAGTACTCCTGGAGTGGTCATCAGGTGCAAACGGAACACGTCCATGGGGATGAACACGATCAGACCATAGAACGACATGAGGAAAAGTATCAAAATGATCTTGTCCCCAAGAGGCTGACCCTTCTGTATGGGTGACTTGAGGCGCTCCCTGAGTAAGTCCCTGCGTCCGGGCAGAAGCACGGCGACGGATGCTACGGAGCCCACAAACAGCACTCCGATTAACAGCCAGGCTCGCCACCAATCCAATGTGCCTGCCGGCAGGAAGAGCAGGCAAGCCAAAATTGCAGCCTGTTTGACAATACTCACTATCAATTTGAAGATGAACATCCGCGTTCCTTCTTCGCTGTGACCCTTCGTCGTCAGCATTCCGGGCTATCTACATTTCATCTCTCAAAAAAAGATAAGCCGCCAGGCGAACAATAGCTGCATGGCACAGACCATGACAGTTTTAAGGTTATCTCTTGATCTTCATCTGCTCTTCACAACAGATGAGGTGGGTCGTTTCAGCGCAGCCGCAGGCGGTATCGACAGTGAGGGTGAGGCCGCAGACGCCGCAGGTGTATTTACTTCCCTCCTTTATCCCCGCTGTTTTCTTTGCGACCTTTTTTACCGCGGCTTTTTTTGGAGCAGTCTTCGCTGTCGCCTTTTTGGTAACCGTCTTTTTTGACATCTTCGTTCTTTCCATATATCTCCCCTTCCTGTTCAAAGTTCTAACGCCAAAGGGCGCTCACTTGTAAAAGTATACCTAAATAATGGCCTTTTTTTCATCCTAGCAAGACCGGCACTTGCAGACTATTAACCTGCGAGACTACATCATTCGGACGTCCGGGAAGAGAAGAGTGACGGCAGTACCCGCGCCTTTTGTACTCTCGATATTGATGGTGCCTCCCTCTTCCTCTACTATCTTCTTTGCTATCGGGAGGCCGAGGCCCGTACCCCTCGGAGATATTTTAGTCGTGAAAAATGGCTCGAAGATCTTGCCGAGTTTCTCAGTGGCAATACCTTCACCCGTGTCCTCAATCTTGATCCGGACATACGGCACTCCACTTACGATTACCCGACTAGTTGCAACAGACAACGTGCCACCGCTTGGCATCGCATCGACCGCATTTGATACAAGACACTCAACCGCTTCCCGAACCTGTGCCTCGTCTACACGGACAAGCGCATCTTCCCGGTACTCCTCCCGTAGAGTGATATCCTGCTGCTGCAATTTTTCTCCCCATGGCTTCAGCGCTTCATCGAGGATTTCGTGGATATTATGGTCTTCTAAAAGGGGGCTCCTTGAACGTGAAAACGCAAGGACACCTTTGAGAAGGCCCTCGAGTCTACTGACTTCCGATACAATAAAGGCGGCGTATTCCTTTTCTTTTTCGCTGTCCGCTATCTTAAGAAGCCTTCGAGCGAAGCCGCCGACAGAAGTCAGGGGGTTCCTAATCTCGTCGGCAACGTTCGCCGCAATCCTCCCGAGAGCGGAAAGCTTCTCGGCTTGGGCGAGTTGCTCTCGGAGCCGCTGCTTGTCCTCCTCAGCTTTCTTTCGCTCTGTTATATCTCTGACCGCGCCTACAGCGAACATTTCGCTCTCGGTTTTAAGTGGACTCAGGCTGATATCTGCCGGGAATTCCGATCCGTCCTTTCTCAAGCCGTAGATCATAAGGCCCGTACCCATTAGTCGCAAGTGGGGCTGTTCGAAATATTTGATCACGTTTTGACGATGACGACTGCGATAGCGCTCCGGTATCAGTGAGTCGAGGTCACTCCCAATCAACTCTTCCTCGTCATAGCCGAAGAGACTTCCAAGTTGAGCGTTTATGCGAACAATTTTCGATGCCTGATCGACAAAAACCATCGCATCTGGTGCGGACTGGAGGAGCTGCTCGTATCTCTTTTGGAAGCTCTGAACATTGAAACGACACTCTTGAAGCTCGAGAAACTTCAGCCGCATTTCTTCCAGCTTCCTCTCGAACTCCTCCGGAGTCTTATGTCTATCAGTTGGCAACATTCTTTTCGCCATATTTGTCATTTTGGCATGACTGACGCGTAAATACAAGTAAGGACCGCTTAAGGACACCCAGGATGCACACTCTTTCTGCACTATTTCGTGGATTGAGAGTAAATTATTCTTCCTCATCAGATATGGGTTTCGGCCGAGATACAGAGGCGACCTAGTGCAACTTGGATAACGAATTGGTATCAGTCACTCAACATTCAATCGCAGGACGAATCCTTGAGATTTCCCATCATTGCCTCTTTACAACAACGATCAAAAACGCGCTAACAAAAAAGAGGGATATTCTTCAGTGTCATTCATGTGGCCTGATATGATTAACTAAGGATATTGGAGTGCAACGGCGCCAGAGCTAAGGCTGGCCTTAACAAATCTATCCTTAACTCCATGTGGGGCAGAATTGTTACCTTTACAAAATATAAGGCACTCAGGAGAGAGAAGTTAACCATTAAAATTCCGGCACACGGCACATCGCAGGAATGTTCCTACTGTGGGCACATTCACCCCGACAATCGGGAAACCCAGGCTATATTCTCTTGCCAGAGGTGTGGGCTCACGCTCAATGCTGATTACAACGCCTCGTTAGTGATCAAGAGACGTGGGATCAGGATGCTGCGCAATGGTGAGATCACAGCTAAGGACAAAAAGACTGTGGTGTTTCGGAAACAGAAGATCAATCTTCAAATAGGGCAGGGACCGTCCGAATGTACGTGCGTAGAGACCATCGTAAGACGTGTAGCGGGCAGTACCCGCACTACGCGGGGTTCGATGAAGCGCGAAGAGGCCGCCACTTCAATTACCGCAGGCAGTTAAGTGGGGGTAGTTCACATGCCTGAATTTACTCGAAAGGCTGAACTGCGATTATTGCAGTTACTTTAACGGCCTTTGATCGTATGCCATGGAAATTGCGGCGCGGACGGAACATTACTGGTGTCCGATCAAGCATGCTTCTGGAAAGGCTCAACACCATTCCAGAGCACACCTTTTTAGGGATTATGGCGATGCTGACGCCTATCGTACAAAACTGCTCGAAATTCGCAGTCAATTTAAAGATCTTGAATCAAATTCACTCCGATTACCCCAGGGCGGGACAGCAGATTGCAAACCAGGAAAGATCGGCTGCGATCTTTTAAAGATAGGCTTTCTCCGACTCAACCTCCTTCATGCGTTTAACTGGATGCCAGTGTGATCTTTTCGAGACCGTAGTACGTCACCTCGCTTGCACGCAGTTTCCATATGATCTGACCCACGGTCTGACCCTTGCTACCCAATACGTCTGGGTTATAGAGCTTCGTGATCATCTGCCCAGGGGTGATTCCCTTCTCCTTTATATCAGCCCTCATGACAATTTCTATCCGATATGATATTTAACCTCTGAACCGGTTTAATATAAGCAGGTCAATCTTTGCTCTCATATTCATGCTAAAATTGGATGTGTGTACGTAGAGTTCGATAATTCTAATCACGGCTTTGGAGGGTGGTATTATGAAGAAGTCATTGGGTCCAAAAACACTGCTTTATCCGACACCGGTGTGGGTTGTCGGAACCTACGATAAGGAAGGGAAGCCGAACGTCATGACTATTGCATGGGGAGGAATTTGCTGTTCCAAGCCTCCCTGTATAGCGATTTCTCTCAGGAAAGCGACGTACAGCTATGACAATATTATAAAGAGAAAAGCATTTACTCTGAACGTTCCATCTGAAGGGCATGCCAAGGAAGTCGATTATTTTGGATTGGTATCGGGCAGAAATGAGGACAAGTTTGCCGCCACTGAATATACACCGATAAAAAGTGACATAGTCGATGCCCCATATGTGAAGGAATTTCCCTTGATTCTGGAGTGTAAAGTAATTCATGTCCTAGAAATTGGACTTCACACCCAATTTATAGGAGAAATCCTTGATGTCAAGGCCGATGAATCCGTGCTCAGCGAAAAAGGAGTTCCTGACATCGAAAAAGTGAGGCCTATCGTCTTCAGCCCGGAGGTGCGTCGCTATCATAAAGTTGGCGACTATCTCGGAGACGCTTTCTCCATTGGGAAAGATATCCGAAAGCAGTGATCGTGGGTGCTTTCTTAAAAAAGGTAACCAACCCTGACAGAATAGGCGGTAAGAGGTGAAGATTGATCTTTTAACTGGGCTAAAGACAAGGAAAGTAGTAAGGGCCTTTTCGGATAAACCTGTAGCAGATGATCTCCTCAGGGCTTTGCTAGAGACGGCTATAAATGCACCTTCAGGAAGTAATATTCAACCTTGGGAAGTATATGTGGCAACCGGTGCAAAAACAAAAGAATTACGTCGCTTAATTGATGAGACGGTCAAAAATGGTAACAGGACATTTGGAGTTTCTTATTCCGGCACGGTACCTGAGAGATATACTCGGAGGAGCGCTGAACTCTTCAGTCAACTCAAGCCCTATCTTCTCAAGATGGGGGTCAAAGCCGATTATATCATGAAGGGGAGTCTTCATTTCTTTAATGCACCTGCTGTTGCCTTTGTGTATATCCATGAGAGCTTGACACCTGCAAGACTACCGTGTATAGGGGCCTTTATGGTGTATCTTATGCTCACTGCCCAAGCCTATGGTGTAGGCAGCTGTCCAATAGGTTATGTGAGGGGCTTGGATGACGTGATAAGGGGTCTTTTAGGTGTACCTGAAGACCTTAACTTTGTTATTTCCATGGCGCTCGGATACCCTGAAGAAGATATGCCCATCAATAGGTTTAAATCGCGCAGGGTTTCCCTTGATGAAAATTGCCGAATTCTATCTTGAAGACAAGGCAATAAGGCATGGCTACGATTTGCATAAACTTTTCACATCACCCAAGAACCCTCATTCAAACACATATGTCACTTATGAAAAATATATTCTGCTATAAGTCTCGCTCAAGTTTTATATGAGAGCCGGGCATTTACCGTTTTATGTGTGCGGCAGATCTGTCAGCGATATTAGTTTCGTTAGGAATTTAACAGCCAGAGGCTTAATTGCTCGTAAAAAAAATAATCCTTCCCGACACTGGTTATCCCTCTGCGCGTGCAAAAAAATAAGGTTTGGTACCGTGATCTGAGGTACACCGACACAGTCGCGAGATCACACAAGGATATAGACTAAAGTTTCACGGGATAAAGAGACGTAAGGCCTGATTAAACCTACGTAGTCGGGTTTTGAGGATGCAAGCATCCCGTTTTACCTAAATAAGCTCCGCCCGTTTTTTTATTTTTTGCTCATACATCAACCTATCTCCTCGAAGAAGCAGTTCCTCAATCGAACACGGATTTTCAGGGTCGTAGAATGCTATGCCGGCACTGAGTGATAGATTGTAGCTGCGCTTTCTTTGTAAATTATTTGTCTCGATACTTTTCCGTAAACGCTCAGCGAGCGCCCCCTCGTCATCCCCCGCAACTCCTACCGGCACGACTACGAACTCATCCCCGCCAATCCTGGCAACAACATCGGAGTTACGATAATTTTCTTTCAGAATATTTGCGATCTCAACTAATACCTTGTCTCCTTCCTGGTGGCCATATGTATCATTAATGATCTTCATATTATCGAGATCCGCGTAGAGCAAAAAAATGCCTCTCTTTAAGCGATTGGCCATCTTCAACAAGTGTTCAGCAAAGGTAACTAATCCCCTTCGGTTATAAAGACCCGTAAGTTCATCTTTCAGTGACAAAGCGCGCAGTTCTTCCTCCATTCGCTTCCGCTCGGTGATATCTGTTGCAGCGAATACTGCTCCAAGAAATCTGTCATCACTGCCGAGCATCGCCGAACCGGAAAAAAACATCGGCACATTCCCCCCATCTTTTGTCAGATAGGTTATCTCAACATGATCGACAAAATTACCTCTAAATACCTCTTCTATCTTGTGCTTATCCATTGCACTATCTCCCAATAACATTTCAAAAGATTGGCCTACTAGCTCTTCTTCGTCATAGCCCAAAAGAGAGCAAGCAGCACCGTTAGCCAGTGCAATTTTGCCATCCGAGGATACAACAATTAGAGTATCCATCATGCTTTTGATTATGTTATCCACATAATATTTCGAAACCGTGGTCTTCGTAAGATCTGCTGACATTTTATTAAAGCTATCAACCAGTGTCTTGACCTCTCCCGTAGTCTGAATATTCACACGTGTGGAGAGATTCCCTCCCGCAATTGCGGAGGCTGCACGGGCAAGCGCAGCAAGGGGATCTAATATGACTTTTCTTGATGCCATAAACAGCACAACTCCAAGTATAAGCGCTACAGCCAAGTTAAGCGCAATGACAAATAGTATTGTCTTTAAAATCTGTTGATGAACCTTATATCCCGACATGCCAATCGTAACGCTACCGATAGATTTAATGTGTATCATGATAGGGGCAGAAAGTTCTATGACAGGCTCTTGTTTATTGATCGCATCAATCATATCATGAAGCTCGCTATTCCTTGATAACCGCGAAAGGATATCAACAATCCTTGGTGAACGATAGTTAATGCTCGCATATTGAGAAGTGACAAGATTGCCCTGCTCATCCTTGATGACAGTATAGACAATATTTTCATCCTTATTCGCATCGTTCACTATAGCATCCAATTGAATGCTATCCTTCATAAGCAGCGGTTCTTTGCTGACTGTAGCTATGAAAGACGCAAGACTTTGACCGCTCATTATCAAGGAATTCCTGAGAACCTTGCCTTCGCTTATTGCAATGATAATACTTAAGATGAGGGTTCCGACAAAGAGAGTGAGAGATATGATGCTGAGAAATTTGAATCGGATGCTTTCAGTTAAATCTTGATTGGACTTGGTCATGACTCCATCGCAGGGTTCCTCGGGCTTGCCCATGGGTATGTATCAGTTATTTTATTTTTCTTGTTACCGTTTTCATAAATTCAGGCGAAAGCCGAAACTGTCCCTCTTTTGCTGTCCTCATGTTAATAATCACTTCTTGTTTTTTCAACACTGCTATCGGAATAGATGACGGTTTAGCGCCTTTCAAAATTTTTATTGCCCTTTCCCCTGCCAGCCGGCCCATCGCGTATAAATCCGGGCAGACGCCCAGAAGTATCCCTTTTTCTACCAAATCTTCGAGATGGGTTATGGTAACAACTTTTCCCCTAGTAGCCATATCCACTATCAGCGAAACCTCACTATCGACAAGATTGCTGCCCGTCATATATATTGCATCAGACGTACGTATGACTTCCGGCATTATCTCGGCAACCTCAGCTTCTCTCGTCAAAGGGACCGGTACGACCTTGATCTTATAGGTTCCCTGGATTTCCTGCAAGTCTTTAAGTATTAACTCGGAGTTTCTTTCACCAGGTGTATAGAGAACGGCCAGCCTTTTTACCGGCATAAACGCTTTCAGACTATCCATGAGCTTTGACATAGGAACTTTAGAGGCGGTGCCGGTAGTGTTGTTGCCTGAATTCTTCCAACTTCTAGCTAATCCTACCGCTACTGGATCATAGACCACACTAAAGACTATCGGCACATCCTTGATCTCCTGAGAAACAGCAAGACTTGCAGAGGTCCCTAATGTAAAGATCAGATCCATCTTTGCCGCAGCAAATTTTCTAACCAGTTCCGCAGCCTTCGCCTTGTTGGCACCTGCATTTTCCACCATAAACTTTGTTTTCGGCTCTCCAAAATCCTCTTCTCTAAGCTTGTCCATAAAGCCCTTGGCAGCTGTCAAGTAGCGGGCCTCATTACTAAACATCAGGATGCCAATTTTAACTCCCGCTCTCGCCTCCACAGAAAAAAGAGCGCCCGCTAGAAGCACCGCCACCAGAACCAGACTTTTCTGTGAGATCCTCATAATTATCGCCTCTTTTTTAGTCCTTTCTTTTCGCTCACTAAATTAGACCTCATCAAGAAATACAAAGGCTGAAAAGGCGTGACTATGCCTAAATACAGACTACGCAGGCCGTAAGAAATGTCCTCAGTTATTGCATACGCTCGGCACGCGCGTAAGCTTATGGCGTAGAAATCCCGTGTAAGAGAGCTTATGGTGGTCATGATGTTGTGTACTAAGAAAAATACCAGCCAAAAGCAAGAACGTATCGGTGAGGAGGGATCTGAAGTACGTCGAGATGAAAGCGTGCGAGCCTCCCGCAAAGGCTTCTTGGTGCCCTGCAAAAAGGCACCGTAAATGACCGAGGTCTGAACACCGTAGGCGTCGCAATTGTAAAACCCATCGGATCTCGTCCAAACATAATGATAGCTATTACGTGGGCAGTTAAAGCCGGCGGACCGCCTTGGCATGACCAAGTATTCTCGGCAAGTTTTTTCTGGGTTGAACCAACTCTCAAGTTCGAGCACTGCTCTGGGATAACCATCCATCATGAGATATACTATCTATAGCGTTCATAGGAGTCAAGTGCCTATCCTTGATCAGGATAGGGGACGCCCAAAGGGCGTGCCCCTCCCACACCACCCGGCATGCGGGTCCGCACCGGGCGGTTCGAAGAGTTGAGGTCATAAGAGTCGTGGGAAGCCAAGGCTGTCAAAGTAGGACACCGTTAGGACTTTGTTAAGGTTCGATTGGCTTTGTTAAGGTTCGATTGGCTGTGATGCCACCAGCGACCGCCGGCTCCGCCGATCACAGAGGCCAACTCGTGAGTTGCACCGAGGCTGCGAGGCCTACGATAAATTGTAGGGCCACCTCCCCAGTGTTTGAGTTGGATTGCTCTGAGCCGGTGTCGTATCCATGAGCCGAGGTTTTGGAACGTAGATGGCGTCTGAGCAAGACGAAAGTAGGACTTCCATCCTGGCAGATATGCCCTCATTTGTTCAGCTACCTGGCTTATACTACGGCCACCGACACGTCGGGTAATTTGCCTTATGCGTTGTTTGAACGTTTCGATCGCTTTAGGGGCTACCGCAATTTTGACCGCATCCCCAGACCAGCGCCGGAGGCAGTACCCCAGGAATTTACGACCAAAGACAGGGCCCACCGTAGTCTTCGCTTCGTTCACTTTCAGATGTAGTTTTGCATAGAGGCGTCTTAGGGAACAAAGGACTCTTTCTCCTGCCCGCTGACTACGCACATAGACATTACAGTCGTCAGCGTATCTTGCAAACCGATGTCCCCTTTGTTCCAAGGCCTTATCCACTTCATCCAGCATCACGTTAGCCAGAAGCGGAGATAGTGGGCCACCTTGCGGCGTTCCCTCCATTCGCTCCATAACCACCCCATTTGACATGATCCCGGCTTGCAGGTATCGACGAATCAGCCGCAAGACGGCTTTATCAGGGATTCTTTTAGCAAGACGATCCATGAGTATGTCATGATTGACCCTGTCAAAGAACTTCTCCAGATCAATATCAACTACGACTCGATAACCTTCCTGCACGTAACGCTGAGCTTTCAGCACAGCGTCATGTGCACTCCGGCCAGGTCGAAATCCATAGCTATATTCGGAGAACGTCGGATCGATCAACGGTTGCAGGATTTGTAAAAGGGCCTGTTGGATTAATCGGTCAACCACCGTGGGTATCCCCAGTTCACGTGTCCCTTCTCCAGGTTTCGGAATCTCTACCCGACGCACCGCTTGCGGCCGGTACCGTCCGTTGAATATTTCCTCTCGGATTCGGGGCCAATGCGCTCTGAGGTGTTCGGTGGTTTGTTCGACCGTCAACCTGTCCACTCCGGCACTTCCCTTATTGGCTTTGACGTGCTTCCACGCTTGCACCATGTTCTCTCGTGAGAGGGCCTTCTGCAACAAGTCCTCTTGCCCTGAGCCTTCTTGTGTAGGACACGCAAAACGCGCTTCATCACAGATCGTGTCGGGTCGGGCTTCACCTTCCCCTCTCACGGTATGCCCCGGTTTCTCGGGCTTCTGATGCCTTGCACGTTCAAGTGACATAACGTTCAGCTCTCCTTTTCGTTCAGCCCTTCACCCCTTAAGGGCGGTTACTACGGCTTCTGCTGACTTCTCGCTCTGGCTTATCACCGTTGCCCTTTCAGGCATAAAGCAAGATCTCCCCAGGTAAGAACGCGATCCTTCTCCGCACAACCGCCAAATCTACGCCACCTCTCCTTGACCACAAAAGCTTCGCAGTGATGTGCCTGCTCGCCTTGATCGGCAACGCCTCGTATTTGGTTTTTGTTCATCGGCTCGCGGATTCGTTCAATACTTCCTCCCCACGCTCGGTCACCCTTACGCAGTTGTACTTCCCTTCGCTTGCTGTGGTCAGCTCGCGGGAGGACTTTCACCTCCAAGATCACGCCCATGCTGGGCGCACACATCCTCACCGGCCTAAAGGCCGATGATTCCGTGGGGAAACAGCAGCAGGCTCATTGAGCTCATGCATACTGTCTCTGGTAGGTTCCCGCTTCACAGAGGCGCTTTGGTCGCACTCTCCACAGGCTTCAATTCGGGGCTGCCCGCCCCTACTACATGGAGGTTTAGTTTCTTTAGGTCAGCTCAACTATCCAACGGTATTGCTTGGCTTTCGCTCACCGCAGGAGAATACTCTAACGAAACACCTGACTATTTTGGTATCGATTTTACGTTGCCAACCATGACTGGCAACAACCGCAGACCGATTGTCAAAGAACATTAGTATTATTCTAAAGGAACTGTTTCACAAAAGTCTTGCAACGGCACATCTTATATCTCCGCCCTAAAGGACGGAGTTTTACGGTGTTGGCCTGATAAACGGGGCAAGACAATGCCTTGGTGATAGCGCTCATTAACCCGGCCTTAATCGAGTTTTACAAATCGATCATAAAGTATCCAAGCATTATTGGCTATCCGGATGGAGGGTCGAACGACTTGATCCCCAACATTGAGACGCCTCGAGACCCGTTACCACCTCTTGACCCGCGGAATATACTAAAGGGTAGGAGCGGCCCGGCGGCCTGATCGGGGCTGCAAGCTTACACCAGTACGGTTGGAAGTCGTGGGCGTCCTGTCACGGGGTTCCTATTCTCTCTGATAATTTGCGGCCACCTCGTGAACAAGTGAGGACACAGATAAGTCCAATAGTAAATGTTGTAGAGCTTTGGAACAAACGTTATGTGAGACACTTTGTCCCTTAAATGCGGAATTATAAGTGGACAGTGAGACTGTTGATGTTAACAGTTTCTTTCGCAATGCCTCATTCTCATGAGTAATAGGTTTTTGAGCGAAAGAGCGAAAGTTGGTGAAAGAAAAAAACCTGCGCAGAGGTCGGGACAAAAGACGGACCGAGAATAAAAATAGACCATGCAAAACACTCCGTCCTGTATAGTTTTCACACAAGAAAGTTTATACTAATGTGACAGACTACTATGGAAGGAGAGGATGGCCCATGTTCCACTGGCTCCGCGACCATCACCGCACCGAGGTGCAGAAGCGACCGTTCCCGCCAGAGTGGGAGGTCATCGTGCGCGCAAACATGGCCCACTACTGCACGCTCGACGCCGCCGAGCGCGCCGAGCTGCACGCGATGATGCAGGTCTTCCTGGATGAGAAAGGCTGGGAAGGGTGTGGCGGCCTCGACCTCACGGACGAGATCCGCGTCACCATCGCGGCTCAGGCGTGCCTGCTGCAACTGGGACTGCCCCATGACTACTATCGCAACGTGCAGTCGATCCTCGTCTACCCCTCCACCGTAGTGCCTCCCGAGCACCAGCCCGGCGTATTCGAGCGCGTGGATGTTCCGTTCGCTCCCTCTGTCCCCATCCTGGGACAGGCCTTTGCCCAGGGTCCGGTGATCCTCGTATGGGACACCGTCCTGCACGGGGCGCGCCACCCCGAACAAGGTCATAACGTCGTTTACCACGAGTTCGCCCACAAGCTCGATATGCTCGACGGAGCTGCCGACGGCACCCCTCTTCTGGCCGACCGCGACCAGTTCGCCGAATGGGTGGCCGTGTGCTCCGAGGAATTCTTGCGGCTACGTGGCCTCGCAGAGAAGGGCCATAAAACCTTCCTTGATGCTTACGGCGCAAAGAACGAGGCCGAGTTCTTTGCCGTGGCAACCGAGGAGTTCTTCGACCGTCCCCTTGCCCTCCAGAAGAACTCTCCGGACCTCTACCGAGTCCTCAGCTCGTATTACCGGCAAGATCCGGCGGGGCGCGTGAACCGCACCTGTACCTTAAAAGAGTGAGCAGACCCTATGCGGGTTTATCCCATTCTCCCCACCAGAGGTGAGACTATGACGCGAAAAACAAGTAGCAAAAATTACCTGAGCAAAAAAATTACTGTGAAAAGCCCAGATTGTTGATGAGTTGAGGCAGGGCAACGGAGGCTCGATGACAGGTGACACTTTCACGATAACATCGCAAATAATCATGCCCTTTGCCGTTGTAGTGGGCGGAATCGTCCTTGGTCTTATCATCGAGACGGTGATACTCGGAAAGCTAAAAAGAAAGATCGCAAAAGAGGAACACAAGGCCGCGGAAATTGCAATCTTGGCACTTCGCTACATGATTATCCTTTCATTTGCCATCCTGAGTGTTTATGGCGCAATACATCTTGTACCCATGAAGAGGGCTCTTTTTTATCTTTTAAGAACCATCCTTCACGTGCTAATGATACTGACAGGAACCATTGTTCTGTCCAGGTTGACGGCTGCATTCATCAACATATACATGAAAAAAACAAAAGGTGCAGTCGCAGCCTTTACTATCTTTATAAATCTCGCAAAGCTACTAGTATACCTGATAGGTTGTACTATCATACTGGATACCATCGGCGTGTCCATCACACCCATACTCACTGCGATGGGCGTGGGCGGATTGGCCGTGGCCCTGGGGCTTCAGAACACTCTTGCCAACCTTTTTTCAGGTCTTAACATCATGGCGTCGGGCAAGATCAGGGTAGGAGATTATATTAGGCTTAGCACTGCCGAGGAAGGATATGTAGCTGATATGACGTGGCGCGAGACCGTTATCAAAACGCCTTCCGATAATATTATCGTCATACCGAATTCTAAGCTTGCATCAGTTAATGTGACAAATTGTTCTCTTCCCGACAAAGAAATGTTTATCCTCGCTCAAATCGGCGTCAGTTATGATAGTGACTTAAAAAGAGTGAAAGAGGTGACGGAAGGCATAGCAAAAGACGTAATGCGTGAAGTTGCAGGAGGAGTTTTGGACTTTGAGCCTTTTATACAATACACCAGGTTTTCTGATTCGTGTATCGAATTTTCAATAACTCTGCGCGCCAAAGACTTCGACGCCCAGTCCAATATTCAGCATGAATTGATTCTGCGTCTTCACGAAAGGTACAAGCAAGAAGGAATAATTATTCCGTACCCCATAAGGACGGTGTTCTTGAAGGAACTTCAAAATCACAATACTTAGTGTATCTCGGCAGGTGTTCCCGAACGCGCTCTTTCTTGATCATGTTTACCTTTTTACAGGTCTAATCCGCTGTTAGTTCTCGAATATAATGTGAAATCCATTATAAAACGGCAACTAAGCTCAGAGAGGCGTTTCTAATAAAAAATATCCCTATGCAGTACATGCGTGTCACTGTACCGTAGGGACAGAAGATTAATCTCGTTTATGCCTCCTGTGATCTATTTTCTCTGCCAGCGTGTCGACAAAAACATCACGAAAAAAGCTGTCAGCCTTTGCCCTTGTCAAGCTCTGCAGCTGATGGTAGCCTTTTAGCAGGTTATCTGCAAACGGAGTGAGTTCAGACCCGCCGCCACTGATCCCTCCACTCTGTTTTCGCAGTAACTGCTGGCCCAAGCGATCCTCTGTAGCCCTGATCTTTCCCCACACAGCCCGATAGCTCATCCCAAGAACCTTGGCGGCCGCTGAAAGAGACCCCCGCTCCGCAACTTCCTTGAGGATGCGGAACCTCCCTGCACCGAAAACAACCTTCCCGGTATCGTCTTCGATCCATATCTTGGTCCGCATGGTAAATGTACGACGTCTATTAGACATAAGAGAATCCTCCTTGGGGCTGTGCACGGAAGATTGAATAAGAAGAAGGTCAACCTTTCATATTGTCAGCCGCAGTTGAAACGAATTCCACCGCAAAGCTTATCACTGCAAAGGCATGAAGGTCAAGGATTACGGGCGACCTCAATTCGTAATCGACCTGGCGATTGAAACTGAACATGCGTTATGTTAATATTGACTTAACGCAATCAATATTTAATGTTTTACTGTCAGCAGTTAGGGAGTAAACTCATGACTGTGCCTAAGCTGGACAAAATCAGCGAACTGGTTACCGCCCTCAAATTATATTCTGACGGGCGTGCCGAATCTTGTCGCGGACAACATTTGACGCATATATTGGATATCCCGCGCCTGGCTTCCTGGGATGCCATGGATTGGTATGAACTTATGCAGGATTGGGAGCTTATCGATTTCCTCGTCTCCGGAACCGCCGAAGCGGACTTATTGGTGAAAAGCCTTCAGTCGTGCTTTCAGTGGTACGAAAAAGGGGTTCGAAATAAAATTCTCGAAACCATGCGAATAATCAACTGACCCATTTTGGTTTGGGTTATAGCAGTCGAAAAATGGCTCTAGCCCTGGCGTCACGTCTTCTTGCCACAACGAGGAACATAAGCCTAGCTGAGGTAAGTGCCGTTTTAGGATCAAGGATGAAAAATATTTGATTAGGGGATTGAAGCCCCGGCCCTCAGGCCTTCTTTTCCCCGACCAAGAAATGATGGTAAGGTAGGACAGTATATTGAGTAATATTAAAAAAACCGCTTTTGCGCATCTGGGACTCGATTGTCGCGTGCGTGACCCGAAGTCCAAGGGGTGGTCCTTCAGGAGTGTTTTCTTTTTTCCAGTCGATTATTATCAGTTTGCTCCCTTCCTTTAAAAGTCTGCAGGATTCTTTTAAAATCTCTGTCGGCTCTTCAAGTTCATGATGCAGGTTGATCATGTAAACCAAATCTGCCACGCTGTCGGGAAGGGGAACCGAGTTCTCCTCCATCCTCACGGGAATCACAATGCCCTTTGACCAAATCGGAAGATTATCATGCATCCATGCAAGCATCTTCTCCGAAATTTCACAGGCATAGACCCTTCCCTTTTTTAGCTTCTTGCTGAAGAGCAGGGCAAAAAAGCCCGTACCTGCTCCAATGTCAATTAACACTTCGGGATTGACAAGTGCAGCTTTCTCCCAGATGACCTCGGGATCCAGGTATTGCACTCTCTTTGGATCGTTAAGCCGGGCAAGCTTCGCAGGATCGAATTTCTTGGAATCGTTCACAGCTCCTCCCACCGTCTATTACCCTCTCATCTCAGCACAATCTCATCTCATAGCATGCTTAAACGATGCGGTTCAGCGAAAAGAGAGGGGATAAGCATCCGGTTGTGGATCCTAAGACACCCCCCCCAACTGTCGGCATATCCTTGTTGCAACTCTTACAGGTAGAAAACCCTAGAAGAGCATACGGCGGACACCATCCAATGAGGCCCGTAGCTAACGGGATAATCCCGAGAAATGCCCACGGAGAATGGGGCCCGGTAAAGGCCATCGAGATTATACCCAGACCGGCCAGTACCCTTACAGCCCGTTCTGTTGTACCGATATTCTTTTTCATATAGTTACCTCCTGAACAACTCTAATCGTGGTAACTTAAGTATAGCTACTATTAAATATGGTTGTCTGTGATGAAGTCACAGACAAAACGCTTTCATGGCATAAAGATGGTTATCTCGTTCCTCGACAGGGCAAGGAGCCCCTTCCTTTCGAGATCCTTGAGGAGTCTGCTCATTACTTCCCTTGAAGTTCCCAAGTCGTCGGCTATCTTCTGGTGCGTGGATTTGAGAACTCCGTATTCGGCCTTTTCCAATAGATATTCTTTAAGTCTGATATCCATCCTTCCGAAGGCTACCTCTTCCACAAGGGCCCTGACCGCCGTAAGACGCCTGCTCATGATTTCAAAAACAAAGTGTCTCATTTCCATGCTCGTCTCCATCAGCCCTCGGAAATCGTCTGCAGGGAGAAGAAGCATCGAACCCCCCTTCGTAGAGACCGCATTGGCAGGGTATGTTGTGTGCGAGAGGATGCAGGAAGCATTGAGGATACAGGTATCTCCCTCGGCGTAGATAAGCATTCCCGCAGAAAACGGCCGAAGGATTGCGTTGGAAAGAATATCCCTGACGAGCCGCCCAGGTGCTTCAGGGAGTGCCTGAAGTGTGTCGACGAACTCGTGATGAGATATGGTGTCCATGTTCTCTGATTGATTTTAAGTCCCAGGTTTCAACACTGTCAATCCTACGAATTGCATCACGAAAAAACGATACGAAAGTGAATCGTTGCCTCAAATAAGAAATCGATACGAAAAATAATCGAAAATAGCCTTCTGTAGGCAGAGCTATGGGAGGCAGAAATGAGGTTAACGATGAGAGAGAGGCAAAAGGCAACTGCAGTGACGGCTGCGCGGTATCAGAAAGCCAGGAAGAAAGACAAAGGCGTGATACTGGATGAGTTCACACAACTGACCGGCTATGGCAGGAGGTATGCCTCCTATGTC
>JBKQMP010000058.1:0-34376 GCA_052146665.1 Dissulfurispiraceae bacterium
GTCATTTTCCTCTATTTTTTTGAGAAAAGGTAATTATTATCCTTCTGTGCATCATGACAGACGATGCAGCTTTCCACCTTACCCGATGCCACCACATATCCATCAGGGGGAGCATACTTCGCCCAGAACCAGTCGCCACCCTCTGGGTTATAGTCTTTTACCTTATACATTACGGTAATTCCTGTTAGTTGCTTGTCAGCAGAATACTCCTCATTAACAATGCAGGAGCCGAAAGGCATTTCCTGCATGCTCTTAATCGAGGACAGTGCAGCATCGTTCACATACGTTATCAGTAACGAGCCGTGGGGTTGATTTCCGGAATAGAATTGTTGTGTTCCAGGCAAGAGATTCCAACTGCTAGAATAAGACTTAGGTTTCGTGATATAGTTATACAGTTTTTCAGCATCCGCGCCGGGTTCAATCACCTTGAGACCGTCAGGCAATAAGTCATGGATAGCGCTTGCAGTAAACGCGAAACCAAGGACTAAGCCCATTACTAACATAGTTACCAATGTCTTTTTCATCTTTACCTCCTAAGTATTTGCTTTCGTGCCTCTCGGAAAGGGCACTTGTCACATCAAGATTTTTCGATGTAGCCTCTTAGCAATAATTATATTGGCCACATATGTCAGCATAATGACGTAACAGTTACATATTCGTGAATTTTTTGGAGATCGCGATTCTGTAGAAAAGTCACGGATCTAATAGAGTGCCGTGAGAACTCCAAAAAGGCAACAGCGCAGATTTTCCGTCCTTGGCTGTCATCGTTTTTTAAAAAGAGATGATAGGCTGCTGACTCTCGGATAAGCGACAAACACGTTTTAGCTATGATATATTTCGAGCACAACTCTCATGCGTTATTACATGTTAAGAGACAAGGCTCATTGCACAAAAGTACTTCCCGAAATTGAGATCGGCGCCACTAGCAGATTTTTGCTTATTTCTTTCCATTAAGCTTGCTTCTGGGGACTGCTGAAACGGCGTAACAGTCACAGATGTCAACACCACCTAGCTTTTTGATCATTCTGTTGGGCTCAATTAAAAGTCGTGACAACGCTTGATAGCACCAGGGTCCGCGCAAGAACAACAACAGGGCCCCGAGACTCCCGCTGGAAAATAGCCATTGTCCATATTTATTTCTATTTTGACAATTTCCCCGGGGCTTGCGTGATTATATGTAACCAAAAATTAACAGATCTGTAACAATTAATTAATAGTGGGGTGATACCATAAGTAATCGTTAATCATAATTCAGATTTCGTGAAATAAAGATATTACACGAAGTTACCGCGAGGCAGGAATATAGTCACCGGGATGAGGACCAAAAGATGCAAGCTACATACCGATTACAAGGAAGGTGAAATGAAATATAGCGGAGACAGTGCGTGAAAATATCGCCCGATGAGCTTCGTCACGAATTTGAGCGTCACCTTCGCTACACCCTAGCCAAAGACCTTTACACCGCAACGGATCGCGACCGGTACCATGCTTTGGCATTGTCCGTGCGAGACCGGCTGATTGACCGATGGATGTACACCCAAGAGAACCATCATAAGAACGCGGTGAAGCGGGTGTATTACCTTTCCCTGGAATTCCTCATGGGCCGACTGCTCGGGAACAATGTGATCAACCTTCAGATTGAAGAGACATGCAGGGAAGCATTACGGCAGTTCGATATCGACTGGGTCGCCCTCCGCAACTACGAGGTCGATGCCGGCTTGGGCAACGGGGGACTGGGTCGTCTGGCTGCCTGTCTGATGGACTCCCTTGCGACCCTTCATATCCCTGCAATAGGCTATGGCCTCTGGTACGAGTACGGCATTTTCAAGCAGCGCATCGAGAACGGTTATCAGGTGGAGGACGTCGACCCTTGGCTCAAGCACGGCTACCCTTGGGAGATTGCTCAGCCGGAGTTCTCCTTCGAGGTCCACTTTGGCGGCCGCGTTGAGATTCGGCCTGGACCAAAGGGGCCCGAATGGAAATGGGTGGAGAGCAGGCCAGTCATTGGTATGCCGTATGATTTGCCGATCGTGGGATACGGCGGACAGACCGTCAATACCCTCCGTCTGTGGTCGTGCAGGGCAGCCGAGGATTTCGACCTTGAGGATTTCAACCGCGGATCCTATGTCGAAGCTGTGGCAAGCAAAGTGCAGGCGGAGAATCTTACCAAGGTGCTCTATCCCAACGACAACATGTTCGAAGGCAAAGAGCTACGTTTACGGCAGCAGTATTTCCTCGTTTCCTGCTCGCTGCAGGATATCATCCGGCGGTTCAAAGCAGACGGCGAAGACTGGGAGGTCTTTCCAGAGCGGGTGTTCCTTCAGCTCAACGACACCCATCCCTCTCTGGCCATCCCTGAACTCATGAGGATCCTGATAGATGAACTGGGGCTGGATTGGAATAAGGCGTGGGAGATTACCACTGCATGCATCGGATACACCAACCATACGATCTTGCCCGAGGCGTTGGAGGTTTGGCCGGAAGAGATGTTCAAGAAACTCCTTCCCCGCCATCTGCAGATCATAAACGAAATCAACGAAAGGTTTATACGATCTGTGGCAACCCGCTATCCACTCGACGGCGATCGCCTTCGACGTATGACCATTATCAGTGATGAGCATGGCAAACAGGTCCATATGGCTCACCTGGCTGTTGTTGGCTCTTGCTCAGTCAATGGCGTCTCTGAGATTCATAGCCGGCTCCTTAGGGAGCGAGTACTGCGTGATTTTGCGGAGTTCTGGCCTCAGAAATTCAACAACAAGACCAACGGGATCACTCCCCGCCGTTGGTTGTTGAAGGCAAACCCGAGACTTGCAAGTCTTATCACGGAAACAATCGGTGACAGCTGGATAACCGACCTCGATCAGCTGCGGAGACTGGAGCCGCTGGCCACGAATGAAGGGTTTCAATCGAGGTTCAGAGAGATAAAACAGCAGAACAAGGCGGCCCTGGGGGGATACATCCTGGCCCGGCTGGGTATCAATATTTCACCTGATTCGATGTTTGACATCCAGGTGAAGCGCTTCCACGAGTACAAGAGACAGCTCCTGTTTGCCCTCTACATCATTGTCCGATATAACCAGCTGCGAGATGATCCCACACGGGGTTTCGTCCCCCGCACCTTCATAGTCGGGGGCAAGGCTGCCCCTAATTTCTTTATGGCTAAGCTGACAATCAAGCTCATCCACCAAGTGGCGGATGTGGTCAACAACGATCCACTGGTGCAGGATCTATTAAGGGTTGTTTTCGTCCCTAACTACAGAGTTTCGCTCGCTGAGCGGATCATTCCTGCCGCTGACCTTAGTGAACAAATATCTCTTGCCGGCACAGAAGCCTGTGGTACGGGGATCATGAAGTTCCAGCTCAACGGGGCTTTGACCGTCGGAACGCTTGATGGTGCCAACGTCGAGATACGAGAAGATGTCGGCCATGACAACATGTTTATCTTCGGCATGACCGCGGACGAAGTCGAGCAACGGCGCCAGGTATACAACCCGTTGGACATATACAACAGCGACGAGGAAATACGTAGGGCGATTCAGCTCATCGAAGCTGATTTCTTTAGTTTGTTTGAGCCTGGCATCTTCCGTCCTATCGTTAAAGCCCTGTTGTACGAAGGCGACCATTATATGCTTCTGGCGGACATGCGTGAGTACATCGAAGCACAGGCCCGCGTTGATGCCTTATACAAACAGCCAGCGCAATGGTGTGAGAAGGCGATTCTAAATGTGGCCCGCTCCGGAAAGTTCTCGTCTGACCGCACTGTGAGAGAATATGCTTCCGACATCTGGCACGTCAAACCGTGTAACCAGTGTTTGCCTTAGTGCAGGCGGGGCTGCTAGACTTGTTCGCCAAGGGCCCATTTGTTCATTGGACGATCAGCGATTTCCGCTGGTCTTAATGAACGCTTGCAGAGAGAGAGGCCAGCGTCCTAGCGGCATTATCGATGTGCCAAGTCTGCTTGTTAAAGCAGAGAGCTCTGACATCTCGTTATCTTTGAGATGTATCGGGCTTTATCCCTGTGTTCATGTCGTCTTCTGGGTTGGCACATGCTTTTCCGCCTTCCCGCTCCGCGCGTGGCACAATGAAATGACGCCAGTCATGAAATATTTTTCCGGCAGGAAGGTATAGAATGCCTAGAAGGCCGACCATTATGAAGTTAAAAAAAACGATTGACGCTAAGGCGCAAGACGCCGCTCTGGCGCGACCGGAGTTTTTTATCAATTGGCAAATCAGCCAGCTTGAATTTAACTTTCGAGTTCTCGCACAGGCGACCGATTTGGGCAATCCCCTCCTCGAAAGGCTGAAATTCCTCTGTATAACGGACACCAATCATGATGAATTCTTTGAAATAAAAGTGGCAGGCCTTAAACAGAAGATTGCTTCGGGATCAGTTCAGAAAGGTCCCGACAACATCGCGCCAGCCGACATAATGAAGGAGATTGCCGTCCGTTCTCATGCGTTGGTTGCCGAACAGTTCAGGGTCTTCAATGAAGAGCTAGTCCCAGCTCTTTCGAGGAACGGAATACAGTTACTTGCAAGGACGGACTGGTCTACCAAACAAAGAGAGTGGCTGCGTGCCCACGTTAATCATGTGATGCCTGTGCTGAGCCCGGTCGGTCTTGATCCCGCTCATCCCTTCCCGCGTATTCTCAACAAAGGCCTTAATTTTATTGTGGCCCTCAAAGGGAAAGACGCTTTTGGCCGAAAAGGCGGCATGGCGGTTGTTCAGGCCCCGAGGTCCCTGCCACGGGTAATCAAACTGCCGCAAAATGAGACGGGGAGCGGACCTTCTGACTTTGTTTTTTTGTCTTCCGTGATCCATGAATTCATTGGCGACCTTTTCCCGGGGATGGAGGTGGTCGGATGCTATCAGTTCAGGGTGACGCGAAACAGCGAGCTTTATCTGGACGAGGAAGAGATCGCCGACCTTCGCAGGGCACTTGAAGGAGAACTCCTTTCCCGCCGGTATGGCGATGCTGTGCGCTTGGAAGTTGCTGATAATTGTTCGCCTGATATGATATCGTTCTTACTCAATAAATTTGCGTTGACTGAGGATGACCTTTTTCAGGTTGAAGGTCCGGTGAATCTCCACAGACTGATGGCAGTATACGACTTATTGGACCGCCCCGATCTGAAGTACCAGACGTTTACGCCAAAGATACCACGGAAAATGGCGAGGCAAATAAACATGTTTGAACGGATCCGGGAAAAAGACATACTCCTCCATCACCCGTTTGAGTCGTTCGTCCCTGTTATCGACTTTGTGGCCGAAGCCGGGCGCGACCCCGAGGTCCTTGCCATCAAGCAGACGCTCTACCGGACCGGCCCGGATTCGGCAATCGTCGATGCCCTCGTAGCAGCTGCGCGAGCGGGTAAAGAGGTGACAGTTGTTATTGAACTTAAGGCACGTTTTGATGAGGAGGCAAATATTGCGCTTTCGAACCGCCTTGAAGATGCCGGAGCCCATATCACGTACGGTGTTGTCGGTTATAAAACACACGCAAAGATGATCCTTGTGGTGAGGCGGGAAGAGGGGGAAATACGTAACTACGTGCATCTGGGAACGGGCAACTATCACGCCCGCACGTCAAGGCTGTATACTGATTATAGTTTCTTTACGTGCAACAGGGAGATAACTGAGGATGTTCACCATCTCTTTCTCCAGTTGACAGGTCTTGGTAAAGTAGGAAAACTCAAGAAACTTTTCGATGCCCCTTTTACACTGCATGATGCATTGCTGTCCAAGATAGAGCGTGAAACGCTCCATGCGGCGAAGGGGCAACCAGCGCGTATCATCGCCAAACTTAATCACCTCACCGAGCCTGGAATAATTCAGGCGCTTTATCGGGCATCGAGAGCGGGGGTCCAGGTCCAGCTCATTATAAGGAGCACATGCAGCCTGAGACCGGGCATACCAGAGATATCGGAGAACATCACGGTACGTTCGGTGGTTGGGCGTTTTCTTGAACACACCCGTGTTCTCTATTTCTATAACAGCGGGAAGCCAGAGGTATTTTGTTGCAGCGCCGACTGGATGGTGCGAAACTTCTTTCGCCGCGTCGAAACCTGCTTCCCCGTTGAGCAGCCGCAACTTCGCCAGCGGCTCATTGAGGATCTCGAATACTATCTTAAGGACAACTCCCAGGCCTGGATTCTCCAAAGCGACGGTACTTATCGAAAACTTGCACCTGGAGCAGAGGAACCATTTTCCGCACAGAATGCCCTTCTGGAGAGATACTCACGCAGTGCGGGGGAGGCCTGAAGTGTGCGTCGAAGCTGTGGTTGACAGCAGCCCTGACAGGCGCTTGTTAAGCAAAAAAGCGTTAATCAGACACAAAGCTTTCATGGTTTTTTTTACGCAAAAGGTCAAGAATAATACCCTCTCTCATGGCTGACTTTGAAACTTTCATGCTTTTAATCGCAAAGCGATCCATGATGCTCTTCAGAATCGCGAGCCCGCTGGGAAAGACAGGCGCCCGGTCTTGAGAGAGACCCCTGATCTGAAGTAGTTCGCCGACATTACTGGCACTGACTACCCTGTCGATCAGGCTGTCCAGGGCGATCATGCTAATCTCTTTGTCCCCCCATCCCTGGTTTTTGATCGCTTTTTGCGTCGTTTTTATTGTGCCGGAGGTGCCGATCACATTGCACCAGGTGACACCATTGAAACTTTCTATGACGGTCTCCAGCAGGTCCCCGGCTGCAGCCCGGGCCTCGTGAAATAACCGCGGTGTTATCTTGGCTTCGGGAAAGAAACGCTTGCTGAAGGTCACACAACCCATCGGCAGGCTCTCCGCAGCAAGAACGGTTGTGTCTTTACCGACGATAATCTCAGTGCTGCCGCCGCCGACATCCACAATCAACCGGGCAGCTTCCTGGTTCTTCATAGCACTGGCCACACCAAGGTTGATGAGACGCGCCTCCTCCGTGCCTGTGATGATCTCAATGGGCAGGCCGAGGATATCGCTGGCAGCTGTGACGAAACTACCATGGTCAGAGAGTTGACGAAGAGCGCTTGTGCCGACAACTCGGACATTGACTGGAGGCACCTTGCTCAGAAGTGCCCGAAAATGACGGAGCGCCTCAAATGCACGTTGCTGAGTCACGATCTGGAGGCCACCCTTTTCTATGCCTTCCGCGAGGCGCACTACTACACGAGCCCGGTCAATTACAGTAGACAGATCATTTACGCACTGCGTAACAAGCATATGAAAGCTGTTTGAACCCAAATCAGCCGCCCCGTAGAGCGTCAGGTCCTGACTGTTCTCTTTCATGTCAAGTGGTTCCATCACTATTTAATTTACCTTAAATATCTACGTCAAAAGTGAAAATATTTGTGTTTAAACTGATTTTAAAAAAAATTATGGAATAGTTCTAAGCCTGCCGAACAGAGCCAAAAAGCTTCATGAAACCCTCTTTTGTCATATACTCTGGGCAGATATGATTTGTCTGTCAGTAGACAAGGCACAGGAAGAAATGATATAGAGACGCAATAGTCAAGGTTCTTCCGGCGTCTTTTCCGAAGGAAAAGAGAGAATAGTGCTACGGGCCTTACCGCGGTCCGACAGCATTGAGCGCTGCCAGCGCCTTCTCGGTGATATTGGCCGGTAGCGGGACGTATCCGAGCTTTGGAGCGTTATTCTGACCATCAAGCAGGCACCACCGGAAAAGGTCGCGGATAGCCTTTGCCTTTTCGGCATCCGGGTAGTTCTTGTAGAGCAGGATCCAGCTAAAGGTGACGATGGGGTAGGAGTCCGGCCCCGATGGATCAGGCACGAATATCCGCAGGTTCTCGGGCATTTCCGCCGCAGCCAATGCCGCCGTGCAATTCTGCTCCGTAGGCTTGACGAACTTCCCTTCCTTGTTCTCAAGGACTGCCAACTTCAGCCTCAGCTTGCTCGCAAACTCATAGCTCACGTAGCCGATTGAGCCAATTGACCGCTGGATGCGCGCGGCGACGCCCTCGTTACCTAGTGCCCGCATGGCGTTGCCAGGCCAATCCACCAGAGTGGCTGGACCGTGCTGAGCGCGCCACTTCTCGCTGATGGCATCGAGGTGCTTAGTGAAGGCATAGGTCGTGCCACTTTTTTCCTGACGCACGACGGTCGCGATGGACATCTTTGGCAACTTCACGCCCGGATTCGTTATAGCAATAGCCGGATCATTCCAATTCTTGATCTCACCCATAAATATGCCGGTATAAGCCCTGCGCGAGAGCTTGAGATCCCCTTCCATGTCGGGGAGGTTGTATGCAAGTACTACACTGCCCGCGGTCGCTGGCAGCAATATGACTCCGTCGGGGACCTGGGCGATTTCGTCGTCGTTCATCGCGGCATCACTGGCTCCAAAATCCACCAGGTCCTTTTCCTTGACATTCTTCCCGATGAACCGCCGGATACCCTCTCCGCTGCCAACAGTGTCGTACGTAACGACCGTCTTGGGGTGATCTTTTTGGTAGGTCTCAAACCAGCTTCTATAGAGCCAGGCAGGGAATGTGGCGCCGGCCCCACGCAAAAGGACACCACCGGGTGGGGCTTTCGGCTTTTCCTCTTTCATATCCTGCGAAGAACAGCCGAGACTACCCCCCAGAAGAACAACGACTGTCAACAACAACGCAGCAGCCCGCAAGGCCATATTAAACCCTCTGTAAACTCGCATTGTGTTTTCTCTCCCCCGTGGATAAGGATTCTTAAACCAGCGTCTGTTATCATTTACTCGCGCCGGACGCCAGAGCTCTTGTGTTTATAATAGCTCTATTAACTGAATTGGCCCTTGATATAGTCTTTGGTGTACTGTTCTTTTGGATCATTAAATATTTGCTCTGACTGGCCGAACTCCACCAGGTATCCGCACCTGCCGCCGTCCGATGTGTCTACGTACAGGAAGCCTGTGTTGTCGGCAACACGCTGAGCCTGCTGCAGGTTATGGGTAACTATGCCAATCGTGAAGCGGGTCTTAAGTTCGACCATGAGTTCCTCAATCTTGCGGGTGGCGATGGGGTCGAGCGCAGAGCATGGCTCATCCATGAGCAGCACTTCAGGTTGCGTGGCGATGGCTCTGGCAATACAGAGTCGCTGCTGTTGTCCTCCTGACAGCGAAAGGCCGCTCTTGTGGAGCTTATCCTTGACCTCATCCCACAGCGCGGCACGTTTCAGGGCTTCTTCGACCTTCTCAGCGACTGGCCCCCTATAACGATTCAGCCTTAAGCCGAATGCGACATTATTATGAATGCTCATTGCGAATGGGTTTGGCTGCTGGAACACCATGCCGATATATCGTCTCACCGCAGTTGGATCTATGGAAGGGTGATAGATGTCCCTGCCACGGAAGTGCACATGGCCCCTGAAAAGAAAACCCCGCACAAGGTCGTTCATCCGGTTCAGGCAGCGCAACACCGTACTTTTACCGCACCCTGACGGACCGATGAAGGCCGTGATTCTATTCTTCTTCAGCGGGATTAACGTATCACGGACGGCCTTGAATTTGCCGTAGTAAAGCTCTTTTATGTCGCAGTCGATGACAATGCCATCTCCCTCCGTCGATTTGACTGACCCTGCAACGGTATCAATCTCGCATTCCGGTCTCTCTGCTTTAGCGGTTGCGGTATTCATATTTTGATCCTCCTATTCCTGAATCTGACGGCGTGAGAATGCCTGCCCGATGAGATTTGTGACCAACACCATCAATACGAGAACTAGTGCTGCGACCCAGGCGAGCTCCACCTGGTGCTCAAAGGGCTCGCTTGCAAAGTTGTATATAAGAACCGCTAACGACGCGGTTGGCTGCATCACGTTAAATCCACCTCGAAAGAGCCAGTAGTTGCTGAAAAGGGCTGTAAAGAGTAATGGTGCCGTTTCACCCGCCGCGCGGGCTATTGCTAGCATGATGCCAGTAAGAATGCCGGGCATGGCTGTGGGTAGAAGGACCATCCAGGTTGTCTGTGTGAGGGTAGCCCCCATCCCGATCGCAGCGTCCCTCATCTTGGATGGAACCATGCGGATGGCATCTTCAGCAGTAAGGATGATGGTCGGCAACATCAGAATAGAAAGGGCAACACCTCCCGCGATCGCCGAATAGCCGCCAAGAGTCAACACGAGGACACCGTAGGCAAACACGCCGGCCAAGATAGACGGAAACCCCGTGAGGACCTTGGCTGCAAATCTGACCGTAGTGGCCAATCGGCTCTCGGGCCTTGCTTGGGCCAGGTACACAGCGCTGAGAATGCCGAAAGGGATACTAATAAATGCTGCAAGAACGACCATGACCATTGTGCCAAGTATTGCGTTGCCAAACCCGCCGCCTTGCTCCATAGGGGCGGGTGGCAATTGAGTCAAGACATCAAGGCTGAGCCCGTGTACGCCATGCCATAACAGCATCAACACCACGGAGAACAGGGGGATCAGGGCAAAGATTGTCATCGCCGAAACCAAGTTACTCAAGAGTAGGTCAACCGCCGTGCGCGGACGCCGGAGGGACTTCTCCAGCTCAGGGAAATTCACACCTTCAAATGGGTTGACATCCTGCTCAAAAGGATCCGGTGTCATGCACGGTTTTATAGCTGCATCCTGTGTGTTCATTACCTTTCTCCTTCGAGCCCGGCTGATGCCCGCTGGAGAATGATGGAGCCAACGATGTTCACAAACAGCGTAATCCCCAGCAGGACAAGCGCCGCATACATAAGCACGCTCACATCCTTCTTTGCCGCTTCAGGGAAGTTATTGGCCAGGAGTGCCGCCAGAGTATTTGCCGGAGAAAACAACGAAACGCTGATCCGGTTGGCATTCCCGACGAGCATGGCAAGGGCCATCGTCTCACCCAGAGCACGGCCAAATGCCAGTATCACTGCGCCCACAATACCACGTGAGGCCGTAGGGAGGATAACTGCAAGGATAGTCTCCCATCGTGTGGCGCCCATACCGTATGCGGCCATCCTGAGCTTTGCAGGCACGGACACCAGAGCGTCACGGCTAATAGAGGTAATGGTTGGCAGGATCATAATAGACAGGACAATAACGGCCGGGAGCACCCCGGGTCCGGTCAACGTAGTTCCAAATAAGGGGATCCACCCGAGTTTCAAGTTAAGCCAGTTGCAAGCCGGCCGTATAAGCGGGATGATCACAAACAAGCCCCATAATCCATAGACGACACTGGGGATCGCGGCCAGCAGTTCAATGAGGTTCTTCATAAGGCCATCCATGCGGTCAGGCAGCTTGCCCAGTATGGGATGGAACTGAAGCCCGAAAGCCTTCAATGTTCTAAACACAGCTTGGGAGAGAAAGCCTTCGCTAAGGAATATCGCCGCTGCTACCCCAAAAACTGTGCCGATAAGCAATGCGAGGAGAGACGTAAAGAGTGTCCCCCAGATTTCAGGAAGAATCCCGAAGTGTCCGGTGTTAGGATCCCATGTAGTCCCCGAAAGGAAGCCAACTCCATACTGCCGCATCGCAGGCACAGCCTCCTTGGCGATTTTCAGTACGATGAACGCCACCATGAGGACTGAAAGCCATGCGAAACCATAGCATAGCCAACGGAACGCGATATCGACCACCTGCTGAGAACGAGTCGGCGGACGTGAGATCTGCTCTATGTCAGGCATGATTGCACCTTCTTTCGGCGCCAAGAGCTGCCCTTGGATTCTTTATATTGTCGAGCCCGGTCTGCCATTTCATTGCGACGTGATGCCTTACCGCTACTTAATGTTCTGGAGTGCAGCGAGCACCTTCTCAGTAACAGGCTTCGGCAATGGGACGTAACCAAGAGGCTCAGCATCCTTCTGGCCTTCAGTCAGCGCGTATCGCAAGAGATCTTGGAGCAGAGCAGCTTTCTTTTTGTCAGGGTAGTTCTTGTAAAGAAGCAGCCACGTGTAGGTAACGATCGGATAGGCGTCCTTTGCATCAGGATCAGAGACCCACACGATCAGATCGTCGGGTATCGTCGCCGCAGCCAGCGCCGATTGGCTTGATGCTGTGGTCGCCGTGACGTAGTTACCCGATTTGTTTTCCAAAATGGCCGTATGGAGCTTCTGGCTATTGGCATAACCGTATTCAATATAGCCGATTGACCCTGGCGTGGTCTGGATACTGGCTGTAACACCCTCGTTACCCTTGGAACGGGTTCCCACCGGCCAATTTGGCATCTTATTGATTCCGGGGCTTTTGGCGAAATCCGGACTGATGGCGCTCAAATGCTTCGTAAAGACGTACGTCGTTCCGCTGCCGTCGGCTCTTACGACCACGTTGATTGGACTTGCAGGAAGTTTGACCCCAGGGTTGGACTTAGCTATCAAAGGATCATTCCACATCTTAATTTTACCCAAAAAGATGTCAACGTAAGCTTTCCGCGACAGCTTCAACTCGGTCACCCCTTCTATGTTGTAAGCCAGTACGATGCTACCGGCGGTCACAGGAAGGCATTGGACCCCAGCTGCAACCTGGGTCATCTCCTCCGGCGTCATGGCGGCGTCGCTCGCGCCGAAGTCTACAGTTTTGTCTATGAAGCTCTTAACTCCGCTACCGCTGCCGACCGATTGATAATCGATCTGCACATCTTTGTGAGACCCGCTGTAGGCTTTGAACCACTTGGTATAGAGTGGAGCAGGAAAACTTGCCCCTGCACCCTGCAATACCACGAGGTCCGAGGCTTTATTACATGCGCTAGAACCAAGAATAAGAGCTGCAACCAAAACAACTAAAGTCCAACGAGCATACGTCATGTCGATTCTCCTTTTGCGTAGTCTTGTCATTTATTGTGATTGGATAAATACTCACAGACTCTGCTGCGGGGTAAATGCCGGTTATACCGCAACGAGCATTGTGCGGTGCTCGTACATCTTTGCTTGACGTATCTGGTCTTAGTCAAGCTTGCTATTTGTTCGTGGTCCGACCAGTTTTCAGACGCGTGTCCTAAGACGCGACGCCCCAAATAAAAGCTACTCATCTTTTCTCCGTTTTAAGCGTATCACGCTTATTGTTACACCATTATTACAAACTTGTTAACTATGCGTGAAATATTTGAGTCTGATCCTGTCATCGAGATTTTTGAACGGGGGCTTTTTGGCTGACCTACGCGGATAGCCTATCGAAAAACAGATGTATTTATTATCTACCCAAACTGACTAGTAGCCGCGCTGATAGCGGATCAGTTCTTTTGGGGCAACTGTTGTGAAGGTTTTGGCATATCACATGGGAGAAAAGAAGATGCTCATACTTCTTGCATTTTTTACCACATATATCAGAGCGTGCGCGACCGATAAACTCACGGGGCTAAATCCTTGGTCATTACAAAACGATATTGTGACAATTTCTGCGAGCAGTTGTTGCAGGTATTCTTGCCATGGGAATGTTTGTTTGTGGCAGCACACAATATTACGGGATATTGTCACACGATGCGATGTGCTTGGTGAACAGCGCGAAAAAGCCTACTCACGAGATGTGTTTAGTTGAATGAGAAATTGTTATCTTTTTTCGAGGTGATTTTGCGGAGTTGTGGTGTCTATCGTGTGAACCGTATGACTCGTCGCTTGAAGTCCGACAAGTGGAGTTTGGTAGCTCACCTCCGCAGCTTGAGGGAGGCGCCTGGGGGTGACCTGAAGCGCTGAGTTTTCTGAGGAAGGTTTTTTTAGACAGATTAGCATTTGATTAAGGATAGCGGAAGTGCTTTACTTTCTTAGTCTAGTGTCCTGTCTGGAACAGTTCTTTACATTTGTTGACTTTTGATAAAATGGTATCTGCATCCTTCGTCCAGGTAAATATTTTTGGATTTTCGTTATGCATCTTCAGAAAATCCATAATCTTTTTTTCTAACTCTTTCGTACTTCTGAATACACCTCGCCTAATTTGTTTAGTAGTTATCTCACTAAAGAATCTCTCTACCATGTTCAACCAGGACGCAGACGTAGGTGTAAAATGCATGTGATACCGAGGATGTCTCGATAGCCATTTCTTCACTCTCTCCGTCTTATGGGCACCATAATTATCCACTATCAAATGCAGTTCCATATCTTCAGGCGTCTCTTTATCAATCTTTTTGAGAAATCTTAAAAACTCATCTTGTCTGTGTTTGGCCATACATTGCCCAATAACTTTTCCATCAAGTATATTTAGTGCTGCAAATAGTGTCGTGGTCCCGTGTCTTTTATAATCATGCGTCATCGTCCCCGCATAACCCCTCTTCATCGGTAATCCAGGTTGTGTCCTATCCAACGCTTGTATTTGACTCTTTTCATCAACACTCAGGACTAACGCTTTATCTGGAGGATTCAGATACAAGCCCACCACATCACGGACCTTTTCAACAAAATGTGGATCTGTGCTTACCTTAAATGTTCGTATCAAATGAGGCCTGAGGTTGTATTTCTTCCATATCGTGTGCACTACCCACCGGGTTACACCTTGTGCTTTTGCCATAGAGCGAACGCTCCAATGGGTACTGTCTTTCGGTTTGCTCTTGAGCGTCGCCTCCACGATAGCCTGCTCTTTTTCTTCCGTGATCACTGGTTTGCGGCCAGAGCGTGACGCATCCTTCAGGAGTCCACCCACGCCGCTCTTTTCATATCGCTTAAGCCACAGATCTACTGTCGGTCGTGAAGTCCCTAATTCCAAGGCAATCTGTTGCTTCTGCAATCCTGCGGTCATCTTCAATATTATGTTCGCTCGTAAAACCACTTTCTGCGCTGTGTTACGACCTCGACTCAGTCGTATCAGTTCTTGCTTGTCCTGCTCCGTATAGGTCCTCTTTAATGTTGTTTTCATGCCTTAACAATAACATATCCAAACCCCCTATGTAAAGCTAATTAACGGACATGACACTAGATTAGGTGCGACCATATTGCGTGCGCAGCCTCGCATGCTGCCGTTGTAGTGCCCGTAATCAGGAGGGGCCAAACATCAGGCCACAATATCAATTCAGACCCGTCTACTTCGTCGCCCCGGGCTCTAAAGTACTCCAGAAGATTCAGCCTGTCCTGAACGTTGCTTTCATGATAGTAGTTCATAGGACTCTCCGGGTTCGTAGAGTCATTCATTGGGAGCGATCTATACGCTACCATTAAAATAAACCACAATGAGCAAAAGTGTATCGCATATATGTCCATGTACGCACCCCCTGCAGTGGTTATTATATTATCGGCATCGAAAGTCAAGGTCTTAGTTAAACAGGTGTTAAACTGATTAACTAGTGCCAATAAAAAAGTTTGGGTCAGCTAACCCAACCCCAGCGGAATTGCGATTTTTCGTACGAAACATCGCAATTCCGCTGCCCCCTCCTATGCCGTACCGTGCCATAAAATGGTAAAAAAGCCCATAAAAACCAACGCTGTTTCCATGAAGAGCGCAAAAAGGCTACATAGTCAGGCTGCTGCCAGACATCGTACTAGGTGAAAGCCCGACGCTAACGGGGGTCTGCATGGTGCATCGAAAAGTCGGGCACCCGTTCAAGTTGCTTCTTATAAGGCCTCAGACCCGATGACCATTAGCGGCATGGAGCAGTACCTTTCTTCCGGCTTGATCCGTGGTATCGGTCCTACCATGGCCAAGTGCCTCACTGGCAAACTGGGAGAGACGACGCGCTAAATACTCGATCATTTCGCCTAAGCGGATGATTACAAGGCAAGGGATGCCCTAAAACAGGTCGAGGGGATTGGAGATAAGCGCCTACTGATGATCAAGAATTCCCTCGTAGGGCAAAAAGAGATCAAGAATGTGATGTAATGTAGTTCTTGAGAAGCCATGGCGTCGGCAATGCAAACGCGACCAAGATCTTCAAGCGCTATGGACAGGAGACAGATCTCCGCATACGCAAAAACCCATATAGCTTGACCGACATAGATGAGATTGGTATTTTGACTGCTGATAAAACAGAGCAGAACCTCTCTATACATACTTTATCTAAATCTTAAGAATTGCTGTCTATTCTACGCTGCCTCAACGCTTCTCAAGTAACTCGAGCGCAACATCTCGCATAACTTTTTTGTTGAATTTACCATGGAATCTCTCACGACACTTCTGCACCGAGATACTGATCAGAAGTATCCATTTTGGCGTTTAAGGCCAAAATCTGATTTTGCAGAGCTCCGTAATATACAAGAAAGGGAAGAATGAGGCGATGATAATTCAGGGGAGGCTGCTGACAATAATATTCCTGCCTCGGCTGGAGCATCAGCCTTGGAAAAATTGTCGCACCTCTGCAAGCAGTTATTGAGATGAGACTTTGCGGGGCTCACCAGCTTGAGGTGACAGAAAAGCTCAGAATCTCGATGGCAGAAATGCATGGGAACGAGTCTCAGTATCCCGGACAGGCGATTTTACTCCGGGCCCGGAGGAACTAATAAATTCGGGCTGGTGTTTGGAGGTGAAGATGAGTAGCAAAATTTCATACGAACTGCCTGCCGCACTTGACATTAAAGCCGCATTCGAGGCCGCAGAACTTCTTGATTTTTGCCTTCCAGGCCTTCTAGCTCGCACTGTCGGTTCGATAATAGGCCCCGGAGGGATCGGTAAATCGTATTTGGTATTGCAACTGGCCGTCCTGATTGCGTGCGGGATTGATATTACCAAAATTTATGGTCGCCAACCGACTGGACGGGTCTTATACCTTAGCGGTGAAGACCCACTGCCAGTGTTGCACAATCGAATCCATGCTCTGGGCGAATATCTCGACATTGCAGCCCGTGCGGATGTTAAGAATAACCTGCAAATACTACCTTTGATAGGCCAGGTACCTTGCCTCCTCGATCAGTCTTTGAACACTGATGAGAAGTGGGTCGATCTCATAAGCCGCAGTGCAGAGAATTGTCGACTCCTCATAATTGACACGGCGCGACGGTTTCATTTAGCACCAGAAAACGACTCTGCCGCAATGAATGCATTTTTGGAACTTTTTGAAAAAATTACACACAGGTCCAACTGCACAATCCTTTATTGCCATCACGTAAGCAAATCGAGCGTTTCTGGGGGGAATGGTGAGAATACAACTACAAGTCGGGGGAGTAGCGTCCTGGTTGATAACATCCGGTGGATGATCAATTTATCTGGGATGTCATTGAATGAAGCCAAGGCCTTGTCAGTATCAAATAATGAAAGGGGAAAATACGTCAGCCTCAGGAACACTAAAAGCAATTATGCCGCGTCACACGCCGATATTTGGCTGAAGCGCCAGGAGAACGGCGTACTTGTTCGCGTTAATTTAACGCCGCCTAGGGAAAAAATACAAAATGGCAGAGAAATCAGAAACAAACCATACGAATAAAAGTGAATATCCGGTTACGACTGTAACTCAGGGCCGCGTGCCGATCTTCTTGCCAGTCAAGCAAACCGACCAAAAGCTAGACTTAGAGGTTACGAATATCTGGGGTAAATGCGTGATACGAGGATGTCGCCTGACTCAGGTCCACCGTAATATTCTCGATTGTATTTTTACCTACCACCGGCATTTTTATAAGGAGGGTGACGGGGCAGTTGCATTTCTTGTGAACCCCTATCAACTTCTTCAGAAACTCGGCGTAAGTCCAACCAACCATACATGGCTCGCAAAAAAGCTGGATGAACTGCACAATACAATTGTAATCACGGAAACCTCAAAGTGGAAAATACATAGCGGAATCGTGCGTAAACATGCTTATAGTAAGATCGTCGACAATAGGCGTGCCGCTACGAGAACAAAATTTGGCAACAAACTATACTTTATCGTCTTCGAAGCTGAATACATGCAGTTTTTTTCCAATGATATGAACGTGCACTCTCAAAGGCTGACGTCCTTGATTCTAAGCTTGAGGCACGCGGTCACTCAGGCGTTTGTGCGTTTCTGTCTCACTCACCGGGAGTTAAATATGAAAATCGATAAAGTCCTTCAATCAATTCACTCTTTTCAGCCAACGATGACTGAAAATGCAAAAAACAAAATTAGACGAAAGATCGAGAGCGAGGCCGGAAAATTAGAATCCGACTTCGCGATAAAAATCAAAAACGGCATAGTCTACTACGGCCAACACCGAGATGTATGGTTCCAGAACCCGACTAAAATATAACCGGAGAAATCGGCATCATGTCAGCATAGGTCCCGGTTTAATGCGGAACCGGTCCTGGTTTAATGCGGGGAAGTAGTCTTTTGGTCCTGGTTTAATGCGGGGCCAAGTAACTTCAAGAGAAGTTCCAAGGGGGAGAGCTAAAGCCTCTCCCCCTTGGAATTCAAATCACCGTTACGACCTTGCCACCCAGATTGTGGTCATGGACTTACGATCTCAAGGCGCCTACTCAAATTCAAGGGGACTCTGGCACCCCGAGGTCGAATGCTACCACTGGGATATTAGTCCTGACAACTATGTTGTGCGGCGCTTACAGACAGCCGCCTTCGCGGTTAAAAGTCAAAACTGCAGATCTTGAGGCGTCAACCATCGTCTTTGATCCGCCGGTGTCAGATTATGAGCGTCACTATTGACGCGCCAACATTAGAGTGGCCAGTGAACCCTTTCGCCGAGCGCCTTGCTCTGCTTCTTTTAATAGAGATCGACTCTCCAGATTGTTCATCAGCCGCTCTCCGATCGCCTATCCTATTATGTCCTGACCGGTAAAAAATCTTTATAACAGGAAGATAGAACCATTCCTCATCGGTGAGTATTGGGTTAGGAGCGATTACTAACGGGACCCATGAACGAGGATAAATTCCTAGTACGGCGAACTCTCGGCAGAAATCCGCCAATCAACACCAAAATATCAGGAGTGAAATCTAATAAAGGGTCAAATATACGCACTGAGCCATACTGATAGTTGCGATAACGGATATGTCTCTTTTTTTATGCCGACAAACTTTAAAGTGCTGATGAAATCAGGCCTCTTCCTCTCCTATTTGCAGTATTGGACGACTTATGCTGATCCGAGCCTCTAGCCTCAGTAAGACAGACCATAAACTTAAGGGTGCAGAGACAAAGAGATTTTCACCAATATGGTGGGAGCCATTAGGAGGCCTCCTCGAGATCTTCAGTCTATCTTTCATGTCATCTGGATGATTTACTCTAGATCAACTTTGGTGGCGGATTGAATGGCCATCAACTATCTTCTAAATCTTCTCTGAAAGCTTTAAAAGACTGAATAATAATAAGCTTTGGTCTCCTTAGCGCGCACTTTGCATGACCGGGTCACTCTTGTTTCCTCAACTTATCACGACTCTATTGCAATCCGGACAGAATAAGTCGTTATGCCAATCATAATATAGCACTGTCTTATCGCAATAAGGGCAACGCTCCTTAGTTTCTTCGCTGACATCTATCATCTCCTTGACTGCGACAGGATCAAAGTCATTACCGCAATACCGGCACTTCACAGCTTCTAGCCTCACCATCTCAGCACATGCGGGGCATTTCTTCATGCCGTTATCTATCCCCTGGCTACTGTCAGTGGATATCGGTGCATTCGTTTCGATATACAGTTCCAATGCCTTCTTTAAGTCAACGTACAAACCAATGGCTGATGAGTAAAATAGAAAAGTGCCTGCAAAACCCAAAAAAATGACTATGATCATAAATATTATCATTTACGAGTTCCCCCTCTTCGATGTCCACATCACTGTCGGATCGCTATAGTCCAAGTCGACAATCATGTCGTTGTGAGTATTTTTTCGCCCTATTCGTTTCAATATGAGCTTGATCCCTTTATATAATAGATAAGTCGCTACAATGACCCCTATGCCGGAAAGGTAAATTAACCGGTATGGTGCCGTTGCGACCCATCCTATATATATAATGAGCACTGCAAATAAAACCCTAAACACTTTTATGGCTTTTGCCCCGCCAACACCGGTCTTTGAGGGCGTTACTTTATGGTCGTATGTTTTGATCGTTCGGGGGGCTGCGGTGGTTGAAAACGCCGGCTCTGCCTCTATCGGATACCTTGTTACCGCTTCATAATCCACCCCAAAAGGATAAAACTCTCCCTTGATTTTGTTTATTCTTGCTGCTGTTCGCATGTTGGTGTCGGTAGTTAGGACCACTATTTTACCCCCACTGACCTTCTTGATCAGCAGGGCGGTGCCGAGGATCTTATTGTCGGCCGGGCTTTCTAGCGCATCAATCTCTATGTGCTCATTTGATACCTTAAGGATGCCCCCGGTTGACAACCGCACTCCATCTGTAAGGTCGGCATAGCTGCCGAAGAGGTCAAGGGTCCTTGCCACATGTCTAGCGGCTTGCGCCGTGTTTTCGTTCCGGTTCCTTTTGAGGCCATCTATTTCTTTGATCACTACAGCTGGGATGACGATGACATTATCCCTCAACTTGTACATCAAGTCTGGTTCGTATAAAAGAACCGTTGTATCCAGCACATATGTGGTTTTCTTTTTGCTCTCCCTCGAACTTTTCATAGTTGCCTCCTCTAAAAGCGTTCTTTGTTTCTTGGCACTTTTCACTACCAAATGCTCAAGATTGCTTCACAACAGCTTCGATCACCAAAATCCTATCGCAATCATGTCGGACTGCCAAAACTCTGGCAAGATTCGTGCAAGAGGATAAACGTCCACTCACAGGTTAATTGCCCCATGCTTGAATAATACTTGTATTTTTAAGACGGAATTGCAACAAAAAATTCTGGGGTGGTCAATTTTTTTTTTGCGAGCGGCCGTCAAGTTCATGCCAGCATGTAGCATCAGAATTTAACAAATAAGAATAGCGTAACTACGGTATCTGCTCAAATACGCAAGAGGTTCAGAAAAAAGAGTCGCGGACAGTAAAATCCACCAGAAATGTTGCTACGTTTTCAGGTCGCAATAGAAATAGAAGCTTGTTCCAGTTAAAGCAGGCGGATGACTCGGAGGATCAAATTATTAATTAAACCTATGTATAACAATGCGAATGAGGACTCCTCACAGTAACCGACACATCGAATCACCTTCATAATTATGTGGAGTACGAGCGGAAAACGTTTCTCCATCTGTAAGTTTCATATCCAAATCCCATGAATTTGCAGCGTACAGTTTAAGAACAATGAGATCAAGCTTCACAAAAATAGCTCGGATAGGATATTTTATAATTATGTCTTGCTGGATGATAGGGGCACTGGAGTTTTGAAAATACTATTAATCAATCCTAGCTGTCTCGCTGAATCTGGGCGAGACCTTTATTCAGCTCACTTATTAGGTCCTTTCTTTACTGCACAGCCAAACAAGCGAATGGCCCTTGGTATTCCGCTAGCACTTCCCACGCTTGCAGCTCTTACACCACCGGAACATACTGTAAGAATCATTGATGAAGAAATTGAGGACATAAATTTTGATGAGCCCGCCGATATTGTCGGTATCACGGCCATGACTTTTAAGGCTAAGCGGGCTTATGAGATTGCGTACCAATTCCGCAACCGCGGAGTTCCCGTCGTCATGGGGGGCATTCACGCCACTGTATGCCCTGAAGAAGTCAAACAGTATGTTGATTCGGTCGTCATCGGAGAAGCAGAGGACATATGGCCTAAACTTCTCGATGACTTATCAAAGGACTCGTGGCTTAAAGATTTTTATAGAATGGAAACTTTTCCTGACCTTAAAGGATCACAGGTCCCTCGCTATGATCTTATTAAGAACCGGAACTATGTATACTCATATCTCCAGACTACACGTGGGTGCCCGCACAACTGTGAATTTTGTAGCGTCACTAGGACATCAGGTCATAAACTCAGAAAGAAGTTGCCCGAGCAGGTCATAGCGGAGGTTGATGCCCTTCTTGCACTAAAGCCATCGAGGCAGTTCAACGCTGTGGATCGTGTGACCGGGGAAAGTAAGAAATTTGTGGGCACCATCGGATTCATCGATGATAATTTTGCAATCGACCGCAATCATGCCCTCGCCATTTGCGAGGCTCTCCGCCGTTATCAAGAGGACCATGGAATAGCGTTCATCTGGTATACCCAAGTAAACCATATGGTAGGCTTTGATGAGGAACTTTTGACAGCTATGGAGAATTCCAATTGCCTACATCTCTTTATTGGCTTCGAAACCCTTGATCCACAAACTCTGAAGTCAATGAAGAAGAAAATGAACAAACCAGAGGCCTATGGAGAGGCCATCAGCAATATCCATCGGCATCATATGCGGGTAATTTTCTCGACCATCATTGGTGATGACAACACTTCCCGGGAAAGTGCCCGTCAGCTGCAGTCCTTCATCGAAAAGAACAATGTTCTGCACGTTCTTCTGAATATCCTTACTCCTTATCCGGGTACTGCGCTGGGAGAGAGGATGGAAAAGGAGGGGCGGCTCCTCACAAAGGAGCCCCAGATGTACAACATAAGAAACATAGTGTTCAAACACAAACGGCTTTCGGTAATTGAGTTAGAGAAAATCTATCTGTCGCTCTGCAATCAAATGTTTTCTTACGACGCGGTCTACCATCGGGGAAAGCAGCTCCTTGGAACCACTGACCGGCTCTATCTCGCTCTGCTTGATCGTGTCTTGGTACTTCTGGGTTTTGTGCAAACCTGTTTTTCGTTTATGCTCCGGGGCCGGGTGAGATGGCCGATAGGGCTCCGACTCCTGATTTCAGCTCCCAAGCAGCTTTTGTATCATGGCAGCCTGTATGCCCTCGAGCTTCTCGTGGCTAGTGTAGACTATGACGATTTTGCGTTCAGCGAGACAGCACGCCTGAGTGGAAGCAATCAGAGTAATGAGGGATCCTCCGAACAATTACTAAACCTGATCGAGCTTACAATGCGTCATATTCCTTCTATAAGTGACCTTTCTAGAGAATATAAGGGCTTCTATGTGCCAAGCTCTCTCCTCTCAACGTGCGGCATCCAGACTCTCCGAGAAAACGCCGGTCGCCCTTTGCTATTGCTCGGAGGAACAAGCATTCCGATTGAAGACCGCAAAGAGTTGATCGGCTTCCTCCTTCAAGCCGGATACGAGGTGGCAAGCATAGAAAACCCGATCGGTAGCCCTCTCGACTTTTCGATGCGACCCGGTCTCGACCGAGCCATATCCCTCACCTCATTTCTTCATCATCTTAGGGATAAGGAAGGCGTGAAGTCTGTGGACATTATCGGCCAGTCATACTCCGCTTTTGAGATAATACGATCGCTCAGAGGGAACCCGAATTTCAGCTCTTTTGTGCGAAGCATCATCCTCATCAATCCGCCCGGTCTGAATGAGAACATAACATTTTTAAAGCATGTATCCAGGTTTATCTTTCATCATGTCATTGGAGGATATTTGAAATCGCTCGGAACATATCTGGGATTTAACATCGTCTCATTAGAGGGCGGCCATAAAGTGAAGCGAGTTTATGCCAAGAGAGAAGCTCAGGGTATCAGCACATGGACATTCAAGACCTGTCTAAATCTCGTAAGGACATTCAAAGAGGTCCATGACATCGTCACCTTTCGTATAAAGGAGCCGTTAAGAGACCTTCAAGATTCGTACGGATACGACATCAACGTTTTCTTGCAATCGCACGACCAGATCGTCCCGACACGAGTAACCCGAGAGGCACTCAAGGATCTAGTGCGTGATGATCATGTTGAAGTTGTGCCCGGCGGCCATAACGACTTGTTCTTCCAAAAATGGCAGCGTCCTGCCTTTCTCAATTTTATCAGGAAAGTCAGACAACACAAAATTCTCCATGAGCAGTCCTCCGGAGTACGTTAACAACCAGCATTTTTATGAGCGCCTTGCCAAGGCTTATTTCAAGGAAGGACGTCTCTACCCTCCAACTTAACTGACTTTATTACATTATTTTGGAAATCCTCAAATTATCAGTACTCGCAGCCTTGATGATTATCAGGTGCAAATGAGATCTTAGGTTCAGGTTTCAAGCAAGCGTGTAAACAATCTGTACTTCGCGACAAATTTATGTTCTTCAGGTGCTGGACCTTTATTTATTACTCTAGCGATGCATCTTCAAGGTAAGGAACGGGGAAGATACTGCCTCCGGAAAATACCATCAAGTATGAAATGCCTAAGAATGCAGAGCAGGCATTGTCTGACCGCGTAAGAGGAGAACTGCTGAGGAAATTTGATATTGAAAAATTGGTGCTGCAACAGGTGAGTGAAGTGCTCCCAAAATTGGAACGGTACATTTATGATCTTATCAACATCAGAGGAGACGTCAATCAAATCCTTAACGAAGACACTAGGAGAGCGTGGAAGACAGTTATAAACCAAATGGTTGAGAGAATTATTGAGAAAATTAGCTGACTTTCCCCCAGGTTTTGGCAAGCCTAAAAAAATTACTTTTTCATGCAATTTAGTTTTTTAAGTCTTGATAGGCGTCGACAGCCTCTGTAAAACACAGAAACTGATCGACGCACTGAATTGTTTTTTTTCTAAAAGTGAAGGAGGTCGAAAGGAGTTATGCCTCATAAAGAGTTTTCCAACAGGCCAAAAATTTCATCCTTTGTCAACTTGTAACAAATATCCTCTGACGTGAGATCATTAATAATTAAGTCAAAGAGTTCTCTTTTCTCATTTAGTAAGTTGTGTATCCGTTGCTCTATTGTATTGCGGACATACATATATGTGATGTAGACCGTCTTGCCCTGACCGATTCGATGTGCTCTGTCTTCGGCCTGCGCCGTGATGGCTGGATTCCACCACGAATCAACATGAAATACATAGTTCGCCCGTGTAAGGTTCACGCCATACGCGCATTTAAGTGAAATGAACAGGATCCTGTGCTCATCGTGATTTTGAAACAGCTCAATAATTTTATCCCGCTCTGTGAGCGAAAGCGACCCATCATAGAAAAGGCTATCCTCCTTTATTTCTTTCACAAAATGGCGCAACGTCTTGTTCGGAAACTGCGAGTAGACCAATATCTTATCGTCACGGGGTATCTCATATATCTTCTCCTTCAAGTAATCCAGCTTGCTACTCTCATTTGTGACGGGGTTTAGATTGCATAGAAGTTTCAGTTCAGTGATCAAGGCAAGGACATGTTTGACCGTAATCTCTGAGCCAAGTATGTTCAGGTAGGTGAGCCCTTTCTGTTTCGTTTCCTCATACATAACCTTTTGAGATTCGGTGAGTGGCAGCCACACTTCCTGGTAGAGCTTTGGCGGCAGATCAGGGATTACGTCAATCTTTCGCCGACGCAGGATGTACGGCCGTATTTTTTTCTTTATGATGCCGGCATCCCTCTCCTTTCTATTCAAAAGCCCTGGTTTCAAAAAATCGAATATGGAGATCAAATCATCGATCGTATTTTCGAGGGGGGTCCCCGTTAGGCCCCATTTTCTCTTTGCAATTATAAGTGACGCAGCTTGATAAACCAAAGTCTTGGGATTCTTTATTTTCTGGATTTCATCACAAATCAGAAGATCAAAGGCCTTTTCTTTCTTTACATCCTTTAGAACTGTTTCATAGGAGGTCAAATAAACATGCGCTGGCTTTCGCCAAAGCAATCGTCTTTCAATGCGGTTGTTTTCAACCGCGACGACTGTTAATTCAGGCGCCCACTCTTTGAGCCGCTTTTGCCAAGTCGTCAATATACTCTTCGGGCATATTATCAGCGCAGTTTTTATAGCAGCGTTCTGGAACAGGGATCTCAGTGCAATTATGGCTTGCACGGTCTTCCCAAGTCCCATTTCGTCGGCAAGAATGCCTCGCTGTGTCCGCACGAGAAATGTGGCGCCAAAAATCTGAAAATCGAAAAGTGCTCTATTTTCGGCAAAAGCAGCAGCATTGCCAAAGTTTTCTCCAAGATGCGGGAATAAACATGGATAAGTCGGACCGGCATGATCGAACTCCTGTGATCCAAAGATGTGGCCGCGCATTTTAGGTCTTCCTATTAATTGAAAATTCCACGGTTTGACAATGAGAGCACTCTTTATCAGCTTTAACTTAATGACCTCTCGGTCAGAGATAAGCTCAAGACAAGTGCCGGCATCATGCTCTATTTGACAGGAGTGACTATAAATTTCTGGCAGGTCTATCCTCATGAGAATCGATAATTCCTCGAATTCAGGCATTGCCAGATTAAGGGAAAAAACAGGCTGCACGGGCGTCTGACACCATATTGGTGACTTGCTCAATATTCGGTCTAGCCTCATCGAGGTTATTTAACCTGGGCCTGCAGAAAAATTAGGATCCGACTAAAAACCTCTGTTGGATCAAAAGAAGAGAAAATAGATTGCAATTGAGGCACATGAACTAAGTCAACTTGGAATCTTTTGTGAGCTGAGAACAGCAGTCCGAGTTGGGCATTCGAGTCTATGCTTGCAGGCTCGCTTGAGCCGTCATCTTTCTTTGTATGGTCGGCTTTGTTTATCAGTATGACGGCACTTGATATATGAGGTCTCAAGTCGAGCAGGTAATCTCTACAAATCAATATTAGATCAGGCGTGTTCTGTAGATTATTCAACAATGGTATAGCAAAACAGTGTATAGCAAGGTAATTCTTCAGTGTATTGCCGTAAACGATCCGTTGCCATCGTGTAGGTTCGACCGGCTTTGACCATCTGACCTCGAGCGGCACGCTCATAGCGTCAGTAACCAAAATTCCTCCGCGAACAATACTGTCTTCAAAATGGACATCCAAGAAACCGAGTCTAGTCATCACACTCCTCCTTTGATATATCTATATTACGACAGCAAGTTTTTAGACCGCTCATGATCCTAAGGCTCCCGCTGGCAGACTTGCTTAAATTTCCAATCTGAGTTCGTAACCGCTTCGTACGAATAGGGCAAGCCGCTGACGCATAGCGGGTCTCTGAGAGGAAATATACCCCGAGCTTTGCGTAAATAGGCCTGAACGGTGTAGCGCCAGGCACTACCTCCGTTAGGAGCAACCAATCGCGCGGTCTTAAATAATCTTCTCCGTCGGAGTAGTTCCTTCCAATCATAAGTGCACCCCCATTAGATTTTGATAGTTAGGCTCTTTTCATTAATATTACCGGCCATTTTTTTTTCATCCGAGGCGGCCTTCTGAATAGGCCGGCGAGCTGACCCGACTGAAACATTAGGTGACTTATTCCTCAGCGTCTCGATCTATATATATTCAAGACTTTTCAATGCGGCCATCTGATTGCAAACTAAGACAATTTTCCTCTGTGCAGAAGTTGCCATGTATGGGCCAATTTCTGGTCATTTTTTACCGCCTCGTGCACCGCAATGATGGAATAAACTGAGGAACACAACTATACTCCTCGGTCAAGAATTACCATCAACTATGCAAAGTGACCCATCTGGCTGAGGCTGTCTCGCTCCTATAGAGAATCTCGGGCGTTCTTGCTCTTAAAGGGACAGACCACATCGAGACGCTATCACGCATTCCTGGCCTCAATATGTTGGAACTCTTCTCTAATGGATATCGGGTGGTGTTCCCGAGGTTTAGACCTGAACGTCCACAATAGTCAGCAGACGGTTAGAATTTCCAGCAATGTTAAAAGCAGCGACATGATGTCGTTTGTCGATTCTCAAATGGCCCGTAATATTAATTTAGATACAACATAGGACAAATAACTCTGCACGGAGGTGTTCGATGGCCAAGGAAGCTAAGATCTCATGTTCGAAACGGGGGGACGAAGCCCTTCAGAAGATCCTACTCGACAATGAGGAAGCTGACTCCAGAGGAGAGACGCAATCTCAAGATGTTTCGCAGAAGGTAGAGATGATCTCGGTTAACGACATAGCGCCTAATCCGTTTCAGCCCAGAAGGCACTTTGAAGAGCAGAAGCTGGCGGCTCTTGCCGAATCCCTCAAGGACCGGGGCATGCTTCAGCCAGTCGCGTTGAGGAAAACCGAATCGTCCTTGGGTTTCAAGTACGAGCTCATCTTTGGCGAGCGGAGGCTGAGAGCAGCACGAGTGGCCGGGCTAGCCAAAGTCCCAGCCCTTGTAAGGGATAACGTTGACGATAAAGAGATGAAGATTCTCACGATAACTGAAAATATGCAGAGAGAAGATTTAAATATTGGCGAAAAGACACTATCAGTTGGAGTCCTCCAGCAGGAGATCGGCGACACAGCGTCGACAGCCAACATTCTGCGGCTCACACGTAGAAGTGTTGAAAGGTACGTGCGAATCTTCAAGGTCGTGAGTGCATCTGAGATGCTTTTGTCACTTTTTCAAAGAGATGCACACCTGATCGACTTCCGCGAAGCCGAAGCGCTGGCAGACATCTGGCGATACTTGCGACAAGAGGACTTTAGCAGGTTTTTGGATGTGGCGACGCACGAGGGCATAAAACAGGCAATAAAACTTTTTAGAGGTCCTGTCGGCGCAGGGCTCAGCATGAAAAATAAGGCCCAGTCGGTTCTCTGCAAGGTCAAAGAAACAGGAACCCACCTTAACCTGCAGATGAGATACGAAAAAGGCGCAGAGGTCGAGGCCTCAGACATTGAGAGGCTTCAAAAAGCATTCGACGACTTCTCGGGAAGTTTGAAAAGTAACATAAAGGTATGATGCTGTGAAGAGCCTTAGTGCCAAGACATGAAGAACAAACAGCTCAGAATTAGGGACTTTGTAAAAAATTAATTAAATGATTGCAAATCAGAAAGGAAATGGTCGTTGTAGTTTTCGAGCGATCGGCAGAGACATACAGAGCAACTTGTTGGGACTCTTCACCATATTCCTGCGCAGAGGGCGAGCCCAAAAAGTAATATCTTTATATGGAAACATGCGTGTCTGATGAATTAGTACTAGAAAGAAGAGGCTGTTAACAGCGGAAAGCCAAGGACTAGGACAAAAGAGAGAAAACTTGCAAGTGGAGCACGGTAAAACAAGAATCAGTCAAAAAACAGATATAAAGTCGGCGCGGCCCCGAGCCGGAATGTTCTGAAATATCAAAGGGTACGGTAAGGGCATAAAAAAATCATTACAAGGCACTTTACAGGGCACTTTACAGGGCTCTTTACAGGAGCAAATTTGCTTAATCCTCTAACCATGACAACTGGAGGAGTCTATATGGAAACACATGCCACACCAAAGACCACTGTCCTTGGCGCGCTGGATTCCGCGAAGGCAAGACTTTTGAAAGCAGATGAAGGGGACGCGCGGCTGGAGAATGTGCCGCTTGAACTAAGAACGCCTAATCCTTATCGGCCCGGTAAAGTATTGACTGATATTGATGAGCTCACAGCCTCAATCAAAGAGGTGGAGGTTTTAGAACTTATCATCGTTAGGCCGGTAACAGACGACAATGGTGAGACCAAATTTGAGTTAATTGCCGGCCAGAGACGTGTTAAGGTTTGCCGTCAACTCCGGCTTGAGACCATCCAAAGCGTGATCAACGATGTTTGGATCGCGTACCCCAAGACGTTTGCCTTAATTAAACACATAGAACGTGTCGACCTCTGCCTCTTGGACATAATGAATGGCGTGGCTGGACTGAAAGAGGACCTTGTGAAAGCCGCCTCAATAGCGAACTCGCTCGGGAAAACTGACTGCTATGTGCGTGGTATTTTAAAGCGCTATGACGACATCAACAGTTTGCCTGACTTTAAGAAATTGTTAGAAGTCGGCAAGGAACTTGTGTTGCATATTTACGTCTCCAAGACGGCCAAGCCAGATGAATCAAAGAGATCTGAAATTAGAGAGAGCGTTGAAGCCTTTTTAGAGAGGATCTCCGCTCCTATTGCTGTGGTCTGATGGAGGTAATTTCGAGATGTTACTCATAACTGATCGCGACTTGGACTTACTGCGATATTTCTCCAGCGGAGCGTCTACCATATATCAACTGCACGGCGCGCTCCTGATGATGGGGTACAAAATTTCGTTGAAAGCCCTCCGTACACGTATAGATAGGCTCATGCAGAATCGTTATCTGGTGTCAAACCTCTATTGCAACAGACGGTTTGGTAACGGTGCGCAAGCGCTGTATGGCCTGACTGTAAAAGCCCAAGCCGAATTAGTGTATACCAAGTACCCTTATATGATTAGAACTGGGTTACCTGCTGCTGCCATCGCAGCCCATGAAATGGAAGTTACAAGCGTGATCAGAGGGATTAAAAAAGAATGCTCGAAGCTGGCTTTCGCCGTAATTTTTAAAGATGAGGCGACTCTCCGTGCGGAGCGGGCCTTCAAGAAAATTAAGGAGTCCCTACCTGACCTTCAAGTTAGGATTTTTTTCAAAACCCCGGAGGGCGCGGCCAAAATATTTAGGATTAACATGGAGATTGATAATGATACCATGGCACCGAAGAGATTGATCGAAAAGCTTAAGGGGTTGAAAGGTCAAACAATGTGGTTATTCACTGAAAATAGACGCATGGCCAACATCAAACGTGCCATTGTTGAGACTGGTAATGCGGACCTGATACGCAAAGTAATAGTAGCTTTGCAGAGCGATTTTATCAAACATGGCTTTGTAAATACTAACTGGGTTTACCCCGACAACGACCCTTTAAATATTGTTCCTAATGGCGTTGTCATCAAAAAACGCCAGGTGCTTGGCGTCGAATAGCGATGATACCGCTCGATTACATCTCTTGCCTGCAAAGAAGGATACTACCCCCTTGGCACGTTTTATCAGTATCCCGTGGGGACGTTGCTGTCGGGCAAACACTCAGTAGTGTGACTCTCAAACCTATCCCAGATGGACTACTATGTCAGCGCATTTTCGGTCCTATTGAGAGCAGGCGATGCGCATACGGAAAACTTTATCGAAAAGTGCGCCACAAACAAAAGCTGTGTGAGGCTTATGGAGTGGAGATAACTGACTCATCCGTGCGGCGTGAGCGCTTCAGGCATATCACACTGGCAGAGCCAGTGGTACACGTGTTGTTTAAGAAGTTAATTGGAAGACTGCTCAACATCCCCCCTCGAAGGTTTGATCGGATCATCCAATGCTCTGAGTTCGTGGTTAAAAGCGTCGGGAAGAGCTCTTTCGATGTCGATCAAATCTTGACAGCCGAAGATTATTTCTCTTATAAGAGCTCTCAGCCTGATAAATACTTCGTCGCCTAAACTGTCGGCGAGACATGGAAGAAAGGAACAACACAGATAATCAGCTGGACCTACACAGGAGATCCGGGAGCGGACGTGAAGATCAAGCTGCTATAGCCAGGAAAAGGAAAAAAGGGGAAACCAGCCCCCGTGGCGACGACAACGCTTTCCGCCAGCACACCAGTTGGCAGCGGCGGGAACGGCTCTTATTTGTGGGCAATCCCGAATACTACGAAAAATGGGAACAATTACCATATAAAAATTTCAAGTGATAGCGGATATACATCAACAGGCGGTTATTTTGCGATCAGTAAAAAATAACCGTAGGGTGACTCAAGTGGGGAAGCGCTCAGTCTCAATCGGCCAAAATTGGGAATTGAGTCTCGCCGAGTTTGAGGAACACCAACGAAATTGCGCTTTCACCGACGAAAAATCGCAATTTCGTTGACTGAAAGTAAACAACCCCCGACCCTGATGAAGAAGAATGTTAGAAGAGATGATCATATGTGGTGTTTTGATAGCGGGGATTTACTTTATCGTTAAAGATATAGAGGGTAAAAAGGACAAAAAGGGGCCTCGTAGATAATATGAAAGGCACTCAACACATTAAGATGGCCAGGGCAATGATCAGATAAGAGATTTTAAAATGAACGGTAATATTGAAGTAGGGAAAGACAAAAGGGGAAAGGTTAAGTAAGAAAGACACAATGAAAGTCGCTCACGACATACGATCAATGGATGTGTTAGTCACCGCCCGATGGCTTACTATGGCCGAGGCGTGCGCATATGGCTGTATGTCGATAAATACCATGAAAAAAACTATCCTAAAAGGGCAAATATATGGTACAAAAATAGCCGGCGGCTGGACGATCGACCGGGAATCTATTGACAGGTTTTTCAACTCGGAAAGAGACACCCGCCGGCACCAATTCGTAGAGCGGAGGGCACTTATATGAAACACCGGGGAGAGATACAGTTAATAAAAAAGGGCAATGGCTATTTTTACCTTTATTTCGATCGACGCCATGAGAAGAGCCTTCGCACGAAGGACCCAATATTAGCCAACCAACTGTACGAAGAAGCCTTAGCCGCAAAAAGGGGCAGGAATGTAGCAATACTGGAAAAGGTGAGTCGGATACGTTTATCAGAATTCAGGACCGACTACCTCAAGGCCAGAAATCTGCAAGACGTATGTGTTGACACCGTTGTAAATGATTCCCTAGCAATCCGCAGATTTATAGACTGTGAAGGGGACCTATTGTGCCGACTGGTTACCGTCAAATCTATAGACCACTTCAAAACCGCCATGCTTGACGCTGGTAAGAGCAAGTCATATATCAATATCCTCTTAAGATCGCTGCGCGCGGCCTTTAACTATGCCATAGAGGAAAAGATCATCGACTCAAACCCCTTCATGAAAAAGGCAGGGAAAAAGCCAGTGCTCTTCAAGATTGATGATGAATTGCCGCGCTTCCTGTCGCTTTCAGAAATTGAGCGGATCCTAGGTGTTATCGATGATCCTGATTTTCTTGTGGCGCTGAATACCTATCTCTATACCGGCGTGCGGCGCTCGGAGCTTATGCGCTTAGATATTGCTGATATTGACTTTGCTCATGGTTTTATTTATGTCAGGAAAACCAAGGGCAAAAAGGATAGGGCGGTGCCAATCCATGAGGATCTTTTCCCAATCCTCGAAAAACACGTTAAAGGGAAAGGCGACATAGGGCCCTTATTCCCCCGCTGGCGAAGCGCGGATACTTATAGCAGCTTGTTCCATGAGTATGCCGAGAAGGCCGCCGTTAAGGCCCGGCTGCATGACATGAGGCATACGTTTGGATCCTACTTAGCCCTGTCCGGTGTGGATATCCGAAGGATAAAAGACCTGATGGGACACTCGAGCATAGATACGACCCTGAAATACGCCCGCCTCATGAAAGAGGATCTGCAACCGGCGGTAAACAAATTAAATTACAGGAGGTAAAATTGAACGATCCTGAATCTGTATACGCAGAAGCATTGCATGAGACCGCGCGCGAAACCGGGAGGCGTGCAAGGGTATTAGTGAGGAGTTTAGAAAAGGCGTAGCGGCTGCAGCCAAAGAATGCGACGAAGAGAAATACGCTGCCGAGCTGGCCGACAGGCATGCCACAGGCAAATCGGTAGGGGAGTGATGCATGCTTTCAGATGCGTGGATAAAGAAGAAAGAGCGAGATGAAGAATTCATGCGTAGAATGATGTTGACAGCATTCAAAGATACTTATGGCTGGAGGTGTTTTTTTATTTGTGAGTGGTGGCTTTTAAAGCTGCCGTTCAAATAGGAGGTAGACAATGGCGGATCACGATCCTGAATACGTATACGGGAAAGCCATTAACAACGCCTATGGTAGCTATCATCAAAAAGTAGACATCGCGTTCGATTTATACAAGAGGGAATGGACTAGTTTAACAGCCAAACAACGGCGTAGGGGATATCGAAAACAGCCCCAAAACCGATATCGGTGAGTACCAGTTTGTCGGAGTTCAAACGTACCACACCACTGTCATCTCAAGAGGATAACTTAGATCGCAAGATGAAGCAATAACGGGACCCGTATCGCGGTATTTCTATATGTCATCCTCACAAGAAGAAATTAAATCCAAAGTGAATATATCACTGGGGAAGGAAAAAGGGCAGCTAAGGGTAAATTGCGTATTCTGCTCAATCCTGCCACCCGATCCGCAGCGTTCCTGCCACTCATTCGGGCGAGAGGTTGCGAAGGGAGAAGGCAAATATTTTGACTCCGCACAATTATGTTTGATCCGCCCCGTAATACGCACAGTCTGTTTGCGGGTAACACCGACTAACCTTTAAAATAATGTGCCGACAGAATCTAATGGTTACCGAGAAAAAACCTCACGTCAGATGAAGTGAATCCGCCCCCTCTTATGCCATGGTGTCGTAAGAGATTCTAAGTCATATGAATATTGATTTATTTGAATAGAAGGGCTGAATGCATTCTGTGAAGAGGATGTCGAGGGGGTACAGAGTTCTATTTCCCGAACCCCCTCAAATAACCACATCACTGAGGGTCCACCCCATTTCCACCGCGCACACACCAGACGTAGAGGCTGTCGCTCTTAACGCCGATGCCCAGGTTACCGGGGCCGGCGAGGAAGAGCACGGCCCACGCGTTGCTGGTACTGACGGCGTTGGTAGTAGCCGACCAGTAGTCGGCCGACTGCACGGTAGAGAAAATGCTACTAGGAACATAGGGAGCTGCCGTTGATAGGTCCAGCAGACTACCGAGCTCTTGGACCGTAGGCAGCCGCCACCCTAAACGGTTACCTGTGAGCAACCCGTTACAATGACCTTGAGCATCTTCCCAAGCCATTGGGATAGTGCTGGGCGACTTCTCCCAGACCAGGCCGGTCTCCTTGTCCAAGACGGCGTCGCTATTCATGTTTGTGAGGACGACGAACCGCTGGTTTGCAGGCAGCGTCTGGTCCCAAGACGGTGGTTCATAACGGGGCCCCGTGGTGTTTT
>JBKQMP010000059.1:0-25152 GCA_052146665.1 Dissulfurispiraceae bacterium
TCAGATAAGAGATAAAAGTCAACCATTATTTCCAATGCGAATTTGCTTCACAGCGACGTACTATCGAAAGTTGTTTTATTTATAGCGGCTTAGCATAGTTTGGGCGTTTGGTTAAGGAATCGCTGACGTCTGGGCTGAATATGGAATCGTAAATGTGCCAGATGATGACCAGGATGAAAATAAGCATAGCCTCATTCGAATGGATAACCTTTGAAGCAGGGATATATTGCCCAGGAAGATATTTCGTTATGGCAACGGGAAACCAAAGGACAAACCCAGTGATAATCATTTGTATACCTCCCAAGAGGATGAGCCAATAGATGAATTTCTCTTTGTAGTTGTATCTTTCGCATATCGCCGGGCGGTCAACTAGACCCAGGTAATATCTGACATTAGTGAGGGCATCACGGGAGTCCTTTAAGGTGACTAACATGGAGGGCTGCCTCTGCTGGAAAACAATACCCACAACATTCACAAGGATGTGCTGCATGGTGAGCGCTGTGAAGAACAAGCCTCCGAGATGGTGCACCATCCTCACATGGTTTATTCCTCCTAAAGTACTAATGATGTATTGAGCAATCTGCCATGTATAAAATTTCTGAGAAAGGCCGGTGACCGCCAGCACGGCAAAGAGACCAATGAGCATAAGGTGCTCGACAATCCGGTAGGTGCTGAACCGCCTGATATAGCCCTCATTGCCCAACGGCTCTCTGTAAGGCATTAGTTTTTCTCCTTACTTATTTAAAAAGTGCCGCCACACATGAAGAAAGACCTGGAACAACAGTCCGACCACCATTAGCGGCAACATAATTTTGTAGAATTTTTCTATGATATACACCACAGGGGCTACGGCGAGGCTCGGTTTATAGTGAGAGAGCCAGGCATCGGGGAAGTTCTTGGTTGCGTTTGCATGGCATGTCTGGCACCTTTTTAACAGATTTTTCTTAACTACCTGAATGTCAGCGCCAGAAACACTGGAGATATCGTGTGAGCCATGGCAGTCTGTGCAGACGGCCAGAGGTCGGTCCGGCCGATATGGCCTCTGCGCTTCTTGCCGCTCTATATTGAGCGTTATTCCATGGAAATCGGCGAGATACGTCTTCACCACATCTGTTGACAATCCATACTTGTTCATAATAGCAGCATTAGAATGGCACTTGCTGCATGTGTCAGGTATGTAGTCGTGGAAAGCAGATGAGGATGTGTCCTTCATGCCATGAGCTATATGGCAGTCTGTACAGATCGGAACATCCTGGCTATTTTTTTTAATCAAGTCGCTGCCGTGAACACTGCGCGCATATATTTCATAGACTGCACCGTGGCAGGTCTTGCATTTTTGCACAACCAGCAGCCTGTTATTGCTCAGAGATAAGACCGCATGAACACCGTGGCAGTCGATGCAGGTGGGCGCCTCCAGCCCCCCCTTGCTGAGGACCGCATAATGGATACTCTCGGATACTTTCAAAAGTTTGTCAAAATGGCATCGTCTGCAGATGTCCGGGGAAGAAACCCGGTATTCCCGTTCAGACCCAAACCGCCTTCGTGGATGGTCGTCCACCGCAAAACCAAAGTGGCAATCAGAACAGCTGACATTCTTGTGCAGAGAATCCTTCAATTCCGCGATATTAACACGGACTGAAATAGATTCTCCGTTTCTAAATACCATCTTATTGTCATAAGCATGGCAACTGAGACAGTAGTTTGCCTCTGACATCGATAAATTGCCACCGCTGATAGGGGTGACGGCGTGGGCACCGTGGCAATTTGCGCAGACTACCGCCTCTCCGGTCTTTTCCTTTTTGAACAGCTCCCTGTGGATGGGCCGAGAGCTGATGATATTTTCGGGGTGACAATCGCGACATGCGCGCGATTCTTTGACTTGATACTGCAACTTGTTTCTAAAGGCCCGATTTGGATGCTGCTGGTCGGAGAACTCCCTGTGGCAGTCAGTGCAGCGAAGCGACCGGTGCACTGACTTGTCCAGGGCTTTTGGATCGACATAAGCTGAGATAAAATCGCCATCGGGGAACTCCTTGACAGACCCTTTTTCTCCATGGCATTTAAGGCAGTGCTCTTGCCCCTGGGCCGGGGCCTTTTCCTGAGCATTTGAAAGTCCGACAGAAAGCGCCGTGAAGATGATGAACACAATCCATCTAATTCTTCTGTCAACTTTCAAGTCGTCCTCCTGAAAGACCCGGCCTTTCGCTGATTAGTGCGAGCTCCTGTAGTCGGGCAGCTCGCGTGTTACTGGAAACCTGTTCAGGATCCACCGAAAGACAATCAGATTGAGAGTGACCATCGCCATGACCATGATGATCTCCGTCCATGGCGGGATAATATGATGCAAGTGCTCGGGCCTGTTCCAATTGAAGGCTATCAGGTTCACGTTAACCCTATTCAACACTATGCCAGCTATCGCCAAAAGTGCGGAGAAGCGGATCAGCTTGATGCTTTCACGTTTAACCCCGATGGTGAACAGAGCCATCGGTACCGCCACAAAACCCATCAATTCGATGACGTACCAGTACCCATGTGGAGTGCCCAGAAGTTCCAACCGATTATCTTGAACCAAAGCGAGAATTTTAAGAGCGAAGTATACGTAGGTCGCTATTGCCGCGCCTTTACCAAGGCTCATAGTCAGAGGCGACACTGATGTAAGAAATTCATCATCACACTTTTCCTTGAAAAATCTTGCAGCCGCGAAGGCAAGCAGGATTGCAAATGACATAGCCGCATAGACTGAGGAACTAAAGAACAGCAGCGGGAGATGCGAGGAGTACCACAGCGGATGCAGTTTGCCAGGTGTGATGAGGTACATGGCCCCGAGTGCTGATTGATGCACGGTGGAAAGGATGACGCCACCGATGACGAGCGCAACGGTCATCGAGACTACCCACTTATGCAACCTCCTCAATCCCAACCACTCAAGGACAGCTGGAGAGAACTCCAATGCCTGGACCGTGCAGTACAGTGACACATGCCATGCAACGACAAACAGGATCGAGGCCGGCCCAAAATTGATCAGCATGGGGTAATAGATACGCCAAGGCCGACCAAGGTCGATTAAGAGATACGTTGCCGCAAATGCATACCCCAGCATGCCTCCGAGCATCGCGAGCCGCACCAAAGGCCGGTACTCCTTCATGCCCAATAAATAATAGGCCGCTGCCACTATAAAGCCCGCAGCAAAAAGTGGCTCGCCTGCAAAAATTCCCCAGCTCAGAAGGATTCCCCATGGGTACTCACTGGAAGCATGAACAACTGTGGCAAGCCCTTTTCCATAACGCAGCCAGAAGACAGGCGCTGCCACTGAAAGAATTACGGCAGCCAACAAATTAAAGGGGGTAACGAGAGATTTGGCATACTCAGACACGCTCATACCCATGAAGAGCTTGTCCATGAACCACACCCGAAATCCTGAAGAGGAAGTATATTGTGTCGTTAATTGAACGCGGTTACTCATCATTAGCCTCCTTGTGAGAGACAGGCGCTTCCCCTTTCCGCTCCTCGCGCCCTCGGTTGCGCATTGCGGCGTATATCATACCGAATATTGCAGGGAATGTCGTGAAAATCACCGGTACGGAGGACAGATATCCCTTGGTTAGTTCTATAAGGGGTTTTTGCGGAAGGTTGGTTGGGAAGTCTAGCTGCTCGAAGGGGACCCCTGAAATATACAGCCAAGAGGTGCCACCCACTTCGTGCTCCCCGTAAATATGTTCAACGTATTTATCGGGGTAAACCATGATTCTCTTGCGAGCCAGTTTTAGAAGATCCTTTCTTCTGCCAAAAGTGAGTGCGCCACTAGGACAGGCTTCCGCACAGGCCGGGATCTTACCTTCTTTAATCCGTCCGTAACAAAGGATACATTTCATGATCTTCGGCTCAAGCGCACTTTCATAGTCGTAACCAGGGATGTTGAACGGGCACGCGACGACACAGTATCTGCAGCCAAAACAGAGGTCTTCGTTATATATGACAGCTCCCTCAGGTGTCTTTGTGTAAGCGTGAATTGGACATGCCGTTGCGCACGCCGGTTCAAGACAGTGGTTACACTGAATTTTCCTGTACAATGGTTTGGAAGGGTCCGCGACGTTTGGGTAGCGGTTGACCACAGTGAGCGTTCTTGCCGACGGCCACCGCCGCTCTTTAAATACAGCGGCATCGTCGAAGGGTTCGTCCGGTGCTGGCATGTGGTTGACTTCATTGCACGCCTCTTCGCAGCTCCTGCACCCAACGCACGCAGTCAGGTCCGTCAACATCCCATAACTTTTGGGCCAGCCTTCGAACTCTGGCATAGCTCTGGCACGAACAGGCATTCCAATCGCCGCTAATCCTGTAAGTATCGACATTGAAATGAAATTCCGCCTGGTGACCGAAACCGACCGGTCTGAGGTCCGCTGTGTCACACTGCCATCAGAGTCCTCTGTCGGACGGTCCTTTTTAAGCTCGGACATAAATGAAACCTCCCATCTTCTAGAATATTTTGAGATCCTTAACCAGTGCTCATTGCTTACTATGGCAGGTTTTGACGCATCCCTCCGGCGAGGAGCCAATCCCTCCAATGCCCACATGACATTGGAAGCACTTCTTATGAAGCGCGACCTTTAGACTGGGCATCTCAGGTGAATCTGCAGTTAAGTCCGTATGGCACGCACTGCAGGGGAGAAACGTCTGCTTCACTGACGCCTTGAATTCCTTTGCGCCAATGGAGTGGCATTTGCCGCATGAAGAGGCAGTTTCCTTGTTGTGCATATGGTGGCACGTCCCGCACTCGCCTGCCAAAGACGCGTGCATCGAGTGATCAAATGAAACCGGGCCATATCGCTTCTGGAGGTCTTTGATCACGATGATGCCCGGCATATCGCTTTTTTCAGCTCTAGCCGACAACTCCCCCAGAGCAGATATTAACCAAAAAAACGCCACCACTGTGCAAGCCAAGACCCAAAACCTTTTCACGGTGTCCTCTTTCATCTCCCACCTGCCTCCTTCTTCAGGACTCCCCCTTAGAGTCATCTTGTCCCGGCTGGCTCCCCTTTGCCTTCTTTACCTTCTGATGGCCGGTGAAGTAAGCTCGAGCAAGTCTAGTGCTCCTCAAGGCGTAGGTCGTATTCAAGATAATCCACGCTGTTATCGCTCCTGTGGAAACGAAGACAGTTATTGACACTAGAACAGCAAAAACCATTGCGAGCCCCACAATTATCCGCGGCATTATTGCAAATCCAACAGGCGGGCCAAAGATATGTCCCGCAATCTTCAGTCCTAGCATGCCGCCGACAAAAGAACTCGGCAATAGCCCGAAGACACAAAACAGAATAACGCCGACTCCAGCTCCTATATACGCTGCTTTCCTCGTCTCCTTACTTGATTTCATGGTTGTCCTCTCTTTTATTTGTCGTGCCTTTTCTTTTCCTTGTTTCATCGTCCAAATCTCTTTGCTTGCGGTTATCTTCCGTGATCCTCTTCATCCCCTTACGACCGGTAAAGTATGCACGCACAGGGCTCCATCTTGCGGACGTCGCACTGACAACTAGCCGGTCAAATGACACGCTCATTCCCTTAAAGAAAAGGATTGGCACAGCCGCTATATAAAAAAGAACCGGCACTGCGATGAGATAAATCAAGGTGTAAAATGGTGCCAAGGCTATGTTCTTTGCCACTTGCACGAACTTCTTATTGTCCTGGGTCCTGATGAATCTGAAATCGTCAGCCAATGATTTCAGCAATCCCCTGAAAGGCCTCGGATTAAAGATCTCACTAAAAATGATGAAGCCCAGGATAAAAAGAAGCATAAGCACATACTGTGCTGCGTTAACCTTACTGACAAAATCAAAAAGTGTGTGCATGTCTGTGCCTCCTTATTTCTGTTACACCGCTGCCCAAGGCAGCTTAGGAATTATCCCAGTCCCCCTTTTTCTTTTTTTTAATGTATCTTTTTTTATTGGGACTTCCCGAAAAGAAACTCATATTGGGTCTGTATCCAATAAAAATGTTTGCAAGCAATCGGCCGAGCAATTCTTCACATTCTGAAGTAAGTGCGAATAGGACTTTGTAGAGCGCACAAATAGATGCGATGATGGCTAATCCGATACCGTAAGGCATGGCAATAGAAACTGCAAGGCCAATCACGCACGCGGGAATCAAGAGATAACTTTCCGGTAGCTTGAAATACCATTCCTTCCTGTTGGCGGGCAATAAGCCGTAATCCTTCATTACTATTCTACTGCCGCTGTCGGGTTCCCAATAAGTTCCCTTATCTACCTTTTGCCAGCCCTTATAGAGAAACATCTTATGCCTCCTTTCCCATAGAGCTATTGATTCTGCAACTTCATTCTTGACACCCGCTGTGGCCGCATATGGAGCTCTTCCTAAGTGTTTTCATCTTTCTTTTCGGGTGACTCTTTTTTATTTCTCTTTTTCATCTTCTTGCCAGCCATATATGACGCCGTGGGTGCGTATCCAAATGTCGCGTTCCTACCAAGCATTTCCCTCAGGAGCCTGACAGATGCAGATCCAGCTGCATAGAATGCTCCAGCCAAAGCGACAAGACAGAAAAAGACCAGCACCCCTAAACCATAAGGAAAAGCCATCGACAGCCCAAGACCAAGCAAAAACACAGGGATCAAAAAATAGCTGTCAGGTAGCTTGAAATACCATTCCTTCCTGTCCCCAGGCAGGAAGCCGTTATCCGTAAGTACAATTTTCTTGCCAGTGTCGGGTTCCCAATAGGTTCCCTTTCCAACTCCTTGAGTTCCTCTGTAAATGAACATCTCTCCCCTCCTTTTTTGTGCTTCTCCATGTCCCTGCTAGAATTTCTTTCTTCTGGCATGCGCCAGCAATACACTGCATCCCTCTGCGCAGGACTCTGACTCTTCGCTGAACAAGCCTCTTTAGTCAGCTACCAATACGTCGATGCCCATTGCTTTCCCAAGGAAATCAACAACGCTTATATTCCTTGGCTCTTTCAGGTCTTTTACCCTTTCTTTATCAGACCGTGCTATCACGTGCAGCTCCGGATGATTCTGCATTACCTTCCTCAGCACCTCATCAATTCCGTCCACGCCTGATATCCTTAAATCCAGCACCATGTTATCCGGTTCCCCACCATCCGCCAGGCTCACAGCCTGTTCACCATTGTAAGCACCATCGGTATTCAAACCTCTCACCTTCAATCTCTGCGCAGGGATCTCCACATAAGCTACCTCGTCATCAACAAGCAATATTTTGGTAGCGTCATCAGTATGAGGCGCTGCCGTAACTTTGCTGCTGGCCCTTCTTACCAGTGAGGCATACTTAGCAGGCAGCAGTGATGATTTCCTATTGAAGGCCATGCTGTTACCGGCAACCCTGCTGCACACCCGGACACCAGTGAGAGCAAATGTACCAAGAATGCCGAGAACAGGGACCAGCCACGTGATCAAAAATACTCCTATTCCAAAGAGCGGCAAAAACGTCACATACATGATTCCAAAAAGAGGTGCAAGAACCAGAAGGCCTGCTGGTGATATCTTCAGGTAACTCTTGCTTTCGTCGTTCGGAAGCATGCCGCTCTCTCGCAAGTCGACCCGATGCCCATCCGTTGGATTCCAGTACATTCCTTTTTCTACAACCATTCCTCCCCTATACGTGACCATTTCTTCACCTCACCATGATACGCTGCTTCCATATCGGCCGGCATGCATATGCCTACCTATGGAGCTCTTCCTAGCTGTTTTCATCTTTCTTTTCAGACGATTCTTTTTTATTTCTCTTTTTCATCTTTTTCCCGGCCATATATGACGCCGTGGGTGCGTATCCAAATGTCGCGTTCCTACCAAGCATTTCCCTCAGCAGCCTGACAGATGCAGACCCAGCCGCATAAAAAGCTCCAGCCAAAGCGACAAGACAGAAAAAAACCAGCACCCCTAAACCATAGGGAAAAGCCATCGACAGCCCAAGACCAAGCAAAAATATAGGGATCAAAAAATAGCTGTCAGGCAGCTTGAAATACCATTCATTCCTGTCCCCGGGCAGGAAGCCGTTATCCGTAAGTACAATTTTCTTGCCAGTGTCAGGTTCCCAATAGGTTCCCCTTCCCACTCCTTGAGTTCCTCTGTAAATAAACATCTCTCCCCTCCTGTTGATGGAACTATCGTTTGCGGTTTGCGCCTGAAAAACACAGTCTGTTCCTGAGAGACTGCTTCCTATCTCTATCAAACGACCGTGCTTAGCCATTGCCTGAACCTCCTATCAGTTTTCTTAATTCAACTATATCAGGTTGACGGAGAGATTAATATTGGAAGAAGTTCCTATATTGCGGGGAATCTGTTCCTATTTGCAGAGAGGAAAATATCTGAATGAGGGAATAGTGGAGATTTAATGGATCAAGCTTTCCGCTATCTTCATTACTTCGAAGGGTGAAGATACAAGAAGAACTGTGTAATGTAAGCCGTTGTCTCGCCAAGTGAGTCTGCTGCATGGCTTCCGGTTGTCACATGTGCCGACCTGCAAACGAACCTCTTTTCCTTTGAGCCTGAATTGTGTCTGTTCTCTTAATTCAGACAAACGTATTCTCTGGAATTGCACATCATTGCCTTGTTCAGAGGCCTCTATAATAATTAAGGTTGTCTCCACTGTACCTGCTTTCTTGAATTCCATCGCAATCGCCTTATAAGGCTTACTCTGGGCAATAATCAGTGTCGGTGGCCATGTGATGCCCTCGGGGAAATAAGTCGGCAGAGATATATATCCGGCCCCAAGAATCCGCCTAGCCTCCTCAATACTGATATACTGGCGTGCAAAGCCCTTTTGCATAGAGGAGGGCATCCAGTTTGTCACTGCTACTACCGCGATAATCACCCCTGCCATTACAAATATCCAGAGAAGATCACGCACTGTTTTCCCCAGTTTGTTTTTTTGCATGTCCATTTACACAATAAAGTAATTTATACTTATTATGAGAGCTTGCGTGAGGCAAAATGCGACTCCCCAGTAGGAGCCGTCATTGTTAGGCTCTCCGATCCTGAGTACTCTGCTTTTCATAAGAAGGTCGTGACTGTAATGTTCAAGCGCCGCTACAATGCCACGAACCCCTTTTCGGCCTTTGTCAAGATTGTAATCCTCTAGTGAGGGGCGCAGCATTTCTATTGCTTCAGAGAGGGCCTGAGGCTTCCCAGTCAGTGCAACAGCCATATCATCGCAAACGTTTTCTTCCTCTTGAACAAGCCTTCTAAATTCAATCATGGCTACAGGATTGAAGAACATAAGTACCCTAAGGATATAGGCAAGTATGAGAACTGGTCTTCGGTTCCTCCGTATATGACCGATTTCATGGGCAAAGGAAACCTCTAAATGTTCGGTGCTAAAGGACTTTATCAGTCCAGTCGAGATATAAATCCTAGGATTCATTCCCGTAGAGGAAAAAAGCATTAGGTCATCTTCTTTGACAATCTCAATAGATTGCTCGTCAAACGGCAGATCTTCTAATGCCTTGGATACTTTCAATGCCATAGCCTCCTCCACGGCTTCAGCGCCAGACTCGCTTCCCCCGCGCACTTGTTCAAGCATTTGGAAGACTATGGGCACCAGTTCCTGAATGACGAATACAATAGTTGTGACCGCCGGCACGATAACAAACAGAGTGATCGCCGGGATTCCCTTCCCAATGTCGAGGAAAAACCATTTATTGCTGTCCAGCAAGCTCTCAAGCCTGAAATACACATCGCCCCTTCGAGGAAATATAAGCTGGTAGATGGGAAAAGATACAACTGGCAAAATAATAATCATAAGACGGAACCATTGCTTTACGTATGGCGTCCTTATATTGCAGGCGATAAATATACAATTAACAAGCGCAGAGGCAATCAATGAATGAAGTACAATTTGAACAGCATACATTCCCCAATACGAAGCAATAAGCTCATTCACATCCCAAAGAATCTTCATAGACTCACATATCCTATCAGGTTCTATTGAGATTTGTTTGGTGCAGGTCCATTATCTTTAAATATGACAGGTCAAAGACGCAATAGTTCTGAAAATTCCTCAATCTCCTTGCCACTGATTTCTCCTGCTAAACCTTGCTGTCATAGATCTCATTCTTTAGTCTGTGACTAGATGTATGTTAGTGGCTTATTCAAATGTCTTTTCAATGTTTTTGCATCCTATTCACTACTACAAAGCAGAAACAGTCTATGCAGCAATGTGGCTGCCATCTTTTTCTCGGAGCTGTTAACAGCGCGTTCAAGACACGATCATGAAGAGGAGTACCAAGGAGAACAATATATAAGGACGTTACCACTTGGCAAGAGTATATCACAATCTTGTGCTAACTGATCAAACTGTGAGACTACCTAAGGAACTCCAAAGTCAATAGGCAGTTTGGCATTCCTTGTTTTTTTCCTTTGCTAAAAAAAAGCGGTCAACCTTTATTGTAATGATGTCAAATATGAAGATCACTTTAATAGAAAAGAGAATTTTGAAGGCCTTGGGTTACAAGGTTGACACTTTTTTCCTCATTTTCTAACGCCATCTGAAGTGAGCGTCCCGGTTCACAGAATCCTCCCCTGCCTGAGTTCCGTTAATGTCTGTTAAGGCCAACAAATACCCGAAAACGAAATGCTGCCCTCTTTGTGCGACATCTCCAAATAGCTCCTGGCGCGAGCGTTATTAACTTAACAAAAAAGAGGTAAAGACGAGACATCATCTGATGGAAAGATCGTTTGCTCGAGCTAGGCGATACGGATATGATAGGAACCCGTAGAGAGGACTCTGGATGAATCAGCTGCAAGAGTGTATAACGGCGATACCAAAAAATAGAGGCACTTATTCGTTATGCAAAGAGAATTGGCAACGCGGCTATTACAGGGTCTCTGATAGACAGAGGATTAACTCCCTGTACTGGCCTGTTTGGAATGTTGAAATCAGTTCTGTCGATCGAAAAATATCTGCACTGGAAAGAGATAACAGCTCAATTAGAGTTTCAATACAGGTTTAGGCAAAAACTTCTTTCTAATCCCCTTCGCGACTTTCCGGAAACAAGTTGAAGGGCAATCTCCGCCAGGGTAGTTGTGCGATACCCCTGTCAATCATGGCTAAAGGCACTAAAAATATCATTGCCTTAACCCATAAAAGACTCGCAACTGTTTAATTGATTATCGGGCTTACCCTTTCACTCTGATAGGAATCATTGAGAAGGGATACACTGGCTAATACGGCTTCAACTTCAATTCCCCATTGCTTGAGCTCCTCTTTCGTCTCCGGGGTACCCTTTTCTAAAGCAAGCATGAAATTGCGCCGTGTAAAGCCTGACCACCCTCCACACAAGCAGCATCTGCTGAGAGTAAACTGCGTGCAGCCTTCCCTGTCTTTTAACGTCGCGCATTCAATAAAACCAATCTCGACGACCGGAATTGATTTTACTAATTTCGTTGGCTTGCAACTGCACAGCTTTTGGACAGGCTCCGCACAGATACCACATGATACCTTAGCGCACTTGACCGTACGAACAAAGCACGAGACGAGGTCGCCAACAATCTCTTTGAAGTTCATCATACCTCTTACCTCCTGCAACCTCTCTCACCTCTTTCTCAACCCATTACAATTTTTAATCGATTTGTCAAGACAGTGTGGAAGTTGCTAATTTTTGCGACATTACCCCTTTTTCTATTAGAACCTATCTCAAAATTAAAATGATGTATCATAAAAATCATGAGCAATAAAATTAACGTCTGAAAATTTACCGATAGCGTTCCATCATTCCATCTTTCCTAAACAACCAGAATAGCGCACCCTGAGAGACCGATAACATTCTCTGTCGCACTTCCCATAAAAAGTTTCTTAAGTCCGGTCTTTCCATATTTTCCCATAACTATTAAATCAACACCCATACCGGACGCGGTTTCAACTATAGCTTCGTGAGGCTTGCCGAGAGGAGTCAACGCTTCAACCTGCATGCCTTCCTTTTGCGCCATTTTCACAACCTTGCTAACATTGGTCTTTGCTTCTTCTGATTCAATCTGGGAGCGCATTACAGATACTGCAATGATTTGACATTCATACCGTTTTGCAATTCCAATGGCCTCTGTGGCGGCTGCTAAGCTATTCACCGATCCATCCGTGGCAACTAATATTTTTCTATATTCGATTCTCGCTGCCTTTGGGACGATCAAAACTTTGCACGGCGCAGAGCCTATTACATTAGCAGCCACTTTCCCCATCAGAACTTTTGTCAATCCAGTACGGCCATGCCTGCCGATAATAATCAGATCTACTCCCTTCTCGGTAGCCTCATGTACAATTGTCCGAAACGCACTTTCTCCGTGCAGCAAGGAAATCTCACAGGTGATCCCCTCTTGTGTTGCCCTTTTCTTGAAAGATTCCAGGTACCTCATTATTTCTTCCTCTTCTCTATCAAAAAAATTTGAACCGATGGTTTCATATTCGGGATTTGACTCCATAACCGACACCACATATAGATGACTCGAACATTTCTTTGCAATGTTGACCGCTTCACGTTCGGCACCTTCGCTAAATGAAGAACGATCTGTGGCCAAAAGCAACTTCTCTAGCTTAGTTAGGGGACAAAACTGGGCAGAACTCATGATAGCACCTCCGATTAATATGGGTAATGTCCACTATTTTGTTTCGAGTTAATACCTAATCCCTGCTCTTTTGTTATCTGTGTTGATGATTTCTACTGCCATCTCCGATACATAACGCCTTTCTGTCTTACTATTTTCGAAGTAGGCTCCATTCACACTAAATCCTTTCCTCATTTAAGTGTACCAACTGCAAAGAGTGATTACAATTGGCTATAATTCTTATTTTTGTGAGAAATTATTCCTATTTCACAGGGATCCGAAATTCAATTCCACAACTCACGGGAAAAATTAGGTGACGTAGTGCAACGCGAGTAGTATCTTGGCGTGTCTCTATCGACTGCCGTTATCTTCTTCTCACACTTGTCGTAAAACACGTCTTATCAGGCGATGGTGAGAGAATGGTCTGATGGTGTTAATCGGCTGGAGCACGACCTATTTTTTGCAACAGAAAGGCCGCGAATCGGAACGTGCGACGAGGACACGCGCATATAGTCGCTTAAAACAAACAGATTAGACCGTAGCCTTGAGGGTAACAATTATAAGAAATTGAGAAGCTTGATTTTTACAGTTTCTTTCTGACCTTTCCCCGTTATTGGAGCAGCAAAAAGCAAAAAAGATAATGAAATGCTATGGTAAGCATGAAAACATTTTTTGCTTGCATCTAAATGTATTTTGCATTATACTATTAGTGAGAAAGCATGATCGATAAGAAAAAGAAAAAACAATATCGCCATTTGCCTGCCTTTATCCTATTGGCACTGGCGGAGAAGCCAAACCATGGAGGGGAGATATTTTCCATATTGACAAAACGGATGCCCATAAAGAATGCGGATGCAGGTGCCGTATATAGAGCTCTTCAGAAATTGGAGCAGGAAGGTGAAGTAACATTTGCCTGGCATACTTCAAATCCTGGACCGGCAAAGAAAATCTACCGGCTAACATCTGCCGGGGTTGATAGGCTGGAATACTGGAGGGAAGATATTGAGATGAGGAGATCCATTTTGGACTATTTTCTGACGAAATACGATCAGATAAAAAAAGATCTTCACGTCTGATTTGATGGACTCCTGCATTTCAGGAAAGGAGGGAATATGACTGGCTAGCGTTTATATTTTTTTTGGAATTATTAGTGTATTAAACATATAGCTATTTATAGTATGTATATGTTTACTGGTATGGAGGACAATACAATGGAAGGTCTGAAAGCGATTGATTTTCCTGAAGCAAAATGGGAACCGCACCCACAATTGCCGGGAGTTGACGTTGCTTATCTTCTTTCAAATCAAAATGACGCCGTCAATATCACCTGCGCTTTGGTCCATCTGCAGGCAGGCTCCGCACCGGCTAAGCATTCCCATAAAAACTCGGACGACATTCTTTATGTACTGACGGGCAAAACAAAGATGTGGGTCGAAGGTTACGGTGACGTCCCGCTGGACCCCGGGACTTTCTTAAGAACCCCAAAAGGGACATTACATCAGCCTCACGACATCGAGGAGGATTCTATTGCGTACGATGTTTGGTATCCGGGTATCGTATGATTTTACCAACCCATAAGCACATCGATTAAAAAAGGAGGCTATCAATGATCAGGAAACATTTCACAGAAGTAGCGCGGACATTAATTACGAGGGAAGGCTTTAAGGGTATGCATGCACGCTTTGCCTTGATCAAGGAAGACGGCTGCCCCAATTATGCAATGCGGATAATGGAATTTGAACCGGGTGGTCACACCGCTCTTCACGCCCATGAGGAAGAACATGAATTTTATTTCCTTGAAGGGGAACCAGCCTATGTGGACTGCAAAGGGAACGAAACGCCATTAAAGCCAGGCGACATGGTATATGTGCCCTCAAACGAGCCGCATCAACTTAAGAATCTTGGAAAAACAGTAATGTCGGTAGTCTGCACCATTCCGATACTGGCGGGAGGTGACGGGAAAAGCACAAAAGAATCAGCAGGCAAGTGTTCATGCTAGGTTTTGCATTTGCAGCAATATGTAACGACATCGACAATATACAGGAGAGCGGACATTACCGTCTGTTCTCCTTAAGGGACAGACAATGAAAAAAGATGACAGACTGGAAAACATCACTGCGGAAGAACTGCAGCTTGAGCTTGCCCGACTAAAAGAAAGCCTTTGTGATCTTGAAGAGATGCATTCTTACACCTTCGAAAAAACCCCGAGTCATATCGGTGCCGAAAAGGCGCTGAATATGATAACAGAATTCGAGGAAGAGTGCATGAAATATAACGAGCGGATTGCTGAGATCGAAAAAGCGCTGAAAAGCAGAGGCGGACTTTAGTTTATGCGGCTCCTTTTGGAGTCGCATAATACTCCTGAGAGAACTTGGGGGCGCAACAATATACGGAGAAAAAAACCATGAAGATTCTGAATCCGTATTATTCTGCCACAGGAAATACCGATAATGTTGCGGGACAGATCGAAAAAGCTGCACAGAAGGAGGGCCATGAGGTGATAACAGTCAAAGCTGCCAAAGATATTGAAACGGATATTCTGGCTTATGATTTTATCTTTATTGGTTCGGGAGTCTATATGTGGATGCCCGGCAAGCCTTTAACGGAAACTCATCAGCAAACTGATAGAACCATACCGCACAGAGGAAATCAAAGCGGCATCGCCGAGAAGAGCGGGCAGGCAAGTGGTAGTTTATTGTACATACAGCGGCGGCCATACCGGAGCTAACGAAGCTGTGCCCGCCGTAAAGTACATGGGCCAACTATTTGACCACCTCGGCTATGAAATCATAGCTGAATGGTACGTCCCCGGAGAATTCCACGGCAAGTTCGAGAATCTTAACACCGCCAGTCGTCTCGGAAATATCATGGGACGACCTAATGAAGCCGATTTGCAGGAGATTTACGAAAAAGTGATCGGCATTCTTAACGTGTAATGGAGGAGTTTGCAGTATGAAAAAAACCCGGTACTTGTTGCGGCCTGTTGGAGCGGTCATCTCACCGCTGAAATCTCTCAAAGACTGCCCTAAACAGGGCAGCGAGGGCGCGCCTGACGCCTGGCTGGAAATTGATCCGGTTTTCTCAGATGCGCTTGACGGTCTCGTTGTCGGCAGTGAGATCCTGGTTATTACCTGGCTTCACGAGGCCCGGCGCGATTTACTGAAAGTCCATCCGCGTGGGGATCCTGACAAGGCTCTGCGAGGAGTTTTTGCCACGCGTTCCCCGGATCGCCCAAATCCTGTTGGACTGCATCGCGTGATAATCCTAGATATATCGAAGTCATGCCGTCTGAGAGTTGGTCCTCTGGAGGCCCTAGACGGGACACCGATCATTGATATCAAGTCGGTGTTGCACGAGTCGGAAGAGCTGTGAAGAGTACCTAATAAATTAATAATCGGCAAAGGAGGAAACCGTGGCAATAAAGACTGAAGTGGTTGAAGCTGCCCTCGGGGAAAAGTTTAAAATTGAAAGCGGGATTGGCAAACAAGCTTTGTATATGGGTCAGCCTGTAGCAATGGGGGGCCCGACACCGGTCCAAATTCACTCGAGTATTTTCTTTTGTCGCTGGCAGACTGCATTGCAACGATAGCGAGAATTATGTCCAACCAAAAGAGGATCAACCTTCGCTCACTAGCATCGCGTTTTGACGGGACTGTCGACACGGATGTACTGCTTGGCAAAAACAGCGACAAGAGTGTCGGGTTCCCCGGCATTGATGTCGAGGCGGACATTGACGCAGATATCTCAGACGAAGGGAAGAAGAACTTCCCCAAAGAAGTCAACGCACAGTGTCCTGTATCAAGCACTATCGAGAGTCTTACTCCGGTATCATTGCGCCTTAAAGAATAGCAGCGGGAAATACGACTAACATCGGCGGCTCCTTTTGGAATCGCCTCATACCCTTGAAGGAGGTTAATTTGTGTCAACGGAGATAAGTCAAAGGGAGTTCTTGAAGACGTCAGCAGCCACGATAGCCGTACAAATGCTGCTCCGGCTGCAACCGCACTCACGATTCCTGCTCTTGCCATATGGAGGCCGAATAGAATAATTAAAAGGATTGCGAGAACTGGAGCATGGAGGCTTTTTATCGGCCCAACAATAATGGCTGAAAGCCAGCTTACGACACCGGAAGCGTACAATGCCGTACCGAGAGATATGGCCCCTCCCAGAAGTAGCAAAACATCCCATAGTATATGCTGATTTATCGTCTTGATCTTGATACCACTCCAGGGCATGAACAACAAGAATGTAACTAAAAGGGCTATCATGCATCGTGGTATCCAACCTGTTATCCCGGACTATAGTTTGCTTCTGAAAAACAGAGTTATCAAAAGCGAACGTCCGATAATGTTAGACATGTTCAGTTCCTCTTTTTTTTTTCGGCAATGACAGATTATTTTAAAAATCTTCATTTTTCTTGTGACACTTAAAACGCGGGTTTGCAGGGGAAACAAACGGCCGCCCGGTGCTAATCGAGGTGCGGTTTACTTGGTGAAGTGTCGTAGGCATGCCTTTCTAACAGCGTTAATTTCCAGTCGTATTGTTGAGTGAGTTGCGCCTTCCTGAAACTCTCGGGTAGTCGGTGAATTACGCAACCGAAGGGGGTCAGCTTTCAGCCACAATTAACAGTCGGCCTCCCTGTCTAAAAAACCCTCTCGAGGAGCTGCCTTGTCAATGCCCTAAAAGCAACCTTCTCGGTTAGTCAAAAACCCTGTCTCATAATCAAATGTTTTTGAGATGCGCGGTAAGGATAAAGCATAGCCGACGCAACAAAGGATACCAAACCAAAATCTAGGATGTTCACATTAGTACAGGGCAAGTTCAAGACGATAAAATTCCTTTTAAATCAAAAAGATACAAATGCCGAAGGGAGGACACCCCCCTTGACATACACAAACATGCTCAATACGGAATTCATCATTAAAGATTATAAATTAAGGGGTTACAGATGAAAGCGCAACGGTTTCAGTGGTATGTGATTTTCGCCAAACTGCATTACCAGAGTCGAGGATACCATGAATTTAATTGTCTGAAAAATAGAATACGGTATCTTTTCGTCAAAGGGATTCTTGCGATGTATACTCTGTTACTCGAGACTTTCAGGAATCGGAAGTACCCTCAACGCTACAATCAGAAATAAACGCATTTTAAAAGACCTTAAGGTGAGAAGTAGCAGCCACTACGTCACAGTTCCCAAGCTGCCGGACGCCTCTCTATTTTCAAGTGAAGATAGTCTTCTGGGAGAAACAACTTCACCCGAAGGACGCTCCTTTGAAAAGACGCGGCTGAGGACATCGTTCACTACTAGACTAGTCGGGAGAAAATAGTCTTTGATGATTTCTGAGAAAGAAATTTTCTTTAACAAAAGCTACCCTGGAAATATTTCTTGACAAATCGGAACGCTTTGTAGCATCATTGAGAATGATTATCATTACTATCAAATATTACCGGACCGGAGATGAAAGAAGCGCGAGACATTTTCATTGATTGCTTGAAAGAGCGAGGGCTGCGGTACACGAGCCAGCGGAAGGCCATCTTGGAAACGTTTCTTTCATCCAAAAAACATATCACCGTTGAGGATCTCTATAATGTCGTTAGAAAGGAGAATCCTCATATTGGATATGCCACGGTTCATCGCAACTTGAAGTTTCTGGCCGAATGCGGCATCGTGGATGAGATCAAGATCGGCAACAACCGGGCGAGGTTCGAGCAGCACTACGGACAGGAACATCACGATCATCTGATCTGCCTAAAGTGCGGAACATTCATTGAGGTACACGACAAGAAAATAGAGATGCTCCAGAATAAGCTTGCCGCGGCGAACGACTTTATCCCCCAGCGGCACAAGCTTGAGATTTACGGAACGTGCGGAAAATGTAGGTAAATATTTTTTTGTCTTTTAGATGATAATGATTATCATAATCAATAATTGAAATTCGTGAGCATCGCAGTCGTTGGAGGAATTGACAGGTTCGAAAGGCAGTACATGGAGGGGAGTAATGTATAAAAGGTTTCTATCGGTTCTGTATCGTATGTCGATTTTAAAAGACTATGCACGGCAAAAGCGCTTCGCTCTTATAGGCGTCGCAATGGTGATGTTCGTGGTGGGCAGTGAGTTGAGCACACACTGGCTCCACTCGTCCAGCCATGCTGCCGTGCAGGAGAATACATCGCCTACTCTTGTCCGTCAAGGCGACAAATTTATTATACCCAAAGATTCTGCGCTGCGTTCGCGGTTACTCGTGCAACAGGTCACCGTGAAAAACAGTCCCCACATGCTGGTATTGCCAGCCGCAGTCGAGGCAGACCCCGCGCGCACGGTCAATATCCTGCCGCCGGTGGCCGGCAAGGTGGTCAAGCTTGGAGTCCATCTGGGCGACCATGTAGTAAAAGGTCAGCCGCTCGCTGTAATCGAATCGGGCGACCTCGCGCAGGCATATGCTGATGACGACAAAGCGCGCGACGTGCTGCAACGCACCGAGCTCACGCTGGAGCGCGTGCGCGGCTTGCACAAAGCCGGCGCTGGAGCACTTAAGGATCTGGAGCAGGCAGAGAGCGATTATGCCCAAGCCAAGGCCGAGTTCAACCGTGCCGAAGCGCGTCTCAAACAAATCGGCGTTTCATCCCAGCCTAAAGACGGATCACGCCTCCTGACGCTCACCGCGCCAATGACCGGAAGCGTCACCGCACTCACGACCGCGCCAGGAGCATTCGTCAACGATCTAACCGCATCGCTCATGATGATTGCAAACCTCGATTCGATTTGGGTCACGGCGAACGTGCCGGAGATCGACATCGCCCACATTGCCAAAGGCCAGTTCGTCGACGTATCCTTTGCAGCCTACCCGGGACAAGTCTTTCATGGCACCGTTGCGTTCGTAAGCGCTGTGGTAGAACCGGATACGCGCCGCAACAAAGTGCGGATAGCTTTCTCCAATCCAGGCGGCAAGTTCAAACCCAATATGTTTGCCAGCGCGAGCTTCCATATACCGCAAAAATCCTCTGTGTTCGTGCCGAATGCCGCTCTCCTCATGAATAACGACAGCACTATAGTGTTCGTCGAGGTTGCGCCATGGACCTTCATCAAGCGCCCGGTCCTCCCTGGTTATGGACAGGACGATGGCGCACGTATCGACCAGGGGTTGAATCCCAGCGACCGCATCATTGTCAAGGGAGGAGTGCTGCTCAATGATTAACCGCATCATCAGCATTTGTCTTCGCAAACGGCTCGTTGCAATTATGGTAGCCATCCTTCTCTCCATTTTCGCCTATTACTCCTGGACGAAAATGGCAGTCGAGGCATACCCGGAAATCGGCGATGTCACTGCGCAAGTTGTCACCCAAGTGCCCGGGCTAGCCTCCGAAGAGGTGGAGCAACAGATCACGATCCCGTTAGAGCGCACGCTGGCCGGCACCCCCAACCTTGAGTCCATGCGTTCGAGCAGCACGTTCGGTCTTTCTCTCATTACATTGGTGTTCCGCGACGGTGCCGAAGACTACTGGTCGCGTCAGCGCATCATGGATCGCATCAACCAGGTCAGCCTGCCGGCCGGCATCCAGCCGGGCCTCGATCCGGTAACAGGCCCAGTTGGTGAAATCTACCGTTATACGCTGGAATCTGATACCAGGAACCTGATGGAACTTTCGGAAATCCAGCGTTGGATAGTTATCCCGGCACTTGAGCAGGTGCCCGGAGTGGTCAACGTAGACAACTTCGGGGGTTTTACCATGCAGTATCAGCTTGAGCTTGAACCAGGCCAACTACAGCGTTATGGCATCGGCCTCAACGACGTGGTCACCGCAATCAACAACAACAGCTCGAATGCTGGCGGCAGCCGCATCTCGCGTGGCGAGCAAGGGTATGTTATACGCGGCATCGGCATGGTACACACGCTGGATGACCTTGGCAATATCGTTGTCACCCAGCGAAATGGCGTGCCAATCCTAGTGCGCGATCTCGGCAGGACAACGTACAGCCATCAGGAGCGCGAGGGCATCCTCGGCAAGGACACCAACCCCGACACCATACAGGGCACAGTGGACCTGCTCAAGTATCAAAATCCATCGGAGGTACTGAAAGGCATTCATGCCAAGGTTGCGGAACTAAGCAAACAACTTGGACCCATGGGGGTGCGCATCGTTCCTTACATCGACAGGGACGATCTGGTGCAGAACACAATTCACAAGGTCTCCCATACTGTGCTTGAGGGGATCGGGCTGGTGTGTATCGTGCTAATACTGTTTCTTGGCAGCCCGCGCAGCGCTTTGATCGCAGCGGTTACCATTCCATTCGCCCTGATGGTCGTCTTTATCGTAATGCACTTCACAAAGATGCCTGCCAACCTGTTCTCGCTTGGCGCTATCGATTTCGGTATTATCGTGGATGGTGCTATAGTAGTGACTGAGGCCATCCTGCGAAGGCGGGAGGCGGAACCCTCGGCTGCCTTGAGCGAGCATGATGTGTTTAATACAACGACACAGGTTGCGAGGCCGATTTTCTTTGCAACCCTCATCATCATTACCGCTTACCTGCCGCTGTTTTCGTTCGAGCGGGCCGAAGCCAAGCTGTTCTCACCAATGGCTTATACTGTGGGCTATGCCCTGCTCGGTGCACTCCTGTGTACCTTTACCTTGATTCCTGGCCTGGCCTATATAGCCTTTCGGAAACCTCGGCCGGTCTTCCGCAACCGGCCGCTTCAATGGCTGCAGGACTGCTTCCGCCGGGCACTGGAGCGCATGCTGGCCGCGCCGAAAATTGCATATATGATAGGTGGAGCGGCGCTGATAGTCGTGGTTGCTCTGGGCGTGACCACCGGAAGGGAATTCCTGCCCGAACTGGATGAGGGTGCCTTGTGGCTACAGGTGCAATTGCCGACCGGGCTGTCGTTCGACAAGTCCAGCGAGATGGCCGGAGAACTGCGGCGTACGCTGCTCAAATTTCCCGAAGTATCTTATGCGATCACTCAGCTTGGACGCAGCGATGACGGAACCGACCCATGGACGCCCTCCCACATCGAAGCGCCCGTGGGCCTGAAACCTTACAATACCTGGCCCCAGGGCGAGACCAGGGCGGAGTTTCTGCGGCGACTCAACGCCCGCTTGCAACAGATGCCCGGCTTCGAGATCGGTATCAGCCAGCCAATCATCGATATGGTCTACGATGCGATCGGCGGCTCGCACAGCCCGCTGGTCGTCCGCATTATCGGCAACAACCTCAATGAGTTGCGCCGCATCGGCGGCGAGATCGTCAACATACTACACGGCATCCGGGGCACAGCGGACGCCTCTGTCTTTCAAGAGCCTCCGATTCCCCAGATCGCCATCAACATCGACCGCGAAGCGGCTGCCCGCTATGGCATTAACGTATCGGATATCACCAATCTGATTCAGACTGGGATTGGCGGTGAACCGGTCAGCAAGGTCTATGTGGCCGACCGCACGTACGACGTTACCGTGCGGTTTCCGCAAAATACCCGCAACAATCCTGAAGCACTTGGGAAGCTGGAAGTGACTACCTCCGGCGGCGCGCAAATCCCTCTTTCCGAGGTTGCCCATATCAAGCAGCAGACCGGCGAAAGCAACGTTACACACGAGATGGGCCACCGCGTGCTGCTAGTACGAATCGACAATCGGGACCGCGCCCTGTCCGATTACCTGGCGGAGGCACAGCGCAAGATCGGCCAGTCGGTGAGCTTCGATCACACCAAGTATCGCCTTGAATGGGGCGGTGAATTCGAGAACCAGCAGCGTGCCCAGGCCCGATTGACGTTGATCATGGGCATAGTGCTGGCGCTCATGACCGTATTCCTGTTTGCTGAATTCGGCAAGATGCGTCAGGCGGTGTTGATCCTCGGCGTAGTGCCGCTTGCTACCCTAGGAGGTCTGATCTCGCTCCACCTCGCCAGCGAGACGCTGAATGTCGCCAGCGCTGTTGGCTTCATCGCCCTATTCGGTGTGGCCGTGCAAAACGGCATCATCATGGTTGCCAACATCAACCGGGTGCGCGAGCAGGGCGTGGCGTTGCGTGAGGCTGTAGTGTCAGGTGCGGTTGAGCGTTTTCGTCCAGTGCTCATGACCGCGACTGTAGCGACTGTGGGTATGCTGCCTGCTGCGTTGGCTACCGGCATCGGCACTGATGTGCAGCGCAACCTCGCCACCGTTGTGGTTGGCGGTCTGGGGCTTGCTACCCTGCTCACGCTGTTCATTCTGCCGACCTACTACTTCGCCCTGGAAAGATGGGTAGAACATCGTCAAAACACAAAGCCCCATTTACTAAAGAGGAGGATTGACCATGTATAGATCAATAATCATCTTATGGATTTTCTTAGCCGGATGTGCGGTCGGACCTGATTTCCAACGCCCGTCAGCGCCCACTGTCGATGGCTACACGCAGCATCCACTTCCAACGCACACGGCAACGGTCGAGGTCAAGGGAGGCGAGACTCAGCGCTTTGTGCAGGACATGGACATACCTGGTCAATGGTGGACGCTGTTTCATTCGAAGCCGATCAACGACCTGATCGAGCAGGCGCTCAATGCCAACCCCGACCTGGAAGCTGCCCAAGCCGCACTGCGCGGCGCCTGGGAAAACGTCTATGCACAGCAGGGTGCCTTTTTTCCCAGCGTCGAAGCCAACTTCAATCCGACGCGTCAAAAGACTGCCGGGGTGCTGACCAGTCCGCTTGCGAACAACAACTACACCTATAGCCTTCACACCGCTCAGGTTTCTGTAGCCTATATGCCGGATGTGTTCGGTGGCAGCAGACGACAAGTCGAGTCGTTCAAAGCGCAAGCCGATTCGCAACGCTTCCAACTCGAGGCTACGTACCTGACGCTGACCTCCAATGTAGTTGCAGCAGTGGTACAGGAGGCTGCCTTGCGCGGACAAATCGAAGCGACCACTCGGATCATAGATATCCAGAGTCAATCGCTCAAATTGTTGCAACGCCAATACGAATTGGGGCAGATTGCCACTGGGGACGTAGTAGCGCAGGAAGCAGCACTGGCGCAAGTACAGGCCATGCTTCCGCCATTGGAGAAGCAATTGGCGCAACAACGCGACTTGCTTGCTCGCCTTGCCGGCCGTTTCCCCAACGAGTCGCTCCTCGAGGAGTTCAAGCTCTCAGCCTTACAATTGCCGCAAGAACTCCCCGTTAGTCTTCCGTCAAAGCTCGTGGAGCAGCGACCGGACGTCCGATCTGCTGAAGAGCAACTGCACGCCGCCAGTGCGGAGATTGGTGTCAGTATCGCCAACCGCCTACCAAATATTACGCTGAGCGCCAATGCAGGCTCTAGCACCATCGCAATCAATCATTTATTCACGCCAGGCACAGGGTTCTGGGCCCTGACCGCCAATCTGACCCAGCCAATCTTCCAAGGGGGAACATTGCTACACCGGCAACGTGCCGCTGAAGCAGCCTACGACCAGGCAACAGCGCAGTATCGCAGTGTCGTGCTCACCGCTTTCCAGAACGTGGCCGATACCCTGCACGCAATCCAGTCCGACGCCGATGCCCTGAAAGCGGCCGTCGCCGCCGAGCGTGCTGCCGACAAAAGCCTCTCCATCATGCGGCAACAGTTGGAATTGGGCGATGTCAGTTATTTGGCGCTGCTTAATGCCGAACAGACCTATCAGCAGGCAATAATCAGTCTCGTGCAGGCCCTTGCCAACCGGTACGCAGATACCGCCGCGCTGTTCCAGGCGCTGGGCGGCGGCTGGTGGAACCGCTCTGATGTACCTGGCTGGATTGGCGATTAGCTCCGTTCAGTGCCGTCGCCTTGCTCGATTGCGAAATCGCGATTGCGTCAAAAAAGGGATCAAAATAAAAAAACAAGGGAAAGGAATTGTAGATCTTGACGCGCCGCGCCTATGTTTCACCGTGTCATTTTATGGAGCTGACTTCAGACAGACATTTGATTCATCTTTGCGGAGGGCCGCTCCACGGAATTTCGACTTTTCATCAGCGCGACCTTCTGGATGAACATATTGCAGCCAGATTAGTTCCCACGAGTTGAAAGTTGTTATCTCAGGCGACAGGCCGTCCGTGTTTATTGTAGAAAGTAGTTCACGCCCCCGGAGTCCTCAAAATGTTGTGCAGTACGAACAGAAGGAGACCGTTTTCAGATGATAGAGCCGCTGCGGACTCGAGGAAGAACATCACCGCACATGTTTCGCACTGAAGTCGAGACTTTCCGAGCGTGCAGACATCGATGGCATGCCTTGGAATAGAATAGGAGTACTCTGGTCGACCAAAAATGCAAGAATTTTATTGATTCTGAAAATAGCTGACCGAGCTAATAAAATGCAAAGACATCATTGTTTAGGCGAGACTTTATTCTATGTAACTATTTGAACTAAAAGTAAATTTTTCATGCCGAAGGGAGGACACCCCCCTTGACATACACAAATACAAACAATCCTGAATTCATCATTAAGGATTATAAATTAAGGGGTTACAGGTGAAAACGACTAGTGTCCTGTCTGGAACAGTTCTTTACATTTGTTGACTTTTGATAAAATGGTATCTGCATCCTTCGTCCAGGTAAATATTTTTGGATTTTCGTTATGCATCTTCAGAAAATCCATAATCTTTTT
>JBKQMP010000060.1:0-3574 GCA_052146665.1 Dissulfurispiraceae bacterium
TGGTGACCATGGAGCTGGAGAAAGGGGACTGGTCGTTTCTGACCGATGTAATGTATGTGCATTTGTCTGACAGCAACAGGCAGGTGACCTTTCCGAACCTTCCCAGCGGCAGTTTCGATATTGGGGCGGACACCAGCTTTAGGGCATGGATCGTGGAGGCTGCCCCTGCATATTCCCTGTATCGGAGCCAGAGCATAAAGTTTGATATCCTCGCGGGTGTTCGCTACATAGGCCTTGACAGCAGTGCGACGCTGGATTTATCCACAACGCTCCCTGAGGAAATCCCTTCGCACTACTATTCTTACAACAAAGGTCTTGTTGATCCCAGTGTGGGGTTCAAGGGGAAGTTCGAACTGGGCGAGGGGTGGTATATCCCGTATTATTTTGATGCGGGGGGATTTGACATCAACAATGAATGGAGCTGGCAGGCCTTTGGGGGCGTGGGGTACCATTTCAGTAAGTTGTATTCAATGGATCTGGGATATCGCCACCTTCAGTACAATTTTAATCACAGTGTACTGCTGAAGGATGTCTATATGAGCGGAGTACTGCTGGGGTTCGTCTTCCGCTTTTGATCAGTGCGGAGACGTGAATGGGCTTTGGCATGGCCTCCGCAATTCGGTCAATACCTAATAGTGTGCGTTAATAGGATGATGGATAGTTGATTTGATGAGCACGCAGTTGAATCAACGAACATCGGGGGTCTCGTTTATTTATTTGCAGGAGAGAGGGATAGACATGATGCCTTTAGGTTTCTTAAAGAGATTGTTAAGAAGTATCCATGATACAAGGATGCGGAAATTCTCCTTCAGGAGAATTTGAGAAGGAAACTGTAAGCCCTGAAAAGGAAATGAGCAGACTGGGCAAAGAAGTGAAGCACGAAGGAAGGAGGTGGGAAAAGAGCCAACTAACGAAAACGATACTGAAGGGATTGTGGAGGAGTCAGCGTGCAACTGGTAACAGACACCCGAGACACGTCGTCAAGGATGGTGATTATCAAAAGAAACTAATTTTGTCAAACCGATTATTCGAGACGAGACGCCTCTCCTTAAGTCTTCTGAATTATGACATTATATACTTATGTAGAGTAAGATTAGCCATTCTTAAGATTCGTGTAATCTAAGAGCCAACATGCAGCATATTTTTAGACAAGCAAGCGTGCAAGACATACCTGAGATACAGACACTTGCTAGCCGCATTTGGGACGAAGCGTATAGCGAATTATTGTCGAAAGAACAAATCGACTATATGTTGCAAATGATGTACTCCGAGAAAGTCATAAGGGAAGAACTCCTCAATGGTATGGTATGGGATCTTATTGTAGCCAACGGTAAGTCGTGCGGGTATCTGTCCTACGCTCTCGCAGAGGACAATTCAGTCAAGCTTTCCAAGATTTATATCGAGAAGAACTTTCGAGGAACATCAATTGCCGTGGACTCTCTTGAACGTGTGAAAAAGTATGCAGTACGAAATGGCAAAAACTATGTTTTTCTTACGGTAAACAAGAACAACAAGAAAGCTATTCGGGCATATGAAAAGAATGGGTTTGCCATCATGTCTTCGGTTGTCACCGATATCGGCCAGGGTTTTTTGATGGATGATTACATAATGCGACACTTTGTGATATCCCACGAAAAATGACGAATTCGGAGCCGTTCATTTATTTGGAGAGCAGCAACGATTCAAGGCTTCTCTCGTAGAGCTTTGATTTCGGCTCTATGACCGTGCACCATTTAATGAAAAACAATTCTTGTTCATTTGGTGATCTGCAATAAATATTTAGCCATCAGCCATAATCACTGAAGATGAGCAGCAGTATTCTCGATTAAGAAATATCGGTAACTTTGAGTTGCAACACTCTGCCCTGAGAAGCAATTTCACTTGATGCTTGGATCTCTGATTGCTTAGGTAATTACTGCCACGTCGGGATTTTCTTACGGTTTAGGATTGCGACAAAAAAGACGATGCCGCTTATGAACCCTCCGATGGCAAACGTCAGTGGCGCTTTGACCCAGTGGGCTAGCGACCCGGCAAACATGCTGCCGAAGGGCGTGAGCCCGCCGAAGGTGAAGGAATATATGCTCATCACGCGTCCGCGCAGCCGGTCTTCGGTATTCAATTGGATCGTGGAGTTGGCCATGCCGAAGAAGGTGACCATGCACCAGCCAGCCAAGGCCAGCAGCAGTGCGGTCCAGGCATATGAATTCTGGGTGCCGATAAGTATGAGGATCAATGAAAGGGCCATTCCTCCACCCAAGAGAAAGACCGGTTTCGGTCCCTGCCTGCTCAGGGCTGCCAGCGATACCGCGCCGAAGAGAGCTCCTGTGCCAAAGGCCGACATGAGAAATCCGAAGGCCGCAGCGTCACGGGAGAGTTCTTGGCGAGCGAACACCGGCACCAGGACGTTGAAGTTCGTTCCGAAAATAGTGACCACTGCCACCAGCAGGATGGTGACCAGGACGACAGGGGTCTCTCTAATGAATCTCATCGCCTCGCGGATATCGGGCATAATGTGATAAGTCCGCTGTACCGTTGTTCGGCGTTCATCAAACTTCATGAGCCGAAGTCCCCAGATGACTGCCAGATAACTCAGGCCGTTTACGAAGAAACATGCGCCTGTCCCAAGAGCGCCGATTAGAAGCCCGGCAATGGCTGGCCCTACGGCCCGGGCTGCGTTGAAAATGGAGGAATTGAGAGCGATGGCATTCATCAGGTCCTCCTTGCCGACCATTTCGATGATGAACGACTGGCGAGCAGGCATGTCGATGGTGTTTGCCAGACCGAGTATGGTGGCAAGAAGCAACACATGCCAGTACTGGACCACGCCTGTCCACTGGAGGACTGCCAGCGCAAAAGCAAGGGTCATCATCACGGCCTGGGTCATGATGATGACTTTTCGTTTCGGGAAATAGTCGATGAACACACCGGCGGGAAAGGACAAAAGCAGCATCGGCATAAACTGCAGGGCCGAGACAACTCCGAGTTTGAAGGAGGAGTGGGTCAGCTCTAGCACGAGCCATGCCTGACCTACGTTCTGCATCCATGTGCCGACAAGGGAGATGAGCTGGCCGGACCAGAAAAGACGGAAGTTCCGGTGGCTAAGGGAACGGAACAGTGTTTTTATAGCGGATGGATATTGCATAATGCAGTCAATTGGTCCATAAACAGTATATCACGGAGGGAGGTAGGGGAAAACCAGAGGAAGTAGTCAACCCTGAAAGGCTGTCGCCATAGGTTTCAGCTGTGCCAGCCGCTATTCAACTGCACGGGAAGCGAATGATTATGGCTTGATTCATTAGGTTTTTGGCCAGGAGTAGGGATATATAAAACGCCCACTGTGAGGATAACACCCCAAAACAACACCTCCAGCACACAACCGGCAATAATGAGCTCCCTTTGATTGTTCCGGCATAAACGACGTTCACAGCGTTCTTCATGAGAGAAGAAATCAGCGATTCCTTAACCAAAGGCCCAAACTATGCTAAGCCGCTATAAATAAAACAACTTTCGATAGTACGTCGCTGTGAAGCAAATTCGCATTGGAAATAATGGTTGACTTTTATCTCTTATCTGA
>JBKQMP010000061.1:0-28084 GCA_052146665.1 Dissulfurispiraceae bacterium
CCCGGCGGGTTTCTCTTTTGTTGAATTATTTATGGATTCCTGAGGCGGCCTTTATATCAATGCTATCAGCCCGCTTATCAATCCCTTAACTCACCCAAGGGGCTTCTCCCGTGAGGAAATTCTGGATGTCAGCGGCCGCCCTTTTCCCAGCTCCCATGGCGCTAATGACGGTTGCCGCACCAGTAACGACATCGCCTCCAGCCCACACACGTGGTTTTGTCGTCCTTCCTGTTTTGAGGTCGGCTACGGTAGTTCCGTATTTTGTCCGCTCAAGTCCTTCAGCATCGACGAAAACCAAAGGATTTGGGTTAGTGCCGAGGGCCATAACAACTGTATCAACGTCTATCTCGAACTCAGAACCTTCTATTGGGACGGGCTTCCTACGTCCAGACTGATCGGGTTCGCCAAGCTGCATGCGCTGGCAGCGCATCCCTCTTACATTGCGATTGCCGTCGGCGAGTATCTCCAAAGGATTTGTCAAGAATTTAAAGATAACGCCTTCTTCTTCTGCGTGGTGAAACTCTTCTTCTCTTGCAGGAACCTCGTCTCGAGAGCGTCGATAGACCATGTAAACACTTCCGGGTTCCCCATCTTTCTTTTTTGCTTCAAGCCTCTGCAGACGAAGACTACAACGCACGGCGTCCATTGCGACATTGCCTGCGCCGATAACCGCAACCTTCTTTCCGATCTTCACGGGTGTGTCAGATTCAGGGAACTGGTAAGCTTTCATTAAGTTGACCCTAGTAAGAAATTCATTTGCGGACATGACACCATTGTAATTAATGCCCGGTATGCGCAAGAATGATGGCAGCCCTGCCCCAGTTCCGAGGAACACGGCATCGTACTCCGAGAGCAGTTCATTCAAGGTGTAAGTGCGGCCAATGACGTGGTCCGCGCTGATCTTTATTCCAAGGCACTCCGCCGCATAGTTAATTTCGCCATGGACGACGCTCTTGGGGAGGCGGAATTCCGGAATTCCATAAACTAGTACCCCACCAGGGCCATGGAGAGACTCAAAGATAGTCACGTCATGCCCTTCTCTGCCAAGATCGACAGCGCAAGTCAGACCGGCTGGACCGGACCCGACAACCGCTATTTTCTTGCCGGTGCTGGGAGCGCGAAGTAATGGACACGTGCGGTGAGCCAGCTCATAGTCGCCGATATATCGTTCAAGCCTCCCGATAGCGACGGGTTGTCCTTTCTTGCCGAGGACACATCGCCCCTCGCACTGTACCTCCTGAGGGCAAACTCGGCCGCAGATAGCTGGCAGATTGTTTTTTACCTTCATCCATTCAATCGATTTATTGATATCTCCCTCTCGCAGGGCTTTGATAAATTGAGGTATGAGGACCCCAACAGGACAACCTTCCACGCACTTGGGTTCCTTGCACTGAAGGCAACGTTCCGCCTCCTTGAGGGCCATCTCTTCGGTGTAGCCTGTGGCAACCTCTTCAAAGTTTCCTCCGCGTTTTATATGATCCTGCGTAGGCATTTCCTGCCTGGGTATTTTCATACGTTCCTTTACACTTAGTTGCGCCATTATTTACCTCCCTGTGCCATTGCTTTTTCAAGATTACATTGGTGATCCCAGCGTTCGACCGCCAACTGTTCTTCTTTCTTGTAGAACGACAGACGTGATAGCAAATTGTCCCAGTCCACCTTGTGTGCGTCAAATTCCGGGCCGTCAACACAGACAAATTGGGCACCGCCCTCAAGCAGCACCCTACAGCCTCCGCACATGCCAGTCCCATCGATCATGATTGTGTTGAGGCTGACTATTGTCGGCACCTTAAATGGTGTCGTAGCCGATGCTACAAACTTCATCATAATGGCAGGCCCTATTGCCCACACCTTGGCGATCTCCTTCCCTCGTGCTTCAAGGATCTCTTTTAGTGGGTCGGTGACCAATGCCTTGCGGCCATAAGAACCATCATCAGTAACAACGATTAGCTCGCTGGAGGCGGCTCTCATCTTATCTTCCCAGAACAAGAGGGTCTTGTTCCGTGCGCCAATAATAGATATGACCTCATTGCCTGCCTCCTTAAGCGACCGTGCAATGGGATAGATGGGGGCAATGCCTACTCCACCACCAACACAAATTACCGTCCCAAAGTTCTCAATCTCCGTTGGATGGCCTAGTGGGCCGACAAAAGTGGCCACTTCGTCCCCGGGTTTTAGTGTTCCCAGATGCTTAGTGGACTTTCCGACTTCTTGGAAAATAATTGTAATAGTGCCCGCCTTACTATTGTAGTCGGCAATAGTCAGAGGGATACGTTCGCCATTTTCGTCAATGCGTATGATTATGAATTGACCGGCCCTTGCCTTTCTGGCGACATGGGGGGCTTCAATTACCATTAATTTTGTAACATCGCTTAAAACCTCTTTCTCTAAAATCTTATACACTGTTGACCTCCCGCTGATAAATGTTTTTTTGCTGTGTTATCGCAAATAGTAAACTGTTTGAATTCCCACTGATACTGAGTGCTCCTCGCCAGGATTCACTCAAAAGCTGAAATTTTCTAATAATCTAACATAAATTTCCCATGTTAGTCTATTAATAAAGCCATAATAGCAAGGGACAATGGCCGGTTCATTTCTCGTTCTCAAGAGGTAAAGCGCTGAACGGGAAAGGGCCGACAAGCAATCATGAAATTAGGCCGCGCTACTAAACTAACTCAGGGCTGACGGCATGAATCAACGCAACTTATTACCTGAAGTTTGCTTTAGCTTGCCAACCTAAGTTGATGGCCTCGGTAAGAATCAATTGCTAGCTTTAAAGTTGACACGATAGCATAGGAAAAATTAATATAAAAATTCTCTATGAATCTTGCAGAATTCTATCTGTCGAGGGACGAGACAAATCACGATGGAGGGAGGTGACGACCGAACATGAAAAACAAGTGCAATATTCTTAAATTTGGACTTCCGAAAGGGAGCCTTCAAGAGTCGACCATGCGGCTTTTTAGAAAGGCGGGCTATCATATTGGTGTTTCGAGCCGATCATACTATCCTGTGTTTGATGATGCTGAGATAGAATCAATGCTGATTAGGGCACAAGAGATGGCAAGATACGTTGAAGACGGGGTTCTTGACTGTGGCCTCACGGGTCGTGACTGGATACTTGAGCAAAATGCGGAAGTCGTCGAAGTCGCAGAGTTGCAGTATGGCAAAGAAGGGTTCAAACCCGTCCGGTGGGTAGTGGCGGTTCCACTTGACTCGAAGATAAAGACTATTAAGGATCTCCAAGGAAAACGCATCGCGACAGAACTCGTAGGTTTCACCAGGAGATACCTCCAGTCACATGGGATAAGGGCTGAAGTTGACTTTTCATGGGGCGCAACAGAGGTGAAGCCTCCCTACTTGGCCGATGCTATAGTGGAGCTTACTGAAACAGGTACTTCTCTGAAGGCGAATAATTTACGCATAGTAGAAACGATTATTGAGTCCACTACGAGGTTCATTGCCAACAAGAAGGCATGGCAGGACAAATGGAAAAGACAGAAGATGGAGAACATCTCCCTTCTTTTGAGAGGAGCACTGGCAGCGGAGGAGAAGGTAGGACTTAAGATGAACGTGCCTGAAAACGCGTTTAGCAAGGTGCTAGGCCTTCTTTCGGCCATGCATTCTCCCACGGTATCAGAGCTCTCTGATCCCGGCTGGCGAGCGATTGATGTGGTAATCGATGAAAACATAGCACGGGATCTGATCCCGAAGCTCAAGAGTGTCGGCGCATCGGGCATTGTTGAGTATCCATTGAATAAGGTCATCCCTTAGTCGGAAAACTTTTGCCACTATGCAGTCTTGGCAAAAGCAGAAAGTTGTCGTATTCCGGACGGTTTTTTTTAGTCACTATAGTCCTGCAGAGGCTGGTTAAGATCGAAGAGAGATAAATTCTTAGGCATCGTTGACCACAGGTTCGGGTCTTTACTTTACTTGAGTTCAATATGATGCATCGTGCAAAAGGACGTTTGTGACGACACAGGGTCAAAAAAAGAGGGCAAATGTTTTGTCAAACAAGACATTTTGTCTGCAAAATGGTGCACAAAACGAACAACTATTTCGCTGGCTCCTCTTTACGTATATCTATTTGCTGATTATGGTGTTTATATATGGCTGACTCCCTAGATGCATATAGCATAAAAGTTCCTTCATTTGAAGGTCCTCTTGACCTGCTGCTACATCTCATTAAGCAGAATAAGATAGAGATCTATGATATTCCCATAGCTCTGATAACTGGACAATATCTTGAATATATTGGATTGATGAAGGAGCTTAATCTTGAGGTGGCCTCAGAGTTCCTTGTGATGGCTGCAACATTGATTTACATAAAATCCCGTATGTTGCTTCCGCCAGATGAGATCATTGGTGGAGATGAGCAAGAGGATCCGCGGGCTGGGCTCGTCGAGAGACTCCTAGAGTACCAGGCATTCAAAGAAGCATCAATTCAATTGAAAGAACGCGAAGATCTTTGGGTGAATGTGTTTCCCCATCCGCCTGAAAACAGTGGCGAAGTCACGTATGAGCCAGAACTGTATCTTTTTGAGGTGAATCTCTTTGACCTTCTGGACGCCTTAAAAAAAGTCATGAGTAGTTTGCCACCAGAGACTCTGAAAATAACTAGAGAAACATTGACAGTGCAGGACAGAATCGCCGTCATTTTAGAAAAGATGGAAGGCAATAGTACAGTGAGGTTTGACGATTTCTTTGAAAAAGACAAGACGAAACTTCAGATCATAGTGACCTTTCTTGCCCTACTGGAAATATTGAGACTTAAACTTGCTGTCGTTTACCAGAATATTGAGTTTGGGACCATATGGATAATAAGGAATCCGGAGAATAGCGAATGATTTGCTATGGGGCAAAATGACCCGCTTTCTTCGGATCAGGAGATTATCTTATTGATTCCTTGCAAAGTTTCTTATTAAAATAAAGTGTTGGCCGAATGAGTGTGCAAAAAAGAGAGTGATTAATAATCGGCCGAGATGAGGGTTGAAGAGTGGTGGTTAGGAAAAAGATGGGTGAGGTGCTCATTGCCTCAGGGTTAATTACAGAGCAAAAACTTGAGCACGCCCTGTTGCTGCAGCAGGGAAATGATAAGCGCCTTGGAAGTGTCCTTGTTGAGTTGGGATATGTTACCGAGAATCAGATAGCGAGGGCTCTGGCGGAACAGCTTTCGATTCCATACATAGACTGTAGCCAGTACATTATCAGTGATGAAATTAAGGCCCTCATTCCTAGGGACGTTGCACAGAGACATGTTGTTATGCCTTTGGAGGTGAAGGATAATACCCTTCTGCTTGCGATGGCTGCTCCGCTTAACCTGGAGACTATTGACGAAATAGCTTTCAGAACTGGGTTGAAGATAGCGCCCGCGGTTACCGATGCTGGAAATCTTCTCGAAATGATTCATCAGTATTACGGGGACACAGAGCGGGTTGGGGAAGTACTGAGGGATATAGATTTAGACATAAAACAAGCGGTCGAGTTCATTAAAGATTGGTCCGTAGACGAAGCGGAAGTCAACGTGGATTTCCTTTATAAAAGTAGCGCCGCTCCGCCTATTATAAAGCTTGTCACTATGCTCATCGTTAATGCCGTGAGAGCAAGGGCAACCGATGTTCACATAGAACCCAGGGCTCAGCATGTTCAGGTTCGTTACAGAGTCGATGGTCAGTTGATGGATATGCACAAAATTCCAAAGAACTTGCAGGATGCAGTGACTTCCAGGATAAAGATCATCTCCAATCTTGACATCACAAACAGGAGGCTCCCTCAGGACGGGAGTACTCATATGAAATATGAAGACAAGGGCATTGATATCAGGGTGTCTACGCTGCCGTCAGTTTTTGGAGAAAAGATCGTCCTGAGGCTCTTGGACAAGAGCGTGGGATTAATACCTCTCACAAAACTTGGCATACCGGACACGATGTTTAATTCAGTCCTGGAGGCATTCAGTCGGCCGCAGGGCATGATCCTTGTTACAGGGCCAACAAGCAGCGGAAAGACCACTACTCTTTATGCCTGCATAAATCAGCTCAGGTCTGACACAGAAAATATTGTCACTGTTGAAGATCCAGTGGAGTATAAGCTTGAGGGGATCACCCAGGTCTCTGTAAACGAAGCCATTGGTCTGAGGTTTGCGACAGCATTAAGATCCATTCTCAGGCAGGACCCCGATACAATTTTGATAGGTGAGATAAGAGACCTTGAAACCGCAGAAATTGCTGTGAGAGCGGCGCTGACCGGGCATCTTGTTCTTTCCACGCTGCACACAAATGACACTGTATCATCGATTTCAAGACTTATTGATGTGGGGGTCCCTGCGTTCTTGGTAAGCTCCAGTCTGACTGGAATTATTGCTCAACGTCTCTTAAGAAAGATCTGCGAATACTGTAAAGCTGAGATAGATCCTCCCTTTGAGCTGATAAACATCGCGGTTCCGACGGCGAAGCACTATTTCAAAGGGACAGGGTGTTCGCGGTGCTCATACACTGGCTACTATGGTCAGACGGGAGTCTATGAATTTCTGAAGATCAATTCCGATCTGAAAAGACTGATTACCCTGAGAGCTTCTGATGACGACTTGTGGGAAGCGGCGAGAGATATGGGTGTGACTACACTTTTTCAAAATGCAATGCAGAAAGTAAACGAAGGTATCACTACCGTAGATGAGGTTTTTTCAAAAATATCATTGAGTGCCGGCGACAAGGAACTTATGAAGACCGATAGGGAAGTGCTTGACTTGCTTGTTGATGCCCATAAAAAGAAACCCTCAGACTTGTCTGTCATGAAACGCCTTGGCGAGGCATATAGGCAGGACGGAAATCATGGGGAGGCGATTAATATATACCTCAAGATGCTCGAAATCAATACTGGCGATGCAGATATTTATTTCAAATTAGGCAAGACATACATGGACATGGGCGTGTTTGACAAGGCGATGGAGTATATCAAGAAAGCGTGGGAGTATAACCCGTCTTCGCAAAAAATAAGTGACGTTCTGAAGGAACTGTCAAAGACATATAAAATCAGCATTTGATTCGTTCTTCGACGATGAACTGTCTCTTCACGTCAGCGGTGTTTTATATCTTTTTTATAAGGCTGTTCTTGCTACTTTCTTTTGACTTTTTCGATTGAAATTTGGTTAAATAAAACTTCATAGTTTTTCGGAGGTAGGAAATGTATGCTATTATTGAGACAGGTGGAAAACAGATAAAGGTTTCTTCTGGAGATGAGGTCATTGTTAGTAAGCTGGTGGGAGACGTAAACGAGGAGATAGTCATCGACAAGGTGTTGATGATTTCAGATGAAGGAAAAGCGGTCTTTGGTAAACCTTACATTGATGGTGCTAGGGTCAAGGCGGAAATTTTAGGCACCAGCAAGATGCAGAAAGTTCTTGTCCTTAAGCATGTGCCAAAGAAGGCTCACGAGAAATTGACCGGCCACAGACAGATCTGTACGACTCTCAAGATTAAAGAGATAATTGGAGGATAGATATGGCGCATAAAAAGGGTGTTGGTAGCTCAAGGAATGGGCGCGACAGTCACTCTCAAAGGTTAGGGGTTAAGAGGTTCGGTGGAGAGCTTGTAAGGGCTGGCAATATTTTGGTGCGGCAACGCGGAACGAAATTTCACGCTGGCTCTAATGTTGGAAAGGGTTCTGATGATACCCTTTTTGCCTTGACCGATGGTATCGTTACTTTCGAGAGGAAGGACAGAACGCGAATGAAAATCAGCGTGTATCCCGAGAAAGAAGTGCAATCACTCTCAATAGATGTGTAATTAGAGGTAATAAAGAATAGTGAAGAGGCGGTCTGCGTGAGTAGGCTGCCTTTTTTGTGTGCACCTGTCAACCTTCACTTCCCTGGAGACAGGAGACGTCCGGGGACAGTGATAAAGTTGGTTGTGAGACTTGGTCTTGAGAGCTCTGCGCTAGGCCCCAGTCCGAGGCAGGATTAGTGCACGGCAAGCAGCGTGCTCCTGATCAGCGGATACCAATATTCAAGTCCTGACAATTGTCAGCAATGGGCGGGGGTGCATGAGATGAGTACATGGGATACAGACGTTTGGAGAATATGCGCTGACATCTGTCAGTGCCCCGCCATCACTGATACGAGTGAAAAGTGGTAATATTGACGGACAGGAGAGAGCGGAAACGGTGTAAGGCCCTGCTATGAAACGATAAAAGGCCGCAGCTGCCCATCTTGCTTACAACCAGGTTCATCTTTTTTATTAATGGCTTGCAACAGTACCTGAGGTTAAAAGTGGATGACTGTCGTGATCGGCAGATGCCCCAATCGAGCTCATGGCATTTTGAGAGGGAACTGGACGGGAGCCCTGTCTTTTGGGAGTAATCAAGAAAATGAGAATTTTAAATGAGACATTATCAGGCGTAGAACAACGTTCATTAGTTTCGATGACTGAGCGTTTCAAAGTCTCTAGAGTCTTTGGTCAGACTGTTTGGACGCTTTTCTCGCGTGCCTCATCAATCATGGGAAAACGGTAACAACGACCTATGCGCTTTGTTGATTATGTGAAGATTTACGTGAAGGCCGGAGATGGCGGAAGCGGATCCGTGAGCTTCCGGAGAGAGAAATATGTGCCGCGAGGAGGTCCCGACGGGGGGGATGGTGGAAGGGGAGGCAACATACTGCTAAAATCAACAAAGCAATTGAATACACTGCTTGATTTGAGATACCAACGGGACTATAAAGCTGAGCGGGGCGAACATGGCAAAGGGAAGAATAAGCATGGAAAAAACGGGGAAGATAAGGTGATACCAGTTCCTGTTGGGACCATTGTCATAGAGGCGACGACAAAAGATGTCATTGCCGATCTTGACCGTGAAGGCACAGAGTTCATCGCGGCGCGTGCAGGGAGGGGAGGATTAGGAAATGCACACTTTGCAACCCCAACGCGTCAGGCTCCTAGATTCGCACAATCAGGGGAAGAGGGCGAAGAAAAGCTGCTTGTTCTGGAATTAAAACTCTTGGCTGACGTCGGGCTTATTGGTCTCCCCAATGCCGGCAAGTCTACGTTGATTTCTGTAATAACCTCTGCAAGGCCGAAGATAGCTGATTATCCTTTCACCACGCTTGTACCAAATTTGGGAGTTGCTAAGCTAGAGGACTTTAGAAGTTTCGTTGTTGCGGACATACCAGGCCTTATAGAAGGTGCGCATGGGGGTACCGGCCTTGGGTTCCAATTCCTTCGTCATGTGGAGAGAACCTCTCTTTTGCTCCACCTTGTGGACGTTTCTGATATACTAACAACAGACCCCGTCGAGGATTTTGAAAAGATCAATAAGGAATTATTTTTATATAGTCCTGATCTTTTGACAAAACCTATGGCAGTGGCTGGCACTAAGGTTGATATTGCCTCTGACGGGAAAAGATCAAGTAGACTTCAAGAGTATTGCCAAATTAAAAAAATCGACTTTTTTCCAATTTCTTCCGCGACAGGTGAAGGAATTAGGGATCTTATGGTATACCTGTCAAAATGGGTGGGGCAAACAGAAAGAGGCAAAGAGGGCACATAGGTTCCTTGAATGCCCGAGAAACGATGCGGCGATATCGTTCCTGTCCGGCGTAGCATCTTCTCGGAAAGAGGTTTCGAGACATGAGCAGAATAGTGATAAAAATAGGAAGCAATATACTTACAAACAAGTCGGGGGGGCTGAACCAGCAGCGGGTCAATTCCATTGCAAAAGACGTCTCAGGGCTGTGCAACGATGACTATGAGGTCGTTATTGTGTCCTCTGGCGCAATAGCAGCAGGCATGAAAAAACTCGGTTTGAAAGAAAAGCCGCAGGATATAAGATTGAAGCAGGCCGCGGCAGCTGTTGGGCAATCATCTCTTATGTGGGCCTATGAAAAGAGTTTCAGCCGTTTTCAAAAAAAGGTCGCCCAAGTTTTGCTGACAAGGGGTACCTTCTCAGACAGAAACCGCTATCTGAATGCCAAGAATACCATTATTACCCTTCTCTCATACGGCATCATCCCAGTGATTAATGAGAATGATACTGTTGCGACGGATGAGATCAAATTTGGAGACAACGACCAACTTGCTGCTCTTGTTTCGGGATTGATTGATGCAGAGAGGCTTGTCATTCTGTCGGATGTTGATGGGCTTTTTTCAGCTGACCCCAAAAACAATCCGGATGCAAAGATTATCACTGCCGTGAGGGAGATTACACCTGAACTTGAGAAGGTGGCCGAGGGTGCTGGGAGCATCATTGGGACGGGAGGGATGTACTCGAAATTGCTGGCAGCCAAGAAGGCTCTTTCATATGGAATCAAAGTGAATATAGTGAGCGGTCGAAAAGGAGGGATAGTTCCGGCACTTCTGCACGGTGCAAAACCAGGCACAGAATTTGTTTGTCAAACGAAAAAAGTTTCATCGAAAAAAGGATGGATAGCTTATGCGATAAAACCAAAGGGCACCATTATTCTTGATCACGGTGCCGTCTGTGCTGTGATGAAATCAGGGAAAAGCCTCCTGCCCTCTGGCATCATGATGGTAGAAGGAGTTTTTGATGTTGGTGATGCTGTGCATTGTGTTGATCCTTATGGCAGTCGCATCGCGAAGGGGATAGTCAATTATTCCTCACATGACATAGACAGGATAAAAGGCAAACAGACGTCAGAGATCGAAGAGAGTCTCGGTTACAAATATTCTGACGAGGTTATTCACAGGGATAATCTTGTGCGATTAAAGAAAGGACTTGTAATTGAGGGCTGAAAGATAACGCAACTTTTGATCCGTATATCCGTACCGCCACATCTCAAATATTATAATATTCTAATTGAGCTTTGAGAAATCAGCTATCTGCTGGACGAGCATCTTGATATGATTGATTAATGAAAGGCGATTCTCCCTTATATCTTCTCTCTTTTCCATGATCAGCACTTTGTCAAAAAAATCGTTTATCGGCTCCTTGATTCTCATTAAAAGGCTGATCGCTTCGTAATACTGATCACCCTTTATGAGAGAATCTGTCAGGAGCATGATGGACTGTACCTCCTTATAGAGAATGGCTTCCTCATCCTGAACAAAGAGCGCTTCACTAACTGGAGACACGTCATGTTTTGGAGCTATATTGTTGACTCGTTTCACAGCAAGGAGAAAGGGGTGATAATCAACGTGGTCTTTGAACTTCCGCAAAGCCTCGATCCTTTCCTGAATTGTGTAAATTGGGCTGGTCCTTATGAAGTGCGAGACCGCCGATATCACATCCAACGAATAGCCCAATGATGAATAAAGGGGCTCTATGCGCTGCTCAAAGAATTTAACAAGTTCATCCAATAAGCGGTCCCTTCCCTCAATCGGAAAAGCTTCTAATGCCTTTTTAAGCATATCGGAAATGCGTAATTTATAACGTTTTTCTTTCAAGATCGAGATAATTGCGATCGTCTGTCTTCTCAATGCAAACGGATCTTCTGTGCCTGTTGGCGTCAAGCCTAACACAAAGAAGGCCGCGACATTGTCCAGCTTGTCCGAGAGACTGACTATTGCGCCTATGTGACTTTCAGGAACTTTACCTCCTGAGTGGGAGGGAAGATACTGTTCTGGCAGAGCGACCGCGATGTCAGGGCCATAGCCGTCATTAAGGGCATAATAACGCCCTATTATCCCCTGCAGTTCAGGGAATTCCCTTACTACTCCGCAAATGAGATCGGTTTTTGATAAAAGCGCGGCAGTCTTTACGTCTTCCCTGCTTTCAGGATTGCAGCGCGCGGCAATGAAATCGGCTATCGCGATTATGCGCATTGTTTTTTGATAAATCGTCCCCAGTCTGTCGTGAAATACAACCTTCTTTAAGCCTTGCAGCCTCGTCGTTGATGGGATCTTTTTATCCTGCTCAACATAGAACCTGGCATCTTCAAATCTCGCTTTGATGACCCTTTCAGCACCTTTTCTTACAATGTGCGCATTCTCCAGCTTCGTGTTGCTTATGATGATAAAGTAATTGGTCAGATTGCCATTGCCGTCTTCAAGAGCGAAATACTTCTGGTGATCCTTCATGACTGTCACCAAGAGTTCCTTCGGGAGAGAGAGATACTCCTCCGCAAAGGTGCCAAGAACAGGCACCGGATATTCCACGAGGAATGCAACGTGCTGTAACAATTCTTCATCTTCAACCAGAGAAGCATTCACAGAAGATGCCAATTTATTCGCACCTTCCAAGATTATTTTGATTCGCTCTTCCTGGTCGAGGACCACAAAATTATTCTTCAATAAATTTATATAAGCCCTGCTGTCCTTTATTTCAAACGACGCAGGCGAGAGAAATCTGTGTCCCCGCGTTACGTTACTGCTCTTTATACCATCTAATTCGAATCTTATGCGGTCAGTATCGTAAAGGGCAAATATCCAATGGATGGGCCTTGCAAAGCGCAGCGTACCATCGGCCCACCGCATGGATTTTGGAAAGTTCAATGAAAGAATTAACTTTTTCAAAATCTCGGGAAGAAGGTCCACCGTCTTTCGCGCTGGTTCCTTGACTATGGCTACTACATAAGATCCCTTACCTTTTTCTTTCCTTGTAAGGTCCTCCAGGGATGCTCCGGTGCTTCTCATAAAAGCTTCTGCCGCTTTTGTTGGTAACCCGTCTGCATTGAAGGCAACATTTGCCGGTGGTCCCCACATCTCTTTTTCTGAAGCGCTCTGAAGCGGGTCCACCTCAGCAAGGAGCGACAATCTCCTCGGAGTGGCAAATGTCTTCAAAGAGTCGAACGAAAGTCTGCATTCAGTGAATACCCGATCAGCGCTTTCCTTAAGTTTGAGTATTGCGCTGGGAAGGAACCTCGCCGGAATTTCCTCTGCGCCTATTTCAAGCACGAGCCTGTGACGATGGCTGTTTTCTATATGATGCAGGTCACTCATTATTATGACCCTTCAACTCCCGCAAAAGAGGGAAGCCAATGTCTTCTCGTTGTTTTAAAAATGCCTCGGCACATAGCTTTGCGAGCACTCTTACCCTGGCGATATATCCAGTCCTTTCCGTTACTGACAAGACACCGCGAGCATCGAGCAGATTGAAGGTATGTGAACATTTAAGACAGAATTCATAAGACGGGAGAACTAGCCCTATGTCGTTCATTCTCTTAGACTCTTTTTCAAATGAATCAAACTGATGCAATAAAAGTTCCACATTGGAGTTGTCAAAATTGTATCTTGAGAATTCTATCTCGCCCTGCTTATGGATTGCACCATATTTGACGCCCCTGCACCACTCTATGTCAAAAATGTTGTCTATCTCCTGAATATACATGGAGATTCTTTCAAGACCGTAGGTTATCTCTAACGAAATAGGTTTGAGGTCAATGCCACCCACCTGCTGAAAGTAGGTAAATTGCGTTATCTCCATGCCATCGAGCCAGACCTCCCACCCTAACCCCCATGCACCCAGCGTTGGCGATTCCCAGTCATCCTCCACAAACCGTATATCATGTCTGATGGGATCTATCCCTATGTAGGAAAGGCTTTCAAGGTAAAGGTCTTGACTGTCAAGGGGAGAAGGTTTCATGATGACTTGATATTGATAATACTGCTGCAGTCTATTGGGATTCTCGGCGTACCTTCCATCCGTCGGCCTCCTACACGGTTCCACATACGCTGTTTTCCACGGTTCTGGACCCAAGACCCTGAAAAAAGTGGCAGGATGAAACGTACCGGCACCTACTTCTAGATCATAAGGGTGAAGAAGGATACAGCCCTTCTTCGCCCAAAAATCATTCAAACGCATGATTAAATCCTGAAAATACATTAGTTCTTTTTTCCTTTAAGAAGAAGGCGCTCTATTGACTGATATCCCTCAATGTTCACATCGGCTTGAAATGAGTAAAATGTTAGCCTAAAGACAATTCCTTTGTCAAATTAAAGTAATAAGACAGGGTGCCGTCCATCGTTTGACCTACAGGTTTTCCCCACAAACTGTCATAGAGCTTTGTCTAGACCAAACTAACAATAGGGGTTTGTTAGTCAATGAAGATTGTCATAAGAAAGATAAGGTACTGTTTGACAATTGAAAAAACGTTATATTATAGTTAAATAGTCCTGGGGGAGGTTGAAAGAGCCTGAGAGTTTCCTTCCTTACTCGGTGGAAAGACCCCATGAACCTGATACAGATAATTCTGTCGTAGGGAGTGAGACTATTGGCAGCAGGCATTACCTCTAGCCCCTTCAGGGGATGGAGGTTTTTACTTTTTGGCCGATGAAAATCGTTCTGCAGGTTAATGGCAACGAATACGAAACAGAAAGCGAAACTATTGCTGAGCTTTTAGGGGAGCTTAATATTATCCCTGAAATGATCGCTGTAGAAGTGAATTTAGAAATCATTAAGAAGTCCAACTTTACTCACCACAGACTGAAAGAAGGCGATGTTGTTGAAGTGATAAATTTGGTCGGGGGCGGGTAGGATTGCTTAATTGCAGCATTCAGAATTCTGTGCTTTTTTGCGTTCTGTGACGATCGGTGGGTGCAGATTCTTTTGCTTCTCGGATTTACATTGAGGCAACCTGTTTTGTCTAATTGTGGAAAAGACTTTGGAGGACGAAAATGCAAGATAGACTGCTGATCAAGGGCATCGAATTTGGCTCGAGGCTCTGGATAGGTACTGGAAAGTACCGGGATTTTGAAGAGACAGCGCGGGCGGTGGAGGCCTCTGGCGCTGATGTCGTGACAGTTGCAGTCAGACGGGTTAACATCACCGACCGGAAATCTGAAAATCTTCTCGATTACTTAGACCCTAAAAAATATAAGATACTCCCGAATACCGCGGGTTGCTATACCGTAGATGACGCACTGAGATATTCAAGGCTTGGCCGGGAGGCGGGGGTCTCGGACATGGTTAAGCTTGAGGTAATTGGGGATGAGCGCACGCTATTCCCGGATACGATAGGACTTCTTAAGGCAACTGAAATACTCGCTAAGGAAGGGTTTCTAGTATTCCCTTATACTAATGACGATCCAATCACGGCTAGAAGACTGGAGGATGCTGGGGCTGTTGCAGTGATGCCCCTAGGGGCACCCATTGGATCGGGCCTCGGTTTAAGGAACCCATACAATATAAAGATAATTCTAGAGTCAGCACGCGTGCCAGTAATTGTGGACGCTGGAGTAGGAACGGCTTCCGATTCGACCATAGCAATGGAACTTGGATGTGATGCAGTGTTGATAAACAGTGCAATAGCCGGGGCTCGCGACCCGATAGCGATGGCCGAGGCAATGAAACATGCGGTGATTGCAGGAAGGCTGGCATACATGGCTGGTCGCATGAAAAAGAAACTCTATGCAAGTGCGAGCAGTCCATTCGATGGGATGTTGTAATACTGTCGAATTAGGATGATCGCTGATGAACGAAATAGACTTTAATCTTTATCTGATAACCGACGGAAGAAGCACCGCAGACCGTTCATCACTTCTTTTGGCCGTTGGAGAAGCGTTGAGGGCTGGCATCAAGGCTGTCCAGTTGCGCGAAAAAGGTTTGTCGACAAGGGATGTTCTTAGTACGGCATATCAAATGCGGGCTCTCACTGCAAGATATGGTGCAAAACTTTTCATTAATGACAGAGTTGACATTGCCCTCTGCGTTGGCGCCGACGGTGTGCACCTCGGCAAGGCAAGCTTGCCAGCCTTCGCGGTCAGAAAAATTGCGGGCAAGCGATTTCTGATTGGGGTTTCTACTCACACCGTTAACGAGGCATTGATTGCTCAGAAACAAGGAGCTGACTTTATCACGTTAGGTCCCGTGTATCGGACTCCTTCAAAGCTTAAGTACGGAAGCCCAATCGGTGAAGAGACGTTAATAAGGGCGAATGCCAAGATATCGATTCCAATTTTTGGCATTGGTGGAATAAAGCCCCATAATATTCAAAATGTCATTCAATGTGGTGCATTTGGGATTGCGGCGATAAGTGGTATTCTTGGTGAGGGTGATATCAAGGCCGCAGGAGAGAGGTACTTAACATCATTGAAGGTTTTCTCTCATGCCTCTGTCGCTGAAGAGGGTGGAGGAAGAATCGCTTGGAGAACAAAATGACCCGAATAGAATTGGCAAAAAAAGGTACCATAACAGAGGAAATGAAGTTAGTTGCAGGGGAGGAGCATATAGCCCCCGAGAAACTCGCATCAGATATCGGTAAAGGATGGAGTGTGATTACGAGGAATGCTCTGCATGAGATTACTCCTCTTGGAATAGGCCGCGGTCTGCGCACAAAGATCAATGCAAACATAGGCACATCAAAAGACCGGATTTCCTACGAAGAGGAGATAAAGAAGCTGGAGGTCTTGGTCACCTATGGCGCTGATGCCGTCATGGATCTTTCAACAGGCGGCGCCATAGGAGATTTAAGAAATATCCTTCTCCGGAAGTCCCCTGTTGCCGTCGGTACCGTCCCCATCTACGAAGCTGTTGTCGAAGCAACTGAACAATACGGACAAATCTCAAAGATGACAGTGGATGACCTCTTTAAGGTGATTGAACGACACGCGCAGGACGGCGTTGACTTCATTACAGTCCATTGTGGAGTGACTAGGAAGGCTATTGAAAGACTGAGAGAAGATGAGCGGATTCTGGATGTGGTGAGCAGGGGAGGGGCTTTCCTCCTGGAGTGGATGATTTATAACGATAAAGAGAACCCGCTATATCAGTACTATGATAGGCTTCTCAGTGTTGCTAAAAAATACGATCTTACCCTGAGCTTAGGAGACGGGTTCAGGCCAGGCTGCTTGGCAGATGCCACTGACAGGAGCCAGGTTGAAGAATTGTTGACTTTGGGCGAGTTGAGGGACAGGGCATTGTCCGAAGGAGTGCAGGTAATCATTGAGGGGCCAGGTCACGTCCCTTTGCAGCAGGTGGAACTTAACATAAAGCTTCAGAAAGAGCTGTGTAAGGGAGCACCTTTTTATGTGCTTGGGCCTTTGGTTACCGATATTGCCATGGGATATGATCATATTGCGGCGGCAATAGGCGGTGCTATTGCAGGTGCGGCAGGAGCTGATTTCCTCTGTTACGTGACGCCCGCCGAACACATAAGACTTCCAAACAGAGACGATGTCAGAGAAGGGGTTATCGCCTCCAAGATTGCGGCCCATGCTGCTGATATTGCCAAGGGCATTACGGGCGCGCTGGAACGGGATAAAAAAATGGCCCAGTGCAGGAAGAATCTGGACTGGGAAGGCCAGATAGCCCTCAGCCTCGATCCAGAGAGGGTAAGGCAATGGCGGAGCCAGATACCTCTAGCGATGAATGAGGTATGCAGCATGTGCGGCGAATTCTGTGCGATAAGGACTGTTGAGAGAGCGCTGAAGAAAAAATAAAAGTGATTTGTAAGGTGCAGTAAGCATGGCTGTTTAGGCCGCTATTTTTATAATTAGCGGTTTTTTTTGATAGTTAATCATGACTTATCTGCGGAAACATGGACAATATTAATATAGGCTGTAAAGATTTAGGATAAAGAGGAAGCCAATACTTTTGTGAAAAAAGACCGCCAAAATCCACATGGCAATGAGTAAGAATGCAATCTTCTTCATGCAATGCTCCTTGCATGTCTAACGGTATCTTTTACGCTGATTTACTCGTGAGCAACAGTGCAGTTCATTATTGGTCAAACGCCATTCTTGTGATACTTTTTTCATAGGTCCCGAGCAGCCTCTTCTGCATTTGAGTTAAAATATCCTTCGGTATCAAGGTCAAGAAATATGATGGGCGTGCTCAAGTAGGCCTTGAGCGTCAAACTGTTTTTTCATAATCCTTTCTTGTCACTCAGATTACAGCTTAAAATTTTGACTATTATCACATCATCTTATTAACTTAATAACCAGAGCTCGGAGAGCTATCGATTGTGAGCAGGATAACTCATTAGCACAAAAGAAATGATGAAAATTAAAAAAAAGAAGTCACTGCCGCATTTTATGCCAGTGCTTAACCGTGATAAAGGCCTAGATGCAGAGCTTCACTCTCACATCCTTTTCTCCGTCGTGCTATAATTTGGTACTTTCTTAGATAGGGGGATCAATGGCCAATAGTAACCACTTATCTATCCTTAGAAGTGGTGTCAAAAAATGGAATGAATGGAGACTTGATAACCCCAACGATGCTCCTAATTTGAACGGTGCTGATCTGAGCGGGGTGAATCTTCACGCAGCGCATCTGAGTAGAGCTGACCTGAGCGGGGTGAGTCTGCACGCAGCGCATCTGAGCGGAGCCGATCTGAGCGAGGCCGATCTGAGCTGGGCGAATCTCAGTGCAACAAATCTGGATGAGGCGAATCTGATTAGGGCGAATCTGAGCAGGGCAATTCTGAACAGGGCGATTCTGAGCGAGGCAATACTGGGCGAAGCGAATCTGAGCGGTGCGAACATGAGCAACGCGAATCTGAGCAGTGCAAATCTGAGCGGTGCAAATCTCAGCGGGGCGAACATGAGCGGTGCGATTCTAGGCGGTGCAATTCTGAGCGGTGCGAATCTCAGCAGGGCAACTCTGGGCGGTGCAATTCTGAGTGGTGCGAACATGAGCGGTGCAATTCTGAGTGGTGCGAACATGAGCGGCGCAATTCTGAGCGGTGCGAACATGAGCGGCGCAATTCTGAGTGGTGCGAACATGAGCGGCGCAATTCTGAGCGGTGCAATTCTGAGCGGGACCGATCTGAGAAAAGCTATAGTATATAATACAAACCTATCAGAAGAGGATCTCGACGGTGTTCTATATGATCCGGAACAACTTGCTCAGATGAATCTTCGACAATCAGCCGGGGCGCCTCCTGTTGTACTCAGTGAAAGGGCGCTACTTAACATTAGTTTTAAAAAGAAAGATCTTTCTCTTCCGCATCTTGTTCAACTCACGAGATTTATTGAGGATTTCTATGATGCGCTGTATCTGTTCCTCTTCAGTCAGTACGATACCATTAATGACCTTAGGAATGTTCTCGCCGGCAGTATCTATCATCGCCTTCGCAACGGCTGTGACGGTCTTCATATCAGGAAGATGGCAACGTCTCCATCCTCCCTTATCGAACTTATCTCTTTGTATGCTCCGGCTCTTTTGTTGGCGGCTTTTTTGGGGCAGGCTCCGAAAGAGCTGTCCATAGACATTTATAAAAGACTCATGGACATAGTCTTTAAGGCAGATGAGCAGAGAGAAAAAGAGCACTTGCTCACGGTGGACCTCTTAAGTAAGAATTCAGATGCGCTCAAAGGGTGTCGCGAACCCGGTGTTATGGCGGCTGGCTTGCTGTGGTCCGACGAGAAGAAGAAAATCCGTCCTGTTGCTCTTCTTGAAAATCCTGCCCTTCTTGGAGAGATAATCGACCAGAATAAAGATTCCCTGAGCGACAGGGTACCGCGGGAAGATTATTTTAAAGCGATCCTTTTTTTCAGGCAAGAAGGCCTCCTTACAAATAAACTTAAGGATTTTGACCTTGCCAATCTTCTCGAAATTATTGCTGAGCATCAGCTTTTAAGGCATCAGTTGCTCGTCAAAGATACCGGCGGCTTTCAAATAGAGATTGTACCGCTGTTAGATGAAGAATCTCAAGAACTCACTGAACGGCCGACCGGGAAAGAATGGGAAGAATAGCGCAGAACCGTGGGGAATTCTTTAAAGTGGGACTAGCACCGAGTTTATAACCGTTAAAGCAAAAAAAGGTGATAGTCTCCTGACCTTTTTGGTTGGTAATTTCCAACGAGGCGCGTGCTGCACAGAATGTGAACAGCAGGGTTTTTGCCGCATGTAACCGCTACGTGACAGGTCATAGTGGTGGCCCAAGATTTAAGGGCAAGGGGCAGTGCACATCTTTGGAGGGGAAAGCAAACCTTGCAGGCATCGCAGATACCGCAGTGGTCGGGTGATCTGGGAACGGTTCAAACCGGCGTGTATTATCGACCCAATGGTGAGGTAGGGGGCGGCGGGCTTGCTTGGCAGATCAAGTATTGCCGTGTCGTCAAGCAAATGATTAAGGAAAAGATATCATTCAATGCACGACATCTTGCTGGAGGCATCCCCTGACGGGCAGACAAGACCAAGCTAGGCAAGAAAGTCGTAAGCGTTGACATTGGTCTATCCACTATCACTTATGTGGGAGAGACGAAGGCCGCACTGAGGATGATCTGTTGTGAACAGGGGCTTGATTGATTAAGAAGAACGACAAACCATCAGAATTAGGCTTATAACGGGTCAATCAAGCCAGGTCTGAACATGTGGGTCTGTGCCAAAAGATGCAGGGCAGGCAGAGCTGCAACTGCCGATCTGCATCTTTGACGGGCTGCGCACAGAAAGTCGCTGGTTGGTACCCTGAGCAATACCATGCTCAGGGTCGGCAATGGACTTCGGAATGGAAAGAATTCGTACAAATCGGTTCAGAGGAACGTCGGTAAGAGTATTGGGAATAGGGCACCGGCAATGTTTGTGTCACAGTTGATCCGTAAGGCTGAAAGTGCTGGCGGTGAGATAGGGGAGCTCCGTGCCGGCTTCGGGATAGCTGCATTGCCTCTAGGTCAGAGCGGATTGCCTGTGAATCTTATGTCCGGACGGTGACCGTGGGCAGGACAAGGTTCAACAGCGGAGTGGCTGTAACTCCATGCTCGCACGGATGCAGAGAGAGCCCCCAAAAGGCTGCAGTCGCCATAAGAGGAACCCCTGGGCTTTAAGCCCTGGGGAGGTGGTGAAGATACAGCAGAAAAGACTTTTTCGGGAGGTGACAATGACAGACACAGTGCATAAAGTTCTCATTATTGGTTCTGGACCTGCGGGGCTCACAGCTGCAATATATACGGCTAGAGCGTTGTTAAATCCAATCATACTCGAGGGAACGGAGCCCGGGGGACAGCTATTAAATACGATGGATGTGGAGAATTATCCGGGATTCCCTGATGGGGTCAAGGGCGCGGAACTAATGGAGTCTGTACGTAGACAAGCACAGCACTTTGGAGTGGAAATTTTCTCGAAGACCGTAGAAAGGGTTGACTTTTTGGAAAGACCATTTAAAATCTGGACCAGCGACACTCAGTTATATCGTTGTCATGCAGTGATCATCGCGACAGGTTCTTCTCATAAGTGGCTATGGATTGATTCTGAGCAAAAATTAAAGGGGCGTGGAGTGAGCGCGTGTGCTACATGCGACGGTTATTTCTTCCGTGACAAGAGAATAGCCGTCGTCGGGGGCGGCGACACCGCGATGGAAGAAGCTCTTTTCCTTGCCCGACTAGGGTCGAAAGTGACCATAATTCACAGGAGGAGTCAGTTCCGTGCGTCAAAGATTATGAGCGATCGGGTCCTGAAACATCCTAAGATCGAAGTTAAGTGGAACAGCGTAGTGAATGAGGTTCTGGGTGAGATCGAGACGGGTGTTAGCGGTGTTCATATTAAGAATATCGTAGAGGGAGGCGAGGAGGTCATTCCATGCGCGGCATTGTTTATTGCGATAGGCAGGAATCCGAATACGGCCATATTTGAGAGAATACTTGACATAGACAAAAATGGGTACCTGGTTACCAAACCAGGGTCGACTGCAACCAGCATCGAAGGTGTCTTTGCCTGCGGTGAAGTGCAAGACAAGAACTATCGTCAGGCGATAACTTCTGCGGGAACTGGAGCTATGGCGGCCATTGATGTGGAACGTTGGTTAGCGGTTATCGAGGTAATTTGATTCTCATGGTTACCTTTTCCCCCGCACTTTTATTGTTTTATCCAACCCACATTTATTCTTGGTTTGCTCTTCATTTGCAGGGTGATTAGGTGACGTTGGATAATCTTTCATTCTGTAACACGTTCTGGGCAATTGTGTGTGGCCTGTCGGCAATCTATGTCCTGATGTTCGAATTCCAAAAGCGATGGCAAACACGGTCGGCAGTGATAACTATATGTAGAGCTATGGAGTGAGGCCGCGCGAATTGGAAGCGTTGAACATGCAAGGGGGGAGCATTGGTCCTAGGACGAGGCAGTTCTTTGAGGCTTCGGAATTGCAGTGAGAGACGGATCGATAAATTTGGCGGGACCGGATGACGGAGAACAATAGAGATTTAGTCTCAGGCTTCTTGATGTGAACAGAAGTACCTCTGGAAATAATAATAACCAATTTGATCAGACTGAAGAGGCAAAGATGAGCAGAGAAGACTATGGGAAATCGTCATTTTGAGTCTTTTGAGAATTGTTGCATGTAAGATTTAGCACACAACCTTTAAATATTGCACAAACTGAGAACTTAGCGCCTGTCAGTTACTGCTTTGTTATGATATGATCAATTAAATGTCAAACCTTACCCCAAGGAGACCGAAATGAAAAAAAAGATACTTCTGTCAGCCCTATTTTTTTTGCTGCTATCAGGATGTGTCGGCGTTCATATGTCTCTGCTGTCCGAGACAGAGCCACTTGAAGAAAAGGTGCTTGAAGGGAAGGGGACGCCGAAGGTACTTCTTCTTGACTTGAACGGCGTAATTACTTTCCGGGAGGAAAAAGAGGGACTGTTGGTGAAGAGGCCCTCGAAAGTAGCTTTTTTCAGAGAGGCTTTACACAAGGCAGAAGGCGACGATGATGTCGTAGGAGTGATAGTGAAAATCAATTCGCCGGGCGGCAGCGTTGCTGCAAGCGATACGATATATCATGAAATCATGAACTTTAAGCAAAAAAAGAAGGTTCCTGTATACGCCTACATAATGGAACTTGGCGCTTCGGGGGGCTATTATGTCGCTGCTGCTGCCGACCGCATTATCGCCAGTCCTTCTGCGATTGTGGGCAGTATTGGTGTAGTCGCCATGAAGTTTAACATCGAGGGTCTTCTTTCAAAAATAGGAGTGGTCGACGAAACATTCAAGTCAGGCCCAAAGAAGGACTTTTGGTCGCCGTTTCGGCCTAGTACAGCGGAGGAAAAGGCGATGCTCCAGGACATAATCGATAAGCTCTATGCACGCTTCGTCGAAGTAGTTTATGTTAATAGGCAGAACTTTCTTAGCAAACAGCAGGTGACGGCTCTGGCTGATGGGCGAATACTCACGGCGGGCGATGCCCTTGAGGCAAGGCTCATTGATCAAACAGCTTATCTGGATGAGACGATAGCCTCTATGAAAAAAGAAGTCAGTATGGAGCGGGGAAGGATAATAACGTATGATCGACCGAATACCTTTAAAGCTAACATCTATTCTGAATACGAAGAAGTGACTTCAACGGGCTCGCAGGTCATAAACCTTGTCTCAATCGACGCAGAAACGCTCTTGCATTTTCCAAAAGTCCAATTCATGTATATCTGGAACCCCTAGGAGTGGAAGCAATGCGGATGATAGAAACTTTGAATCGATGAAAGATTTAGCGCCTTGCGCATGCCATTAGATTTGATGAATGCAGAAAGCCGATCACGTGTTTCAAACGCAGTCAAGAGGCGCGCTAGGTTTAAAAAAGGCTCGGAATCGATTTTGCTTTAGGGAGCCTGAAGACGACAAGACTGTCCTCTAAGGCTGATATTTTCGCGATTAAATACGGGCTATTTAAATTCGGGTGGCGGGCTCACCAGCCGCCACCTTCTTTCTCCATCCTCTTCAAGATAAGACCACTTCTGTCTGTCATGCAAGGTTCTCAGCCTATATGAAGAAAAAGTGAAATACTCAAACTCCACGTCCGCGCTTGCCTTGCGGTTTTGCTCATCATATTTCGAGCTCACGATGTGGTAATCCGTGATCCTAAGATTTTTTGTTGTATCTGCCCAGGTTTTGAATTGCTCAAGGATGGACTCTGCGATGTAAGGAGTGGCCTTGTCTAGTTGATGCCATCGTAACAGATCGTTGTAATCAGTAAGACTTTTATCAAACTCTTTGCGAGTCGTATAGGTGCTGCAGGATGTTAGCACCACCGCCATAATCAACGATAATAGAAAAATCCGCATTCTTACCTTATCAAATAATCTTTTCTGCGCCATCGGAGAGTTGAGCCCTTGACTATGGCCTTGCGTTGCGCCCGCCAATTGCAGCCTATGAGCCTTGTCTAGTATACCATAGGTGAGAATTTTATGAATACCGGAAGTTAGGAATTGGACCGCGAATTCCTTCATGCAGTGATAGTGATGAAAGCGGTTCCCTGTCTATTGTGAGTACTAGCTGTACAACATGACAGAGCCCAGAAATGTCATAGCCTATCTGTAATGCGTTTGGATGGTTAGATTTCCCTATTGAAGAAATTATATTTAACTTTTCGGGCGTCTGAGGTTGGATGGCTTCAGACTCATTGGTTGACTCCAAGAAGATCGTGGCTCTCCACGTCAAATCCCAAAACCGAGAGTGCTTGAAATTCATTGCATTTTAAAGTACTGGCAGGTGCCAGCACGGCCATCGATTGCGACAGATAGCGCATGTTATAAGTTCTCTTACTTTCCTAATTCAGAACAATCAGGCTACCTTCCCTCATATGGCACGGAATGTCCCTTATGTTTACTCCAATTCTCTATGTATATCGTAGCTAAGTCTTTTGATTTTATTATCAAAAGGTTCTCCGCGTTTTTTTCTTCAGCTGCTTTGGTGAAGTTGAAAGAACCTGTGATGACTATCTCTTTATCGAGTATCATTATCTTGTTGTGCGCGATGATGTGAGCTGCATCGATAAACGTAGGTATCCCCATATGAGCAGTGAAGTCCGCGGCACTATATTTTTGTGTCAAATTGCTCTTGTCAAGAATTATCTCAACGTGAAGACCTCTTTGGCCGGCCTCCACTAATGACTTGGCAATTTCTTTGCTCGTAAATGAGTACGCCTGGACGAGTATCTCGCTTTTTGCATTTTTTACTTCATTCACAATTGCATTTGTCACACCACCATGAGGGGAGAAATATACCTTTAACGTTGGATGAGGATCGGGTGCATCTGTGGCCTGAGTGTTGGAGTTTGGACAAAACATAAATGAGACCACCAAAAATAATATTTCCATTGTCAAAAACAGTTTCTTCATGAGTTTCCCCTTTCTTGCATTGTTGATTTGTACCCGATCTCAACCTTGACTGCGGACGAAGTCGGTCATGAGTTGTTCATAGTTCGCTAAAAGCCTCAACAGTTAAATCAAGAGTACATAAAAAAGAATGGGGAGGTCAAGCCATTGAAAACCTGTAAAGAAGGAGAGGCTTCATGTTAACCGCTTGTTTTTGATGTGTGATTTATGTGTTGACAAATCCTATTATTTGATCCACAATTAAAGTAGAGAAGGTTATGGTTTTCTTGTGAGGTGGCTATGCATATACGAGTCATGTATAATAATAGCAAGTATGACATAGTAACCGACTTCATTCTTGACATGATGCTGTCCACCTGCGAAATCAAGAAGTTCTATCGTTATTCCGAGGCTCGATGGGTCACCGTGGGTGTTGATCCTATCCGGACAGAGAAAAAACACGTCAATTATACTGGTCCTGAAAGACGAAAGTCTGCGTATATTAATGAGCTCCTTAAAGAAGTGAGTTAAAAGTGAGTATTCTTTAAGCCGTCTTTGCTGATTCCCATTTTTCCGTTCTTCCATGTTTGCCAAAGCCATCGTATCTATACCGATAAGCTTTCCCCGTATTCCAGGATTTTGATAATTTTATCCTCGAACTTACCAAGCCTAGCGTCGTTCATCTGCCTTGAACATTAAAAAGCGGGGAACATAGCATTCCCTCTCACTGAATTACGTGTAAAACCGCAGGCCAGATAATGGGCAACGTATGAAGTTTACAGCAAAAACTGTCAGTTTAAAAAGGGGCTGTAGATGCAGCTTTTCAGCAACTCATTCTTAAAACGGCACCTCGACTGCACGCAGTTCTCATGCATAAAGGCGATTATGCAACGAGAAAATGAAAAGAGCAACTAATTTAACGAAGATGCGACATAAATACCAATGTCTTGATCGGTGAAGCGTATATTAAACAAAGGAAATATTCCTCAGAGAACACGATCAAGAATATTATGAACCGATCATTTCGGTGAGCGACTGAAATCTTTTGCAGTGAAAATACGATAAAAAGGATAACCCAATGCCTTAATGTTCTGTCTTCCGTTTTGCTCGCCGCGATCGACAAGTACGATGACAGCTTCAATTATTAACCCGTATTGTTCAGCGCTTTTAATTGCTTTTATCGTGGATGCCCCGGTGGTGACAACGTCATCAACAATTACTACATGATCACCAGCTATAATATTACCCTCTATTGGCAGCATGGTGCCGTGTCCCTTTGGTTCTTTTCTGACAACAAAGGCCTGGATTGGTTCCTTTTCGTCAAACGAATATCGGGAAACTGCATAAGCTATAGGGTCGGCACCTAAAGTCAAACCTCCAATGCCACGGACGCGCAATCCCAGTTTCCTTATTTTTTGAAATACCAGTTTTCCCACCAGATACGCACCTTCAGGATTAAAGGTGGTCTTCTTCAAATCAAAATAGAAGGTGCTGGTTGCGCCTGAGGAGAGTTTAAAAATCGGCTTTTCACTGTACTGGAAGGAAGCAGTCTCAATGATCCTTATGAGCCTTTCCTTTTCATGCATGGCGCAGAAATTATAGAGCTAATTTGTTTGGAAAAGCAATGCGTGTTATTTCAGACTTGGGGCAAGCACCTTTCATGGGTGGCGGTTTCAACGATTGCCTGCCTGTCTCTCTAGCTCTGTGCGCACGTGAATTCTTGGCCTGACGACAACGCAGCCTTATCATTAAGAGGATGCATGTTTTTTTTGAGATTATAAAAATAAAAGAATGCTTTTCTTGATATAATTATGTGGTAAAAATGGCAATACTTCTCATTTTTATCTCTACATCACGATAAGGAGGCAGGCATGATTTCAGATTGGCTGTCAAATGCGTATGAGGGCATGTCTCGGCGTCAATTCCTTGCAAGGATGAGTGCTGCAGGAGTCAACCTGTCAGGTTTCGCAATAGCCGCTAATTCCGTCGCAGGAGAGATCGTCAGCACCTCATCTGTAGGCCTTACTGTCGCTGACGTTAACGTGTTATCCGGAGAGTTCTCAGTTCCTCTTTACGAGGCATATCCATCAACCCCTGGAAAGTATCCGATCCTCGTGGTCATTCCGGAGATTTTTGGGATGCATGAACACATTAAGGACGTCACTCGTCGATTTGCCAAAAAGGGTTTTTTTAGCGTTACCCTTGAGCCTTACGCACGAGAAGGAGGGGTGTTAAATTTACCTGACATAACATCTGTAAGAAAGGTGGTGGACTCCGTACCCGATGCAATGGTTATGAGAGATTTGGACGCCGTCGTGGACCATGCTAAACAGCATCAAGCCGGATCTTCTGATCGCATCGGCGTGACGGGATTCTGCCGAGGCGGGATGTACGCCTTCCTGTATGCGGCGCATAATAAAGATTTGAGGGCTGTTGTCGCATGGTATGGCCAGGTCCGGCCGGAGAAGGTGAGAGGTATTAGGACAGTCGGACCCCTCGACATCGCTTCCCAAATCAACGCGCCCGTTCTCGGTTTGTATGGCGAGGCAGACTTGGGAATACCAATCGAGGATGTTAGGGAAATGGAGGCGGCTTTGAAGACTGCCGGTAAGACAGCGGAGTTCGTGTTTTACCCAGAGGCACCACATGCTTTTTTTGCAGACTATCGTCCCAGTTATCGGCCTGAGGCAGCTAAGGACGCTTGGAATCGCTGCGTGGCATGGTTAAGTCGGTATCTGAAAGGCAAGAACTGATTGCCATGCATGTGGAAATCCTGGGTTGCGGCAACAAGTGGATCCCTTGGTGTCTGTTCAGCTTTGAATGTCAAGCTCTATCGTCGATAGATTGATTGGGTTCTGATAAAACATACGTTGCTTCAGTGAAAGCTTCGGCGACATGCCTTCGTTCACGGTGCATATCTTGGGTTGCAATCTAAAGAACGTTGAAGAACGGTTACCGCAGCTACTCAGCTGACGCTGATAAGTGAAACTGTTGTGTTGGGGGCGAGTGTTTTTGTAAAGCCATGATAGTTCAGGAAATAAAAGTTCTTTTTCAACTTATTAGGCAAGAAGTCCCCTTCGGTCAGGCTTGCCTGGAAGGTGGGGGATGAATTGCTGTTTTTTACGGTAATATAGATTATGGGGAGACCTTATAAGAAGGCTGATATTATTACAGCTGAGG
>JBKQMP010000062.1:0-3574 GCA_052146665.1 Dissulfurispiraceae bacterium
TTTGCAGACTCGGCGTGATCATTGTCCACTACCGTAACAGAATAACTAAATAAACCGTTGGTAACTTGATCCTGCAGTTTGTTCAATAATTCTGCCAACAATCTTTGCCTCTCATAAGTGCAGACGCAAATGGATATGTGATCGCAGGATGAATTCATAAACTTCGTCAGATAATGATTAGGGGGTTCAGCTCTTATTCTCTAATTTTGATAGCAAAAGCGTCAGAGCCTTATAGGTCGTTGCCTGGCCCCAGTGTAACATCGCCGTTGGTGACTTAATTCCTAGCGGATAGAGCCTATAGTAAAAATGACCATCATTGGCCTGCATGTGCCCAATGGTCCATTTTGCAACCCGCAAGCCAAGATCCAGGGCTTCTGCGTCGTAGACTGAAAAATTGGCTAATGTCTCTATGGCCTGAGATGCGCACTGGCTGTCTACAGGATATGTCCTATTATGATAATATTTTGGCCTACCGCTGTCTTCGAAAAAGTTATTCTTAAAAAATTCAAAGCCACCTTTGAGATTTTCCTCATATGTTCGGTCACCTGTACTTTCGATATAACACTTGAGGCTTTCCAAGTTGTATCCTGTATGAAAATTGTCTATCCAATGTTGATTGGACGCTTCACCGTAGTACCATCCTCCTTCGGGCAGCTGTCGAGAGCAACTATATTCCATTGCTTCCTTTGCCACGATCCGAGCCTTTACATTGCCTGTGAATTTTGCCGTTCTGGCCAGTATCGCAGCGCCGAGCATGTTGGAGTTATGAATTGAGCTTTGCTCTAAAGCAAGGTAACTGATACATGTACCTGAAGTCGTTTTTTCTCTCGGCAACTCGAGAATCCAGTCACATGCGCTCACAGCAGTATCGAGGTATTGCTTCTTTCCCAGTATTTCATAAGCATCAAGTAACACCTGCCCAATCAATGCTGTCCACACAATGATGGGTTCTTGTTTTGAATATCTACCAGATCGACTGGCAAAGTCGAAGTGATTTCCCCAACTATGCTTTTTAAACTTGGGTGATTTGTTCGCTATCAACCACTCAAGGCATCTCTCGGCCTTCTGCCTGTAACTCTCATGACCGGTCAATGTGAACATAGTCAGGTATCCCCAAGCCATGTACCCCCTTCCTTTAGTCGATTCTTGGGGCTTCACGCCAAGTAATGGGCGCAGATTGAATGGACTCTGTCGTATAAGTTGCAGCAGGAGGCGATCTAAGAACAGGTTACCAAAGGTCAAAGATCTCAGGTAGGAGGAAAGACCGTCAAAAGGCTCATAAGCCTTGTAATCGTGGTTCTCCACCCACATCTCCACCTTCTTTATGCTATTTCCCAGTGTAGTTTTAAAGCCACTCATTGACATCTCTCTGAAAAGAACGCGGTCCAGTACGCTTGACAAGGCGTCATCGAAAAATACGCCATAATCTGCTCATCTGTTCAGCCCTGTGAAATTTCATAAGCTCCTGAGAGACAGGCCTCTTTAGCCTCTTAAGAGAGGCCCAGATATACCCGGACATCAGTAGTAACCCTCCCACAATATACGGTTTGTTAGTCATCTGATACATTGACCTGAATACTTCCCATACGGGATGTCCACCCAGATAATAATCTTCCAAACCATGCCTGAACCACACCGAAAAAACGCCACTTCTGCCAGTCCCCATCTTGCGATGATGGTAGCAGACTTTTTCGGTAAAAGTCCTTGTCTTCCACCCCTTCATCCTCGCCGTCGTCACGGCAACCCAATCGATTCCCCCTCCTGTTATCGGAATGTAACCACCAATATCCTCAAAGCATTGACGCCTGAACATCTGGCACGCACCGGACACGTGCTCGATATTTGTGAACCTATAATTGTAGACCTCACCCGATTCTTCTACAAAAGGGGTCCCGGCCACGCCAAGTTTTTGCTCATCGGCAAACCTACCCACGAGGAATTCAAAGTAGTCATTTTCAAAGGTAATATCAGCATCCAAATTCCCGATAATGTCAAAGTTAAGGTTTTTCACTTTTTCAAATCCAGCGTTGAAGCACTGAACCTTAGCAGCAAACTGTCGTTCCCTGTGTTCAGGCATCCTTACTAGTTCCATCCACGGATTTTCCTGCTGGTGTTGTCTGACTATATCGTCCGTTCTGTCGGTAGAACCGTCGCTTACAATAATCCATTTATGCGGAAGGATTGTCTGTGTCAGAAGGGACTTGATGGTGCCTTCAATATATGCTTCCTCATTACGTGCAGGAGTTATCAGGACATAGGAATACTTTTCCATTGCGGCAGACACTTTTTGACACTCTCTACAACAATGCAACTATACAAAAATACGCGGCAATGAAATTGTCCGACTCTGAGAATCTCTGGTTACTGATTGCTTCCTGCAGGCTTACTATCAGGTGTGCACCGATACAAAACAGTTCGTTTATCTTATGGATAGTCCGTAAAGTAACCCATCGAATATCTTGCAGGCTTGTACCCTTACTTTTGGCAACATAAATTGTGCCTTCCTAGCGGCACCCCAACCTAGAAACTTTCTTACCAATGAATACTTCCAGCTCAAAGTAGGGGGTAACAAGCTACCTCCAAGCTCTTCAGCAAGTTTAAAGGCTCTTTCAACGATGTCTTGTCTTTCGGGATAGAAATAGATAAGCCACCTCTGTAAATACTTCAGACACGCCACTCGTGCCCTCTCACCGTCATCCAGTGTGCGCAAGGACTCGATGTGTCGGCAAATTGACACGAACTGGGAATCCAGCTTTTTGTTCGATATTTTTAGGTCGCTGCTTATGCTATTTTTATTGACTCTTCTGCAGTATGACTTCGCTTCGATTACGAAGATGATTTGCTCACTCGATGTGATAACACGGCGAAAATACTCACCGTCATCATCCATTGACAGTCCCTCATCCCAAAGTCCGGCCATTTCGGTCAGCTTTCTGCTGACGAGCCACGATTCGATGCTCATCCATGCGTTCTCATCTAATTTCCTCAAGATCCACTCCGCAGGTGACAAGTTTTGCCATAGTATATTAGGGACAAACTTGGCTCTCCAATGACGATAATAGAATTTACCCCAAGCTGATGAGAGTAGTATCCTTGAGTTACAGCCATCTCTGCTGTCCCTGAGTTGTTGTGAAATCTTATCAGGAGCTAACAGGTCGTCTGCATCGAGCCATTGTATATAATCGCCCTGTGCTACTGATAGTGCTTTATTTCTTGCACTGCTCGCCCCCTTATTGTCCTGGGTTAGCACTTTCACTGATGGTGACTCAAACCCGCTTGCAATCATCAATGTATTGTCAGAAGATCCGTCATTGACTATTATGACTTCCTTTCTGGGCCAATTCTGGCTTAGGGCTGACTTCACGGTGTCCCCTATCCACTTCTCAGCATTGTAAGCGGGGATCAAAATAGAAACTAGTTCAGACATGATACTATCCTCACTAGAGGAAAGCTTCTAAGAGGATCCCAAATTAACAGATGCTGAATGACGCTGGCCGATTTCAATCGCTGTCCTTAGTATTAAAGAGTTCTTTCGTGATGCTGATGCAAATCAAATTTGACTCGAAAGAATAAT
>JBKQMP010000063.1:0-19565 GCA_052146665.1 Dissulfurispiraceae bacterium
GGTGTCGTTGGTTTTGTCGGTGTCTTCACCTTATTATAGAACCCACACGGTATGAATCTGAGACGCACGAAAAAGCGGCCGTCTTAACTGGTTCTCCTAAAAATCAGCCTTATTGCAATTAATCGAAGAGTGTTGACTAGCGCGGTAAAATTTACAGCCAGCGCGTAAGAGGTTCTCTTTGTACTCTCTGGGATAACGAGAAGCATCCAAAACGAGGAATCCGATGAAACATCGCGGCAATTGAATTCCTTTAATTCTCTGCGGAGAAGGCGGGGTACATCGCATGCCATCACAACAGGGCAACATTTATTTCCGACAGTAACGTGGCATTTGTAGAAAAGACGCCACAGGGTTGATTTCAGGAAGAAGCAGAAAAATTGTTTCGATACTTCTCGAGCATCTACTTTGAACATGTTACGGGATAAAACTCTTCTTCAGGAGAATCCAATGGGCGCCGCAACCTTTCTTCCTGAACTCAACCCTGCGGCATGTCTGCTGCAGATGCAAGAGTACTTTTGGAAATAGATGTTTCTCCTGCTGCGACCGCATGCGATGTTCCACTCCCACGGAACTCTTTCGGAACAAGGAAGGCAAGTTTAAGTACTTCATATAACTCAGACTGAATACGCTGCTTCCAGTTGCGCATATCTCCCCCCGAAAAAGAGAATGCGCTCACGAGAGGCCTTCCCTGAGGATTTCGCAAGAACTGGGAAGGCGGTCATGAAGAGCCCTCTGCCAGATGAATCGAAAGAACGGACCCGGGTTGAAGAAAGGACTTTACGTATGAAACCCCTTCTGTCAGCGCTTTTCGGTAATTTGCGCGCAGTCATGGATACAAAATCACCGCTTCCTCTCAGTCTGTCTCAAAAAAGTCCCCGGCAATCAGTTCCCAGCCAAAAAATCATTCGCTCTTATGAAGAAGAAAAAGCTAAAATATTACATTATAGTTGTAGAAAAACGAAGACAATATGCCGACTTATTTGGACATATTTATAAATAAAAGGAGCACCACTCAAATAGATTGCTCTTTTAAATGCCGCGGTTGTTCCGCGTTCTTGTGCTAAAAAGCGTCATAAGATATGATTTAGGCAAGACACAACGAAAAGATGAATAACGAAGGGAAGACAAAAGAACAACTCATAAAAGAGTTGGAGGAATTGCGTGAGCAAACTGCCGGACTTGAAACTGTGGAAAACAGACATCTGCAAAAGTATGACGAGTTGATTGCCGAAGGGGAACTATATCGCAGTATATTGGAGGCGTCACCGAACTGAATTATGTTGTTTAACGGGCAGGGTCGCTGCCTGAAAACAAACAGAATGGGACTCTCTATCATGGGTTATAAGGAGAGCGAAGTGATCGGCAAGACACTGAGGGACTTTTCTCCAGAGGAAATGCGGCCGAATATAGACACTGCTGTTGAAGATGTCTTAACAGGGAAGCAAAGTTCTTTTGAAACAATACAAATCCGTCCGGAGCAGCAAGCCATAATCTGGAGCGCAATACTTAATCCTGTTTACAGGCCGGATGGCAACATCCGCGGGTTTGTGGGAGTTTTTTCAGATATCACCGAGCGTAAGAGGCTAGAGGCCGAGCGGGAAAAGCTGATTGTTGATCTTCAGGAAGCATTGTCGCAAGTCAAGCAGTTATCCGGGTTGCTGCCGATATGCTCGTCCTGTAAAAAAATTCGTGATGACAAAGGGTATTGGAAGCAAATAGAGGCCTATATAAGCGACCATTCCGATGCTTTGTTCACCCACGCAATCTGCCCCGAATGCGGAAAACAATTGTATCCTGAACATTACGACGAAGTGTGGGGGAAAGAGGACAAATAACGGACAAATAGTTCTGTTTTATTTCTGTCACTGCTAGCAATTTCCAAGAATAATTCACGCTTTTCGGTTCTCTCTCAAAATGCGGGTTAGAATAATTATCAAAACGTGACGGTGTTCAAAAATACGTTCTTGAAGGGGCTATCGAGAACGACCACTATGCATGAGGTAGAGTAAAAACGTGGCGAGGATTGTGTCGCAGAAGCATAACTTGTCGCAAACGATAGGTTACGGTTCATTACGCGGGACGACAAATTATGCTTCCGTTGAATTCCCAACAAAAATGTATGTCCTAGAATCTATTCCAGATGTTGTTTAGGACTAATCTAAATGATTGTCAAGTTCCAAATCATGGACCCCCTCTTCAACAACAAAGTCTTCAATGCAGCTCCTTATTTTCTCTGCCACATGTCCTTGCAATATCGTCTATGCCTTGCGGTATTATATGGTGATCAGGCCGTGAAAGTATTTTTAATAACAGCCCTTGCCAGCCTGGAAAACGCAGCAACCTAGTTCCGTTAATAACCCTTAACGGAACTAGCACCTCCACAAAACCACTGAGGCTGTAATTGATAATCAAACTTTAATGACAAAATTCAACTGATGTCAGGTACTCACAGGAGTCCTCATATCCTGCAATCATTCAGAACCGCGTAGTTCGTCCCGAAGTGTGCTAAGTCTGGCCGCAACGAACTGACTACATCTCTGTAACAGTCCTTAGGTAATTCCGTTTCCCTGGTGTGAAATACTGGTAGAAACATTTTTAGGTGATACCAACAAAAGCAGGCGAGCATTTCTACCAAGGGATTATTGCGGTGTTCACCCGGCTACTCAAAGACCTAGTGCTCATGAGAATAAGAAGTACCGAAAGAAAGTGTTAGTGTCAGGGTCTCAATTTCTACTTATAACAGAGATCGCACTCAACACGGTGCAGACGCTATTTTTCAACAGATGATTCTCTAAGGCCAACTCTTAAGACTTCCCGCAAAAAGATTCCATGTCCTTACCGCGACGGAATTTCTCCAGCCTTTCTTTGTCCTTCAGAACTTCTTGCCCATTGGCCCTCTCCAGTATGGAAATCAGCAGAAATCTTCTGAAGATATCTGATTCTTGGAGACGATAATGACTCCATTTGCCATGCTTTCTGTCATTGACCAAACCTGCACCCTTCAGTGTTGCCAGATGGAAGGAGACCTTCGGTTGAACGATATCAAGAGCGGCAGAGATTTCGCAGACGCAGAGTTCACCATATTCGAGGAGTTTGAGTATCCTGAGTCTCGTCTCATCGGTAAGGGCCTTAAAAACTTGTATCATATCCTGCATTGTCTTTGCAAACCTCCTTAATTGTTGTATAATCTTGCATATATTTAAACTATACCATAATTATTCAGGAGTTATGAACAGATGTCCACTAGAACTATATCTGTCATGCATCATAACTGCTATCCGATGCATTGACAAAAAGTTATTATATATATGAAAGTATATGTGATATGATGAGGATTTTGCTAACTATAAAGACGTGCGGGGTATGAAGAGGATCATATTTGTATTAGTATCGGGATGTTGTTGTGCTCCCTCGCATGAACAAGAGTGAGAGGCGATGATATCGGCTTCAAAGGAAAAAAGGTTGGAAATGCCTTGGGAGGTCAAGTAAATTAATGAGCAAAGTCACGAAGAAATTGTCTTTTCTCGACCGCTTTCTGACTCTATGGATATTTGCAGCGATGGCTTTAGGCGTGGGCCTCGGTTATTTCATGCCTGGCGTGGAGGGACTAATCAACAGCTTTCAGGTCGGCACAACCAATATTCCAATTGCGATCGGCCTTATCCTCATGATGTACCCCCCTCTTGCAAAGGTGAAGTACGAGGAATTGGGGGAGGTATTCAAAAACAGAAAAGTCTTGGGGCTTTCCCTTGTCCAGAATTGGATCATCGGTCCGATACTGATGTTCCTGCTGGCGATCATCTTTCTTCGAGGGTATCCGGAATATATGGTAGGCCTCATCATGATCGGCTTGGCCCGCTGCATTGCTATGGTAATTGTATGGAACGATTTGGCATGCGGCGACCCTGAGTACGCTGCCGGACTGGTCGCCTTCAATTCAATTTTTCAGGTGCTTTTCTTCTCGGTCTACGCATATGTCTTCATCACAGTCCTTCCGGCTTGGTTCGGACTCAAAGGTGCCGTAGTGCATGTGACGATAGGTCAGATCGCAGAAAGCGTCTTTATTTACCTCGGCATCCCTTTTCTTGCCGGGATGCTGACCCGGTTCAGCCTACTCAGAATCAAAAGTCGACAGTGGTATGAACGCGAATTCATTCCGAGGATAAGCCCTTTCACCCTCATATTTCTTCTCTTCACGATTATCGTCATGTTTTCGCTAAAGGGGAATTATATTGTCAGGCTTCCTATGGATGTGGTGCACATTGCAATACCGCTGCTGATTTATTTTGTCATCATGTTCCTTGTTTCGTTCTATCTTGGCAGGAAGATAGGAGCGGATTATGCGAAAACCGCGACACTTTCATTTACCGCGGCAAGCAATAATTTCGAGCTCGCCATTGCAGTTGCTGTGGCGGTCTTTGGGATAAATTCGGGAGCCGCCTTTGCGGCGGTCATAGGTCCTCTCGTGGAAGTGCCCGCTTTAATAGGACTCGTAAATGTGGCCCTATATTTTCAAAGGAAATATTTTACGGACCAATTCTGTAAGGTGGCTGACGTTAAGCCTCTTTCGTAACATATAAAGGGAGAACAGTATGGTCAAGGTCGAGCCGTCACCCGATTATCCGACCGAAGAAGGCCGCTATCTAAGAGGAAACGATTATTCGCCTGCAGCAGTCGCTGTTGTTTTGATCTATGACGACGACAAGATTCCGAAAGACATCGAAATGCTTGTCAGAACCGGCGTCGAGGCGGGGGCAGCGCTATCGGGGACGATACAGACCGAAAACGTCGGAGTCGAAAAGATGATCTGCAATATCATCGGCAACCCGAATATCCGTTATCTCATATTGACTGGACCCGAGTCTCCCGGCCATTCCACGGGCGATGCCATCATGTCTCTGTTGAAAGACGGCATTGATGAGCGCAGGAGAATCAGGAACACGACGGCCCCGACGCCGTATCTCTTTAACCTCCCTGTGGAATTCATCGAGCGTTTCAGAAAACAGATCGTTTCGGTCATCGATCTGCTCAACCGTGGCACTACCGATCTTGTAAGAAAGGCTGTCTGGTCCTGTTACCAGGAACTGCCGACTCTGTTCGATGGGCAGACGCTTTACGACATCGGCACATATCCAGAAGAGCCTATAAGCGCCAAACTCACATGGAGGGTTACCAACCCTGTTTTCGAGCCTAAAGATGACCAGGAGCGAAGGCAAAAAGAGGCCTTCACAAAGAGGATGGAGGAAATCAGAGAAAAAATTGCCGAGAAACGCAAATCATGATTACTTTTATGTCCAATAAGGAGGGGCTCAAGCGAAAGGGTTTCGGACTATGGCTACCCATTAAAAACAGAAAAATGGAAAGGAGGATCGCAATGCAAAAGGTGCTTATCTGTTGTATGTGCTTGCTGTTCGCCACAACGGGCATGGCGGCGGGAAAGAACCTCGTTGATCTCCACACCAACGCGGGAAAGCTGAGTAATAAGGAATGTCTTTCATGTCACGCCGATATCAAGAAAGATGTCACGCTTAACAAGAAGTTCAAGACTTTTCACAGGGTGCACCTCGAATCGAAGCTCCAGACCCCCAAGAATTGCTCGGACTGTCACCAGTCCGTTGAGTTAAGGGAAGGATCTGCGGCTGCACTGCGTAAACAGGTTGATCCGCAGCTTTGCGCCGGCTGCCACAGCGGCGGAGTTAAAGGCGCCAATATATTATTTGCACAATAAGGAGGGATGCCGATGAGCCATGTGCGAGTTATAGAGAAAAAGGAAAAGGCACTATTTGAGGAAGTCACAGGGAATAAATTCACGAGGCGATCATTTCTACAATGGACGTCTGCCCTTGCCGGCGCAGCTATTGCAAGCGGTTTACTTTGGGATGATACACTTGGCCTTTTCAGGGAAGCGAGTGCGCAGGAAAAGATGGCGGGTGAAGGCAAATGGGTATATACGACCTGTCATATGTGCGGAGGATCCACAGGAATAAAGGTCCATGTTGTAGACAGAAGGGTTGTGAAGATCGAGCCGAATGAATACAACCCCATAGGAGTCGCAAATATCTCGTCTGATTATGCCCAATATAAAAGCCTTGGCGGTAGAATGTGCGCAAAAGGAAATTCAGGCATGAGGGCACTATATGACCCTGATAGGCTGAAAAAGCCGATGAGACGGATTGGTCCGAAGGGATCTGGGAAATGGAAGGCTATTACCTGGGAAGAAGCTTTAAATGACGTGGCAAAAAATCTGTTGAGCATTCGGGAGAAATACGGACCCGAGGCGCTGTTCTGGTGCACAGAGGACGCGTCATTTACAGACATGCAAGCTGACTTTAACCTGCTCTATGGTTCTCCTAACTTTTCGATGCACTCCAATACGTGCGACGTGGCAAGAAAGGCATCATTCAAGCTTGTAATGGGGGATGATAGGCCTTTGCCTGACTTCGCCAATACGAAATACGCTCTTGTCTTCGGGTGGAACCTCCTGGCAGCCACAAAATGGGCTCACCTGCCGGGCATCTGGAATTTGGGGAGGGCGAAAGGGGCAAGGATGGTCTATGTTGATCCATTTTACAATCAGACTGCCGCAAAGGCGGATGAATGGATACCCATCAGGCCGGGAACAGACGGAGCATTTGCATTGGCAATCGGACATGAGATTATTAAGAACAAGTGGTGTGACGAGGAATTCCTCAAGAATTATACGGTAGGATTTGAGAAATATGCGGAACTCGTGAAGGATAAAACTCCAGAGTGGGCCGAAAAAATCAGTTCGGTGCCGGCGGAAACCACGAGGAGGATAGCAAAAGAACTGGCATCTACAAAACCAGCAGTTGTTGATGTCTGGAGCGGTCCGGGGCATCACACCAACGCCACTGACGGCGGAAGGGCAATTACGATGCTTCCGGCTTTGCTGGGACAATATGATAAGCCAGGCACCATGATGAGCAGGCAGGCTATGGGCGGCAAGCGCCGGGCCTTCAACGTGGATAAGCCGAAGGCGTCAAGGGTTGACGGATTGGGCACAAAGTATCCCTTTGCCCATTCCTCCGGCATATATACGGAGACGAGGGACGCCATGATATCGGGCAAGCCATACCACCTCAGGGCCGGGGTCTTTATTTTCCAGAACTTTGTCATGTCAGTTCCCAATACAAAAAAGAATATTGAAGCACTACAGAAGCTCGAATATATGGTTGTTCTTGACACCATGATGAGTGAAACTGCTGAGCTTGCGGATATCGTGATACCGGGCAGCCATTACCTCGAAAGATGGGAGATCAATGGCGATTGGGTCACGTTCCCTGCAACGGCCATCAGGCAGCCTGCTGTCAAGTCGGTTATAAACGGCTTAACAGAGCAAGAGTTCATACTTGCCCTCGCAAAAAAAATGGGACTTAAGGACAAGGACGGTAAGACACTGCCCGACACCTACCCCGACTATATGTCCGATCAGCTGAAGAACGGCCCGATTGGAAAGACGCTGGATGAGATGCTGGCGCTTCCGGGTGCTGTATTCATCGGGGGAGATACTAATTACGAGAAGTATAAAAAGAACGGCTTTTCTACCCCTTCAAAGAAGATCGAATTCTACTCGGATCAGATGGAGAAAAAAGGGTTGAATCCCCTGCCGGATTATGTCGAGCCGATTTACAACCCGACGCCCGACTTTCCGCTTTACCTTATAAACTATAAGCAGGCTGAGCACACTCATTCAAGGACTTTCAACAACGACTGGCTGATGGAGATGAAAGCGGATAATCCGCTTCTCATAAATTCAGCCACTGCCGCAAGACTTGGGCTTAAAGACGGAGATGCCATCTGGATCGAGTCCCCTTACGCAAAGGCAAAGGCGACGGTACAGGTGACAGAGAGAATACATCCTGAGGTGGTTGCCCTTCAGCACGGGTACGGCCATTGGGGATTTGGAAAGATAGCGAGAGGAGCGTTGAACAAGATCAACTCGTGGTCCCCAGCAGGCACAGGCGACGGGCAGTTTCTTGCCGGCGTGTCCGAGAAGACCTCGGGAATGGCTGTTCACAAAGAAATCGGCGTCAGGCTAGTGAAGGCATAGGAGGCTAGATATGGCAAACAATCCGAAACAGATGGCGTGGCTTTATAACGAATTTAACTGCATAGGCTGCCGGGCTTGCGAGGCCGGCTGCAAACAAGAGTTTGATCTTCCGGTGGGGGTCAGACGCAGAAGGGTTATCATAAAAGAAGAAGGCAACTATCCCAACGTTAACGTGCACTATATCTCTTCAGCCTGCAACCACTGTGAAGAGCCTTCATGCATGAAGGCCTGTCCTGTCCAGGCTATTTCCAAGGAGCAGGAATTCGGCGTCGTATTGATAGACCAGGAGAAATGTATCGGATGCAAACGCTGCGCCGCAGCGTGCCCGTACGGAGCGCCCACTTTTAATGAAAAGAAAAAGAAAATGGACAAGTGCACTTTCTGCATTCACAGGCTGAAGGTTGGACTCCAACCGGCTTGTGTGAGGACCTGCATGGGATATGCTCTTTCGAATGGGCGTCTGCCGGATGTCGAGGCGGGCAAGACATTTCCCGATCCTGTGTTTGAGAAAAAGGTAGTCGACAGAATGCCGGGCTTTGCTGATCCGAAACTCACGATTCCGTCAGTAAGGTTTGCTCAGAAGAAATAAGAAGTAACTATCGGTAGGGTGGGAATAGCCGCTCCACTGGGAGCCAAAATGAATGACACTAGAAATACCACAATATCGCAACCTTTTGAGGTGATTGGCCTGCTGAGCAGCATGTTTCTGTGTAAGCCTTCAAAGAACAGTCTTGAACACTGGAAAAACCTGCTTTGTGGTGATACCTCGATTTTCCTGCAGGATCTCAAACGGGAAATCAATGCAATAGACACGAATTCGGACGAAGAGATGGAAAACCTTGTGTGGGAATACACACGGCTGTTCATCGGTCCTTACAGACTGCCCTGTCCGCCTTGGGAGTCTGTCTATGTTTCTCCGAAAAGGCTTATGATGCAGGACGCAGCCTCACAGGTAATGAGTATCTATCGGGAAGCTGGTTTTACACTTGATACTGCAGACGTATTGCCGGATCATATCGGCGCGGAACTGAACTTTCTTGCCTTGCTCTTGCGCAAGGCCCAAACCGAAGGAGAACAGAATGAGCGTTACATTACACTTACTCAACAATTCCTCTCCGAGCACCTTGTGAAGTGGGTATCAAGTTTTACCGAAGATATGGAAAATGCGGCTGATCTCATGTTTTATAAAACACTTGCAAGAGTGACGAGGACTATGATAATGGGGGACTTTGTGTGAAATGTGTGGACTGTAGGTATCCGGTCTCCTCTCGGGTAAGTGATGGGTTAAGATCCACATCGTATTCGTAGACCATGTCGACTTTTAAAATGGCGTCGACAATATATTAGGGAGGTTAGAATGGAGAAAAAACGTGTATTGTTCGTATGCGTTCATAACAGTGCTCGCAGTCAGATGGCGCAGGCATTTCTGAACATGTTAGCAGGTGATCGTTTTGTAGCTGAGAGCGCAGGTCTCGAAGCTGGCATATTGAATCCCCTTGCAGTTGAGGCGATGACCGAAGTCGGCATTGACATATCTGGGAATACCACTCGGCGAGCGTTCGATTTATTTAAGAGTGGCCAGCGTTTCCAATATGTGATAACCGTTTGTGATGCGGCTAATTCTCAGAAGTGCCCGATATTCCCCAATACGTTGCAGTACCTTAACTGGAGTTTCCCTGATCCTGCTCAATTGCAAGGTACCCATGAGGAGAAAATGAAGGAAGTGAGAAAAATTCGGGATGCCATTAAAGAGAAGCTGCAGGCATGGATATCAGCACCGGAAGAAGGTCGCAGTACTATAGCAAATATTCCACCTTTCAAATTTGGCATATAAAGCAAAATATCGACATACGCTTATGGCAGAACTTAAATTCATATCTATCAATAAAAAGTCATTAAATAACGCTTCATCTACGGTTTCTTTACCAGGTACCTCTTGAGGGTCTCAGGCATCCTGCCCCGGCGGGGCGAATCGTAAGGAGCCATGGATAACCGGATTTGTCGACTCAGGCATCGGCAAGGTCCCGCGTGTCTCAACTGACATCACCGGCACGGACAAGTGGGAGCACCTGAAGTGCCGGACAAGCTCCTTCAGAAACAATTATACGGTAATTCCGGGATTGTATGCCGTAGGAAGCCCGTGCGCTGACTCTGACGTGATAGTTACTGCAAATTATAAATACAGTTTTGACATAGTCCGCTATGCGCTGAAAGGATTAAATCTATGGATCCTAGTCCTCGATACAAAGGGCATCAATGTATGGTGTGCTGCAGGGAAGGGGATATTCGGGACTGAGGAATTGGTTAGGCAGATTAGTATTACGAGATTGACACAGGTCGTCAACCATAAAAGGGTAATAGTGCCGCAGCTTGGAGCAGTCGGAGTCAGCGGCTACAAGGTATCAAAGGCGACGGGATTTAAAGTGTATTTCGGTCCCGTTCATGCTAAAGATATCCGGAGTTTTATAGAGACAGGATATCAGGCGGGACCTGAGATGCGTACGATTCAATTTTCGATAATGGACCGGCTTGTTCTTACCCCGATGGAGATAAATCCTGCAATGAAAAAGTTCCCGCTTTTTGCGCTGATTGTATTGTTTATATTCGGGCTGCAGCCTGAGGGGATTATTTTTAAAGATGCCCTACGAGGGGGGTTGCCGTTTCTTGCCATGGGACTGGCGGCAATATTGTCCGGCGCCTTTCTGACGCCTGTCCTGCTGCCCCTTATTCCTTTCCGGTCTTTTGCGGTAAAAGGCTGGCTTGCAGGAATGGCCACAATCTTCGTTGTGATAAGAGCCACGGCAATTCTTGATGATGGGAACACTCTGCTTTTTGCACTGGCATACATCTTTTTCCCCATGTTCTCGTCTTACTGGGCGCTTCAGTTTACAGGCTCGACGACATATACAAGTATGACCGGTGTGAAAAAGGAGATGAAGATCGCCATTCCTGTCTATATAGGCTCTCTTGTAGTCGTAGGTATACTGGCAATACTATACAAAATGGAGCAATGGGGTGCGCTATGAAATATTTGCTTGATGTATCGACGCTTGAACTGCTTTCTGAAAGATGTAAAGGCTGCGGCACTTGCGTGGAGGTATGTCCCCACGGTGTTCTGGCCATGAACAATAAGAAGGCCATGATAATTGACAGGGACAGATGCATGGAATGTGGAGCATGCATGAACAACTGCTCCTTTGGCGCCCTTCAAGTCAGCAAGGGGGTCGGCTGTGCCGCAGCGATTATTAACAGTATGATATACGGAGGGGAACCCTCCTGCAATTGCAGTGGGGATTCAAAGAACACAAATTGCTGCTGAAAGGTGGGTAGCATCATGAATCATTTGCTGATCATTGGAGGCAGCGATGCGGGAATCAGCGCAGCCTTGCGTGCCAGGGAGCTTGATCGTTCCGTGGACATCACTGTTGTCTTGGCTGACAATTTTCCAAACTTCAGCATCTGTGGCCTACCATTCTACCTGAGTGGAGAGGTCTCTGATTGGCAGAATTTAGCTCATCGAACAATTGCAGAGCTTGCCGACCACGGTATTCGGCTGCTTCTGAATCATACTGCCAGGGTGGTCGATCCAGCTAATAAGGTTGTCACTATTGATGAGCCCGAAAGAAAATCATTGAAGCTGCAATATGACCGACTGGTTATTGCCACCGGTGCTGTGCCGATTGCTCCCCCAATCCCAGGATTGCATCTCCAAGGAGTTTACTCTCTGCGCACAATGGCAGATAGTTTCGCAGTATACCGTCATCTGGAGAGAGCAGATACAAGGTCGGTTGTGATCTTGGGCAGCGGATATATTGGGATGGAAATGGCAGATGCGTTGACGCTTCGGGATCTAGACGTTACCGTCGTCGGACGTTCCTCAACAATATTCAAAACAGTAGATGCCCAATTGGGGCTTATGGTCGAAGATGAGTTACGACGGCATGGCGTTAAGGTTGCTGCAGGCGTAGCAGTAGAGCGAATATCCCAGAACGGGAGACGTCTTGTTGTGTCGGGAACTCAGGGACTTCGTATTGAAGCGGATATGGTATTAGTATCTGCCGGCGTCGTGCCATCTACCGAGTTAGCCCGTTCGGCTGGAATTGGGATGGGGTACCAGGGTGCGATCGGCGTTAACCGGCGAATGGAAACAAATGTGTCCGATATTTATTCAGCTGGAGATTGTGTCGAAACCTGGCATTGTCTTCTCAAACAATCAACGTATCTGCCCTTGGGAACGACTGCCCATAAGCAGGGTCGTGTCGCTGGTGAAAACGCAGTTGGGGGAAACCGGGAATTTGCAGGCTCATTGGGCACTCAGGTTGTAAAGATATTCGATTTGGCTGTGGCGCGAACTGGGTTGAGAGACACCGAAGCGGATGGTGCAGGATTTCAGCCCAGGACGGTTGAGTTGACCGCATTTGATCACAAGGTTTATTATCCCGGCGCGCATCCTTTGAGGATAAGAATTACAGGCGATCATCAGACCGGTCTTTTGCTCGGAGCTCAGATTGTCGGCCACTATAAAGCAGAGGTTGCCAAAAGAATTGATATTTTTGCAACGGCACTCTTTCACGGCATGCATGTTGAGGACTTGAATGACCTGGATCTGAGTTACACGCCACCACTCGGCAGCCCATGGGATCCGGTCCAAATGAGTGCCCAAAAATGGATGCGCAGCGAGTGATAACTGTCAGTCATCTGAGGATCTCAGAATTTTAGCATATCGTTTCAATCATGATATGTATTATTGGAAATACACGCTTTCCCAGCGTTGGTTGTCAGACGAAATTAATGATAAAAAAAATAATGACAGTTATTGGGCATGCTCTTATGGGGTGGGGTCTGTGTGGCGCAACGATTGGAATAGGACGTAATTTAACGTCAATAGAAAATGCATTGATTATTCATGCACTGGCGGCGCCGGCTATTTTCGCAATGATTTCTATGTTTTATTTTAGGAGGATCAATCATTTTTCTCCTCTATTTATTGCAACATTCTTTTTGGGATTTGTCGTATTTATGGACATCGTTGTTGTGGCGGCGCTAATTGAGAAAGATTTCTCCATGTTTAGGAGCATTATTGGAACATGGGTTCCCTTTTTCGCTATATTTTTATCAACAGTCATAACAGGAAAAATAATTAATAAAAAAGTCTGACAACTCGCTCCACTGTGGGCGATGCAACGTCAGTGATTTCAAGGCGTTACTCTTCTTTCGCTAACGCTCAACGGTGGCAACAACCCATGCCTGCTGCTTTGCATGCGAAATGAACGGCCGGCGAGAGTCACTCGCATTGTTGACTTCTTAGTGAAGTTTTGAATCGACCCATGAGCACTTCCATCTCTACTCCACGGCATATTCAGGATCACCTCTCGCGTGGATTTCAGGAAGAAAGGTTGCGAGCTACATGAATTTCATGCAGATGAGGATTTTGTCCTGAACTTTAGCCTAAAAAGTTTTCTTAGAAGCGTTTGATGATTTTTTTTGCTTCTTCCTGTAAATCGCATAAGAGTGCTCTGGCACGTAGCAGCGAATTACTTTTGGTAATCGAGACTAAAAGACATCACTCCCATAATATACGAAGTTCTTGTGTGCTGATATTACGGATATAAGACGAAATCATGATCATTATCTGCCAGTGATCTTATTCAATGAATTCTTCTTATACGGCTCCTTTATTATGCTATATTTAATTTATTGGATCAAAAAAGGAAGTTCATGCAGTATCTGTTAGGAGCTTATATGACATAATAATGTTATTGCCATAAAGCATAATGACAAAACTTTGTCTTTAAGGAGAAACTATTATGTGGAAGTAAATCTCCATTTTCTTTACGGGGCATTTAGATAAATCTAATTTGTTAGAGACTTGTTAAAAGCCTTACATGCTGATTCCCGTATGCACAGCAGCGGTATGGCGACTATCTACTCAGGCTTTGACATTTATAAGGCAGTCAAGCTTTTTGTCTGTGAGTATCCTGAAGATGAGGCGACACTACTTCATGGAAGAGAAAGGCGGGAGCAGGTTCGTATTTGTTATTTCAGCAATACTGGAGAAAGAGAGCGATGCTTGACCGGTTGATCCGTATTCTTGAGTCCTTTAGTGAATCGCGGATTTTTTGCGATAATGGTTGCCGCCTCCATGTTTTTTACAGGCATAATCGTTTCCCTTATGAGCATCGTATTTCACGGCGTGATTACGCGAGACTATTTGATTACCGGTTTTATTACCGCTCTTGTTGTCTCTGCCTTGATCATCTGGTTCACGACCAGCATGCTCCGGAGGCTGAGGGAGAGCGAGAAGAAGTTCCGTTCGTATATCGAGAACGCCCCGAATGCTGTTCTCGTCAGCGACCTGTCGGGGCGCTTTCTGGACTGCAACTCGGCGGCTGTCGAGTTGCTGGGTTACGACGTTGCTGCCTTGAAGGGCTTGAGCGCCTTCGATATCCATCCTGAGGAGGAGCGCGAGGCCGTGCGTCAGGCATTGGAAACGGTGGCGCGCTACGGGCAGTTCCGTGGCGAGCTCCGCATTAGGAGGAGTGACGGCACAGTGAGATGGGTGTCGCTCAATGTTAACATGATCGGGTCTGCGCGTGTTTTGGGATATCTTCAAGACATCACTGAGCGCAAGCGTCTGGAAGCCCAGCTCCTGCATGCCCAAAAGATGGAGGCTATTGGTACATTGGCCGGGGGGGTCGCGCATGATTTCAATAATATCCTCAATGTGATCATAGGGTATGGTACATTAGCCCATGACAGCCTTGAAGCCGGAAGTCCGTCAAAGGAGCAGATGGATGAGGTGCTCAAAGCTGCTGACAGGGCTGCAACTCTCATCAAAAGGCTGCTTGCCTTCAGCAGAAAACAGCTTATTGAAGTAAAACCTGTTAATGTCAACGGACTTGTCCTGGGCCTGCAGAAAATGCTTGTCCGGATTATCGGGGAGGATATCGATTTACAGTTTTACCTTGCAGACAGGCCGTTGGTGGTGCTGGCAGATTCCAGTCAGATAGAACAGGTACTGATGAATCTTGCCACAAATGCCAGGGACGCAATGCCGGAGGGCGGACGTCTGACGATCTGCACCGGCCTTGAAGAAATGGATGATGACTTTATTGCGGTTTATGGAGATGGAAAGCTCGGAATGTATGCGTTTATCATGGTTTCCGATACAGGCAGCGGGATAGATGAGGAAACTCAGCAGAAGATATTCGAGCCTTTTTTTACCACGAAAGGTGTTGGTGAAGGGACGGGTCTCGGTCTTGCAATCTCCTACGGAATAGTAAAACAGCACGGCGGCTATATCAATGGTTACAGTGAACCGGGCCAAGGCGCAGTGTTTAAGATATACCTGCCTCTCATTGAAGAGGAGGCAGTCGCAGACAAGCAGGCGGAGGCTTCTCACACAGCCATGGGTGGGAGTGAGACAATCCTCGTGGCTGAAGACGAAGCCTCCCTTAGGAACTTGATAAGGATAGTGCTGGAGTCCTCCGGCTACAGTGTGATCATCGCCGAGGATGGGGAACATGCGATCATAAAGTTCATGGAGAATAAGGACAACATAGCGTTAGTGGTCCTGGACATGATCATGCCGAAGAAAGGTGGTAAAGAGGTCAGCGATGTGATAAGGAAACTAAGTCCCCGGATAAAAATACTCTTTTCGAGCGGCTATACGGAGGACACGATGAAAGCCGAAGAACTGAAAGAATCCGGCTTTGACTTTATCCCTAAGCCTGTCAGGCCGCAACAGCTGTTGAGAAAGGTGAGGGAGGTTCTTGATAAATAAGGGAACAAATATTGACGGTCGACGATGAGGAAGCCACCCTCAGACTGCTGACCCAGTGGCTCATTCCGTTAGACTATGATATAGCACTCGCCTTCAACGGGCAAGAGGCGGCGCAGAAGACTAGGGAGTCCAGACTTGATCTGATAATCCTTGATATCATGATGCCGGTTATGGATGGCTATTATGACGCGCTACGGTGTCAAAGGCCCTACAAAGCCGCCTTCGACCATCAAAGGACGTTCAAGATTATAACGGAGGGTGATGGAAGAGCCATGCAGGAACACTTCGATCCGGCGGTTCTTAAGGTATTCAAAGAAACAGTACCCTTGTTTGAAGAAATTTTCGAGCGGCACCAATAAGGATGAGTTACTAAGGAGGTCATAAGTAAAGTCACATGACATTCTATGAAAAGCCTTTAAAACAGGTACGTTATGAGCGTCATGTGTGTGTATACTAATGACCGGATTAGTAAGTTCACTGCTGATATACGTCTGGTAATACTTGTGATAGGAGGATTATATGACAAAGAGAAAGTACAAATTTTCGTGGGATCTTTTGGGAGATATCGCACTAGGTCGTCCCAATCTTGGTCCAAACACGCGAGTTCAAGTGTATCGCCTTATGCAGTTTACATTCAGAGATGTTATTGAACGGCACCTGGGAACGGAAAAAACAGATCAGATCTTTTATGAGGCAGGTAAACTGGCAGGCATCGAGTTTTACAAAAAAAGCTTTGCGAACATTAAAGACTTTAACTTGTTCATAAAGAAACTCCAAGAAACATTCCGTGAGTTGGGAATCGGCATTGTACGTATTGAGGAAGCAGATATAGAGAAGGGTTCCTTCATTTTAACCGTTTCTGAAGACCTGGACTGTTCAGGATTACCGGAGCTGGGGTACCAGATCTGCACCTACGATGAGGGTTTTATTTCTGGACTTCTTGAAAGCTTCACCGGCAGTGAATTTAAGGTTAAAGAGGTTGACTGCTGGTGTACTAGTGACAGGACATGCCGGTTCACTGCTGAAGCCATTAGATAATGCACAGACACTTATCCGCATATTTGGGTTAAAAGCATGCCGTTTGAGAAAGAGCATGACATGGTTGACGAGCTTTTGAAGCTTTTACTCGATACTATGACACTTGCCAAGCCTCCTCAGGTCCCCGACCGCTTTGCATCACTTGATTCCCTTCAAACCCTTTATGCGAACCTTATTTCGCTGAGAATATTTTTGTACGCCGCTTCAAATGGGGATATGTCGAAGCAGGTTGCTTTTAAAGGGTATATCTTTGGCGCACTCAAAACGCTTCAGGCCAATCTTAAGCACATATCGTGGCAGACAAAGATGGTCGCGTCGGGGGATTTTACGCAACGTGTAGATTTCATGGGAGAGTTTTCGCAGTCGTTCAATTCAATGGTGATGCAGCTGGACCAGACCTTGAAGGAGCTTGTGAGCAAGAAAGCGGAATTAAGTGAGACAAACGAGGACCTGCTAAAAGAAATCACTATTCGCAAACAGACTGAGGTGGCTCTCCGAGAGAGGGAAGAGGCATTGAAGCTTCTAGCGACAACTGATTCACTCACTGGTCTTTATAACAGAAGGCATTTCAATAACGTCGCAGAGATTGAAATCAGCAGGGTTTTCCGCCACTCACGGCCTCTGTCGGTTATAATGTTCGATATTGATTTTTTTAAGCGTGTTAACGATACATTCGGACATTCTGACGGCGATATGGTCCTTAAGATGGTCGCAAATATCACAAAAGAGGTTGTCAGGGCAACTGACATTCCTGCCAGATACGGGGGTGAGGAATTCATCGTCCTGCTTCCCGAAACCTCTGTGGCAGAAGCTGCCACTGTCGCCGAAAGATTGAGAAAGCGCATAGAAGATACACCTGTTCAGGCAGAAAAAAGCTCAATAAGGATAACAGCTAGCTTTGGGGTCAGCGATTATATTGAAAAGACAAATTCAAAACCGCACGAGAGAGTACTGTCAGAGTTTGTTAATAATGCTGATAGTGCACTGTATGCGTCAAAGAATGCTGGCAAAAACAGGGTAACTGTTTATGAGCCTGAGAAGAATCAGTTTAATGAGGAAAGATGACAACAATATGAATGAGCTTGGCACAATTAGAAATTGAGAACCCTGCGTATAACAGTTTCTTTCAGTACTCCTTATTCCCATGAGCACTGGTCTTGTGAGTAGTTGTCGGGTGAAGCCCTTATCACATTAAGGTCCCGACTATTTATATAGACCATGCGTATTTCGGTACAAAATTGATGTTCTTCACATGCTGAACTTTTTTTATTGATTTTCATTTGTAGCAAATACTGCTCACCGTCACGGGTCATGAGGAGTCCATGAGACGACACCAATCTGCACTCACAAGATAAGGTGTTTAGTTTGGGGACAAAGTCTTCAATATTTTAGTTTTGGCATATATGAGGCTTATCAGGTGGACTCTTGAATGGCACCTGCTCATAGAACTCCTCAAAAATTTCGAGTTCTCATAACTGAGCAGTACGCCCCGAATTATGCTGGCCCTGATGACACTGGCGTTGTGATCCCGTTAGATCAGCCAGCAAACGGTCCCGTTCCCCCGCCGTGAAATACTGGTAGTAACATACTATCTGCGAGATCCCAAAAAGCGACGGAGCATTTGAGGCAGGGTTTTGTACCGGTTCCACCGACAAGTCCGGACTTTCAGTAACTTGCAACTATTGAGAATTTTCAGAAGAACATCTCACTGGCTGTAACAGTAACTTGCAACGTTACACGTAACATGCTATCTTAAGAACAAGTGATACGATCATTTAAGCATAAGGGACTTGAGGCCTTTTTTCGCGATGGTGAAAGGAGTGGGATTGATCCGAGCCATTGCGCAAGACTTGCGAGGATACTCGACCGTCTTGATGCTTCTATGACTGCTCAGGATATGAACTTGCCAGGCTTTAAATTGCACGAGTTGAAAGGCCGGGAGAAAGGCGTCTGGTCAGTCACTGTGAGCGGTAACTGGAGAGTAGTTTTTAGATTTGAAGGCAATGATGCAGTCCAAGTGGATTACCTGGATTATCATTAGAGAGGAGTATTTGACATGATTGGAAAAAGAAAGCCTGTTCATCCCGGAGAAGTTTTACGTGAGGATATTATAAAGCCGCTTGGTCTAACGGTTACAGAGGCTGCCGCACGTTTGGGTGTAACCAGAAAAACACTTTCTGCCTTGCTGAATGGTAAGGCATGTTTAAGTCCTGAAATGGCAATGAGAATAGCGAGTGCGACGAACACGTCACCTGAGAGCTGGCTATACATGCAGGCGAAGTTGGACCTCTGGAACGTGGCAAAAAAGCCTCCGCGAGTGCGTGAGCTAAAGTCAGTAGCTGTATAGACGCCTAGGGAAAAACGCTTTGGAGACTATTTCTTTCCAATAGTAACCTTGCGCCTAGAGCAAAAATAGCACAGGGTCGACTTCAGGAAGAAGCCGGTGGATGCTGATAATGGCAAGCCGATTATTAGGTTTTACCCTGTACTCTTGCTGCAAAGAGGCATGATGCCCTGTTCATGTCGGATGAAATAAGTTTTTTGAGTCCTTCCTCTTCTAAGGAAATAGTCAAGACTTTTCATGATACTCTCTGTTAAAGCTGTGATGGTTGTGGTGTTACTTCAACCTTTTCCCTTTGCACCTAACCTCTTTTGTTCTACGAGCCTCTATGC
>JBKQMP010000064.1:0-4239 GCA_052146665.1 Dissulfurispiraceae bacterium
TGGCATAGGGTTTGGCGACTTCTATTCCCAACAAGTATAAAGAACAGACCGTATCTTTATAAATATTTACCGGACACCACTGATAATTATTTACTTCAATCAAAGAGTGTGTTAGTCTTCCATAGACGCTAAGTCTTTTATTCAATTTACTTCCGGACATGGCCTCTATTTTTTGCCCTATTTCTTACGGCACTCGGCATTGCGTTGTTGTTTAAACCTTGGGCAGTTCTTAAACATTTCCTTTGGACTATTTAATAGGTGCCCGTCAATTAGTCGCCTACTAGACAGCTTGCGCTGGTTTATAAATTTCTACACGATAAGTGAGACACTCTCAAATACTGTAGTAAAATTGTAGTAGACTTCTGCGTTTTATAGCGTTTTGATAGGAATTACCGGAATATATAGAAATGCTTTTCGAGCTTCCCAACAAATGTCTTACGCTGAAACCGTTGTCAGTAGACCCTTTACGAAAAATGTTTTAATACGACTCTCAAGGCTAAAACACGGGTCCGAATCCCGTTGGGACCGCCAATAAATTCAATGACCTAGCTCGTACAGGATTGCTCCTGATCCCCCGATCGTGAAGAATTCGTGAAATCGAGTTTTGCGATCGCATCTTTTAATGAATCCACGTTAAGGTGCGCATACCGTTGTGCCATCCGTAAGTCTTTATGCCCCAGCAACGTCGCTATTGTGTGCAGATCAGTGCCCCACTGCCTTAAATAGCTCGCAAACTATGGCGACACCTTCGACAAAAGTTTGGACCGCTCTGTGGTGGACTCAGTCGATCTGGAGCGATTCGCTCACGAGGGCTGGCCGCGGCATGATGCCTACTATTTTGCGGACAATATTGAGGAGGTCAAGGAAGCCCTTGAAAGCCACTTGAAAGAAGGCCTCTATCCTTGCCATAGTGTCAGAGTGGATCACGGAGACCAAGTGTCCTATAGATACGTTGTGGCGTTCATATCGGTTATGGCTTAAAGTGTACTATAAATGCATTTTGAGAAACTGTTCAATTAACCGGATAATGGCGTCCAATCGAAATCTCACATATTGGGTTCTAGTGGTCTTTTGGTTGTGTTTTATTTTTGTGTTGTCGGGCAAATCATTTACGCCGCACAACACGCGGGCAATCATTGAGCCGATAATGCATTGGTTGGTCTCCGGAATATCAGCGAAAACGCTCTCCTTCGTTCAGCAGGTGCTTCGAAAGTTGGCGCATGTTATCGAGTATTACGTCCTGGGTTTTTTACTGTTCCGCGCTTTTTATAGCGTCTCCGCGGGTTCGCGATCGTGGCACCGGATTCTCCCCGCGGTCATCGTGCTCCTCCCTTGTGCCGTGGGCGATGAACTTCATCAGTCCTTTGTTCCAGGGCGAACTGCCTCGTTTATCGATGTAGGCCTCGACACCGCAAGTGGTGTGTTTGCTCAGATGGTAAGTATCTTGCAGCACTATCGAACCGGCGTTCAAGAGTCGGGCCGCAGGGACGACGCTGGCCCTTGATGATCCTAAATAGATCACCTGGCTTTCCAAAGCATCCCCCCTTACCAGAGTCAGTGGTTCCCCTTCGGTGAAGGAGTCGATTGACTGCCCCAGCCTTTTTCCACTCCGATCTCATTAGGTAATATGAGGTCAAAAAAGTATATTTGCACACCTGTTGCAATTCCATTGCAGAAGTACAATAGGTATAAATCATAAAGTTGGGGTGTCCCAAAAACATTTGATTATGAGACAAGGTTTGTGGATATCTTAGAAGGTTGATTTTAAGGCATTGCCAAGGTGGCTTTTAGTGAGGGGTTTTGAGACAGTGTAGATTTCCATCGAAACGCGTTAAAACGGTGAGTTAATAGTACCAGTATAAGTCACACTGGTTGTCATTTTGTGTTGCATTCTTTATGCGACGGGGTCGTATTACAAGGTATATGTGACTGTGCGTCCAATCCTACCGGCTGTGCACCTTAACGTTTGCCGGAAATCTTACAGAAGGATCCCCCTTTTGCGCAGGGAAGGGGCCTGTGGTATCTTATTCTTTCCGAAAGTTGCAGAGCTCAATAAAAGCCTGCCGGCAGTCACACACTGCAGGAATATCCATATATTGATACCATCGACCATTGTGGATTAAAGAAAAGACATCTGCAGAGACATAAAAAAACTGCGCGACGCTTTCTTAAAACTATTTTTAATATGGCCTTCTCCTCTAAAATTGCTAGTAAACTTCAGGGACGCATCAAGAAAGCCGGAATGAAGTTATTTACCTTTCTGGATTATAATAGAGTACCCTGGAACAATAATAATGCAGAACACGCCATGCATATTTTTGCAAAACAAAGGCGCACTACCGACGGCCTCTGGACTCAAGAAACTATCAAGGAATTGTTAGTGCTGATGTCTATTTTCGAGACCTGCGAACTCAACAACATCAGTGTACTGAAATTTTTTCTTTCAAGAGAGAAAGCCATTCTACCAATTATTAATTCACGGAAACGAAAGTGAAGAGTCGCTCAACTTGCGAGATGATTTGCGACGATGATAGATGAAGACTTCTTCCCCCTTTAGAACCGTCATGCAGCAAGAGCTTATTCAGAGATTTGGGCTGTACCTCTTGAATGATGATAATTTTTTTACGTCACAAGTGCTATAATTTATTCGAGGTGGCTTCTCTGCTAGACTTCTTTACAGGAGGGAGTATTTATGGCTAAAGAATTTACCGTGATCATAGAACGGGATGAAGACGGATATTATGTATCGGAAGTGCCAGAACTCCGGGGATGTCACACTCAGGCGAAATCTCTCGACAAGCTAATGGAGAGAACGAAGGAGGCGATTCAACTCTGCCTTGAACTTGCCGGAGCTGGAAAAGATAGACCCTCCACCCACATCGTAGGCGTCCAAAAAATTGCCATATGAGCAAATTTCCCTCTGTGACGGGGAAGCAAGTAATTGCAGCGTTAAAGAAAGCCGGTTTTGACGTGGAGCGGAAAAAGGGCAGTCACGTTTTATTACGTCATCCAAATGGTCGTACTACTGTAGTACCGATTCACGCTGGCGAAACGATCGGCCCTGGGCTATTGACCAAGATATTAAGAGATACTGAACTGACAAAAAGCGATCTGAAAAGACTCCTCCATTAACATCCTAATAGTGATATCTCAACTGTGCGATAAGTATAGAGTCTTCTGCGGGCCTATATACGATTCTATGCTCATCGTTGATGCGTCGGGACCAATAGCCCGATAATCCATGTTTGAGAGGTTCCGGCTTACCGGGACCGGAGAAGGGATCGCGCATGATGTCCTTGATCAGTGTATTTATGCGTTCGAGAATCTGCCTGTCGGTCTGTTGCCAGTACAAATAGTCTTCCCAGGCGTGCTCTGCTAAGATCAGCTTCATTCTGCCAAAGGTTTTTCGCTGCCGCCGCCCTCCTCAAGCTCCGCTATTGATTCAAGAAGCCGCCTTGCATTAGCCGGTACGCGCAGCAGATATGAAGTCTCCTCAAGTGCCTTGAAGTCTTCAAGGGAAAGCATCACTACTGAGTCTCCCTTCTGACGTGTGATGATAACTGGATCGTGGCTTTCGCAGACTTTCTTCATTGTCGATGCGAGGCTGGTACGGGCCTTGGAATATGTTATGCTGTCCATTGCTTCACTCCTTTGTATGTTGTACAAGTTATTGTACAACATATTAAAATAACTTTCAAGTTGATATCAATTACAGATTCTGTATGGCCTTAGTAAAGAATTACACCCACCCTGTAGTGAACATGATTAGTGACAGTCACGCTTACGAATCCTTCCCCATGCAAAGGATATCGCGGCTCAACCTTTTCGATCTGCGTTTAAATCACCTTTGAAGCGCTTTTTTTATCAATCGACTGATCCACTTTAGTTAGATAAACATACGAAAGACCTGTTCTTAACATTATCCTGCCTAAAATGGCATGTAAACTATTCCCTTCCGGACAAATCTCATGTGGGGAGGAATTGTGGAAAGCTCTTCCATTTAGCGCACGCGCCTATTCTGTCAAAGGGTGGGCACCCTATACAGAAGGCCCCAGGCTTCTCAGACTATCCCCGATTACCTGAATTTTACTATCTGAATAGCAGGCAATAAGACAGCGATTCCTTAACCAAAGGCCCAAACTATGCTAAGCCGCTATAAATAAAACAACTTTCGATAGTACGTCGCTGTGAAGCAAATTCGCATTGGAAATAATGGTTGACTTTTATCTCTTATCTGAT
>JBKQMP010000065.1:0-6215 GCA_052146665.1 Dissulfurispiraceae bacterium
AGGGCTACAAGGAAATCCCCAAACTCATTGCTGCATTGCAGCAGAGATCCATTGACAGAAAGGAGGCCGCTGCATAAGATAATGTAACCGGGTCCTTTCTACTTCAACGCAAAAAGGGACAACCTCGCCCGCAAAGTGTCAAATGATAATGCATCTTCATTTTTTTGATAATCACCCATATACGATTTGATTGTCGATTTCCCTGTCAAAGCATCTATGCCGGCATTCCCCTTGTTGTCAAACTGAACATTAAGTGCTTTCTCTATCCAAGCGAAGAATCGCTTGGCTTCTTTTTGTCTACTACGATTCATTTCAATCATATGCTCCGCTAAACAGGCCAATAGATCGTGCACTACATCCGATTCTTCCGGATCACCTAATAGGCACTGTTCTATAAAGCTCAGGATATTGTCAGAAGATTGGTTTGTAAGGTAAGCTTTATATAGACTTCTCCCTTGTTCTAATAAAGAAGTACGATTTACTTGGGAAATTTGAAAGTCAATACGACGAATGGGGAGCTTTTCCAAATACTGTGTAGCGTAACTGTAAGCTCCACCAGAAAATTCTGTACAAAGACATGAATAAACAAACGTCAACAATTTAGAATTTAAGATCGCCAAATAATACTTATAATTATAGTTTACCTTGTTATCAGATCGTATCAAACCGTACCCACCGCCAGCCCCTCCTGTGAAAACAAAACCACTCTGCGAAGGTAGATATGAAAACCGGTTACTGGCAGCTAATGTCGGCGTGAGAAGTTGCTCTTTTGTAAAAAGTATAGGTTCGCGGCTTCTCCACAATTCATACCATGTGTTGCGTCTGCCAGCGCTTATTTCCTTCATCAGAAATTCTCTAGACAACAGCTTGCTTTTTACGTCTGAGCGATTGAGGTAATCCCACACATCGGGAAAATCTTTCTTTAACTCCCTTTCTGGTATTACGCAGGCGTCAGAGTTACACTGGCGATGCGGATAAAGCAAATATTTTTCTTCGTCATCAACTACCCAACGTGCCATGTCCCTATTTTTTAATAGGCGTCGAACGATTGCGTTACGTGACTTTGCCGAAAACATAGTCAAATCGGCCACTGACAAGAAAAAAGGTTCATCAGAACCTGTGATTATCCCTTGATGGATATGTGAAAAATGATCTTTTGCAAAATCTGATTTAGACTTGCAGAGTTCGAGCACTAAATTTATACCCGGATTATTAAAATGCCATCCCTCAACTGTTAATAAAGAATGATCAATTTCTTGAGAATCGTAGTGCTCTTCACTGAGGAGATTCGTTGATATATCCGGTAGGGAATGCACTAAGCAATAGTAAGAAAGACTCATATCGCGCATTCCCTTCAATAGAACTGTAATGGCCGGATATGTCGTCGCTTCCTCAAAAACGGGCAGATCTTTGAAATCAATAACTGCCTTTAATGAACATGACTGTGCGATTAGTTGTCGTATACCTCGCCCATAGTCTGTGCGGAAGAACTTATTGGGAACAACAAAGCTTATTAAACCATTATCGCGTGCATATCTTATCGCGCGTTCAATGAAAAGAACATATGCATCATATTTGCTTGTTGCCGAATTAAAATGCTTATCCATGAATATTTTGTCCACCTCAGGATAAGTCGCAAAGCTTAGGTAAGGCGGATTCCCCACCACCGCATCAAAGCCCGGATTCTCTTTTTCTCTCCCTTTGCCGTAAAAGACTTCAGGAAATTCCAGTTCCCAGTGGAAGAATCGCTTCTCTTTGGCTGCATTGATTGCGGTCCCCGCAATTTTCCTGTCCCCTACAGAAAGCTTTCCCATCAACGCATTAATGTCTTTTGTATTGATGAACGCTTCCGCTTCTCTGCTTTTCAAGAAATCGAGCGCTGCTGATGCGTCTACTTTTCTCTTCTTGCTCTTAGTCCCGCCGTCGTTACCAAACCACTCACTGACGTAAAGATCAAGTATTCTCCTGAATGGACCGAGGGTATTACTTGCCTTTCTGTATTCCGCACGAGATTCCTTTACTTGTGCCGCCGTAACATCGGATAGTTCCCCAACGTGCCTCATCAAGTCAGTTGCAAGCATAAGACCGGCAAAGCGGCTGCCGAACAGAATAGTTTGATGAACTGTTGCCTCAGATTCTCTCCATTCCGTCCCGGACGCCGCCACTTTGGATTTGCTGCTGATCCGTGCCTCCGGCTCCACGGCTTCCCGAACCTCTTGAACAGTCGCGCCTATCAATGAGTTTCCACATTTCAGGTGATGGTCAAGGAACGAGAGCGGCGCACCGAGGGTGAAGCAGTCCAGCCATAGCGATACCTTTGCAAGTTCAACAGCCATGGGGTTCAAGTCCACACCATAAATGCACCTTTTGAGCACATAACGTTTGAGAAGACTAAGATCATTGAGGCGTGACTCGTCGATGGTGATGCTCTGCGTCTCCATCGCCTTTAAGATCGTCTCCCGTGTTTCTCTTAATGTCGCCATGATAGGATTCCAGGGAAAGCCGTTCAGGAAATCGATCATCTTATCTGTGATGAAATCGACTGTCTCTACAAGGAAATGGCCGCTGCCCATGGCAGGGTCAAGGACCTTCACGTCGAAAAGCTCATCCACGAGGTAGCTATAAGAACCTGCTGTCTTCTCAGGGTTGTCACCCTTCACACCAGTCTTCTCAATGGCATCTCTTCTTTTGACAGCTTCCCTGTATGCTTTCTGCGCCTCTCTGAATTTCGGCGTAAGCGCTACGAACTTCTCCTTCAGCACGCGGCCAACTGTGTTTTCTACGATGTACTTGACTATATAATCAGGAGTGTAATAAGAGCCTGTGGCCTTTCTTTCATGTTTTGTGTTTTCGAGATAGACCGTCCCTTTCGGGAGGACTCGTTCTTCTGCATTCTTGCCTCTTCCCATCTTGAGGATCTTCTTCTTTTGTTTGATCGCCTCTTCATAAGGAATAATCTCTTCGGTCTTTTTGCCTTCGCAGATGGCCATCTTCTCGGGCGCGATACGAAGATGGAATTCGAGAAGCCCTTCATAAATGCTTCCAAGATGACGGACGCCGAGGGATTTGTAATCTATGAAGACACGTTTAAAGGTTTTATCATCCTCATCCCGTGTGAGACGATCCAGCCCTATAGCAAGGAAGTTATGACGCATCTTGTTCTCGATGAGGAATCTGGCGTTCTCTGCCTCCTGGGTATCATCGTCACCGGGAACTGATGTCATGAAAAGGCCACCGTTGTAAGCAGGGATATTCATTGCGGCATCACCAGAATCTATCGACCTGAACAACGTCTGGAGCCCGTCATAAAGGGAGGTAGAATCTGCATCGAAAGGCATTTTTTTGAAAAGATCGGCGCTGTCCGGGAAAACATCGCCGAGCTTATGTGCAATCTCTACCTTTAGGGCTGCAAGGCTAATCTTATGGTATCCCCTCAGTTCCCTGACAGGGAGGAGATTTCTTGATTCAGCATAAAGGATAAAGAGAAGACGGTAGAGAAAAGTGAGCGTACCATGGAATATTTTATCAAGCTCATCCTGGGGAGGTTCAGAAACGCCTTTTACCTTGCGGAGATGAGAGATGAACCCTTCTGCAAAATAGGGAAATATTTCTTCAAAGACTCTTTTCTTTAAACGCTCACCGAGTCTCTTGGCGTATTCTTCGCTGCCCTTGAGGAGTTTATCTAAAAAGGTGATACCATCTAATACATGGAACGCCTCTTTCCTGAAGAACAGATAAAAATACCTGAATGACTCCTCAGGGTCAAGCCTTGCCAGCACCTCTTCTAGGTCTATTTCATAGTAGTTAGTCGCCCTGGAATGTGCCTTTGAGGAATAAAGTCTCCAGTGTTTACCGTTTGTAACGATGACCCAGGCTGCATCTCCCTTTTCAAGCAGCGAAACAACAACTGCTCCGGGGTTCTCATCAGGGGTATCTTTGTCTCTCGTGTAATCCTTTCCGTCAAGTGATCTGCCCCATGGATAGGTGAGACAAAGGCAGAGAGGTTTATCAGAATCGCCTGCATGGAGGATATAGTCGGGTTGCCTTCCCTCATCGTCTGCCGCCTTGCGCTCCTCGCATCTGAAACCGAGTGCGTCAAATATAGAATCAAAGAATCCTTTCCTGAATTCACTCTCGGGTTTCCCTTGCCAAGTCAATCTTGCATCATGGTATAACTCCCTGAACCGGGAATACGCAGGTTTGATATTCTCTTTCCACTCAGCCTCGTCCCTGAGCCTTTCAATAAGATAGTAATCACTGAAAAGAGCCCTGTTGTTGAAAAACTCCTCGGACCAGTCAGCAATAATGTATGCAGCCTGCAGCTTTTCATACTGTGCGATAGCATCGGCCTCCGTATAGCTGAACCGCCGCAGAACCCGTAAATCCACCCTTGTCGGCTTCAGCCTGTCTATGGTGAGGACCCTCGGTCTGATAGAAGCCTGTTTGGTCCCTATGCCTTCATCTTTCTCCCCTGGCAAAAGTCTTTCGACAAGCGCGAAATCAATCCTGTTATAATCACTAGTGAGTACCAAAAGATAATTACCGATACGATTACGAAAAATCTTTGCAAGGGCCTGAGTGTTTGCTACGGTGACGGAAAAGAGCTCAAACAGATAGACCTGGAGGAGGCCGCCCTGGTTGGCAATGAGTTCTATAACTTTTATTTCCTTGATGAGGCTTTCATTGGTGATGCTAAGATTCGCCGGAGATTGCCTTATTCGGCCCGATGTTTCATAACCGAGGATAGTAAAGAAACTCGTAATCCCGTCGATATTCGAAAGGGATTGGATATCATCTGCCTTTAAATCTCGGTCATACATAGTTATGAAATTATATCAGATTATGGCACATACGGCAGTGGGTATCTTTTCTCACTTGTATTGTCGAGACGCTTTTCCGGAGCGCCAGGGAGAAAATAACCGAGAGAGGCATTCTTTTCTGTTCTTCTATGATTGACTTCTTCTTATTTTGGTTACTCAGCCCAGTCACCTATCATTTCAATGGCGCCAGAAAGTGAGTTGTAGAGTTCAGGATCGAGTCTGGATCTTAGCTCCTTGAGAAGAGCTTCATATTTTTTTACATGAAATCTTAACTGACGTCTTAATTCAGATTCTTCGAAAATATTGAAGTCTTTGCACACCCAAATCCATTGTTGAACCCGGCGACAATACACTCCAGACTATTGTGACATAAATATAGTTAACATCAGCCCTAAACCCGCAAAAATAGTCAGTGTGGTGTGGCAAAATGGATTGTTCAAGAAAAAACATCGTTATCAAAACTTTGGTTTTCCGGAGTCTGCACATGTGCCTGTTACCCTACAAGATGGCGAAGAAGCTACATTTCTTCTTCCATTTCATTTTCGCAACGACGATCAAGACTGGATTGTTCGTTTCCCCAAAAAAATACTTGCTGGTCATAATTTTAAAATGCAGCTTATGACATTGCGTGTAGTAGTCTATACTTCTGTAGGTCAGAAGTTTAAAGTCAAGGTTGAAGAGAATCCAAAAGAAAAGTTGTTGGCGTCATATGAAGCTAACAGATCGCTACCTTGAAGCAGCGCAAACGACGCATTTCCTAGTTAGGTCAATCGTTCTCTTGTACTATACGTACCCTTGATAGACCACGACGGTACCAATCATTTATTTCCAAAAGTACCCTTGCATCTGTGCAGAGACGCTACAGGGTTGATTTCAGGAAGCACTTGTTGTCGAGGCCCTCATCTCCAAAAGGCTGACTCGTAGCCGTACTTCTCGCGCTAAGTTTTGTCTGATGGTGTTTTATTCCAATTGTAATCTTGCTCAAATTTCGGTCTTGTGACAGTGTCGGCTCGTCGGCGGAAGAAACAAATGAAGAGTATATGGTACGTTTAAACTTCGATAATCTGGTGCTCACCGATATCGGTTTTGAAGCGGTTTTCGATAGCGCCTACATTCTGGCACCATTTAAAAGACTTTAAAACTGCCTATGAGTTTCACTTGAAGCACACTCCTGCGTATAACTGTGATCTTCCCCCGGTTCAATGGACACCGAGTTAGGTTAGGCTGCTACTGCATCCAGCTCAAAGGATACCGGAGAACGATAGCCCAGTGCTGAATGCTTCCTCTGAAGATTATAATACATTTCGACATATTCAAAAATACTCTGCCGTGCCTCTGCCCTTGTTGCATACCTGTGCTGATACACATGCTCCACTTTTAACGTGTGAAAGAAAC
>JBKQMP010000066.1:0-4955 GCA_052146665.1 Dissulfurispiraceae bacterium
CCGAACTTACTCTGTGTTGACGGCATGTCATTTGTACCGATTTGGGGCTGTCTCGGCACTCAAGCTTGCCCCGGCTCTCGATTGGAAGTAACTAAGAGCACTTACTGCGGAGCTTGCGTCTGTCAACTTTCGCTTTTGGTCCGTATTACCACAAAATACGCAAAACAGAACATCTGGCTCCTTTGATTTTATTTTAGAGAACCTCACCTAATCTATGCTGGATTGACAGAATAAAAGCCTATGCATAACTTCCCTACCTGTTATTAGTAACGTGTCACGTCCTATGTTGAAAAATGTAACAATAGATTCATCATTTTGTAATATTTTCTATTGTAAGCTTATTTTGTAAAAAGTGTGCACTGAACGTAAATTGCGGCGTCTTTTATTTAGATACCGTAAAAGCGCGGTCAGCAAGGCATTACCGGAAGCCGAATTTAATGGTGAACATTGAAAAAGCTTAGCCTGAAGACAAGAATTGCGCTTACTGTTTCAGTCGTATTTGTCAGTTTCGTCGCCATCCTGACCTATTTCATCATGTCCTATCTGGAACGCGAGTTCAAGACCACGATATCCGATCAGCAGTTTACGCTTGCCTCATCTCTGGCCCAAAGTATAGACGACCAGCTCTCTCTTATTCAGAACACATTGATAGCCAGCGCCGCTAGACTGCCCTATCAAGCGCTGACTGATCCGGTGCAGGCGCAGAGATACCTTGACAGCAAGCCCGGCCTGCTATCCATATTTGATAACGGAATTTTTCTCATTTCGAAAGGGGGAAGATTGATAGCGGAAAGCCCGTATCTGCCTAATCGGAGGGGCAGAGACCTCTCCTTCCGAGAATATTATCAACACACGTTAGCTTCCCGAGGCCCTTATATTTCCAGGCCTTACATCTCCACCCATACGCCCGGTGTCCGTGCAATCATGGTCACGGCACCAGTTTTCGACAGGGCGGGGAATGTACTGGCCGTACTCGCAGGAAGCCTCGACCTGACGGGGAGTAACATCTTCGCCCATCTTGGGAAAGTCAGGATCGGCAGAAACGGGTATGTTTTTCTTGTTTCAAGCGATAGAACAATAATCATGCATCCTGACCAAGAAAATATTGGGAAGGGCAACGTCCTGCCGTCCGGGATCAACAAAGTTCTCGACAAGGCCCTGAAGGGCATTGCGGCGAGTGATGAAACAATCACTCATAACGGCTTGCCTGTGCTTGCTTCATATAGACGCCTGCACTCGACGGATTGGTTTCTCGCAGTTCATTATCCGCTTGATGAAGCCTTTGCCCCTCTGTACAGGTTAAGGCGCTATGTGATTTACGGGATACTTATCGGCACTATTATCGTTCTAATCGTGGTATGGGAAGTAGTGAAACACTTCATGCAACCGCTTTCGGAGATAACGAGGCATATGGAGGAATTACCCAACAAGCCGGGCGAGCAAAAGCTTCTGGAAATTACATCCGGCGATGAAATGGCAACGCTTGCATCGGCATTTAACAAGATGGTAATAGAACTGGACGAGCAGGAGAAGAAGCAGGAAAAGCTGCAAGCGCAGTTGATGCAGACCCAAAAAATGGAGTCGCTTGGCCGCTTTGTGGGTGGTGTCGCCCACGACTTCAACAATATGCTCACGGCAATCATGGGTTTTGGTGAGCTTCTTAAGTCGAATCTGGATAAAAAAGACAGTCGATCACGGGGCTTTTTAGATGAGATTATTTCAGCAGGGGAAAAGGCGGCCAAATTATCACGGGGTCTCCTTGCCTTTGGCCGACAGCAGGTGAGGGACCTAAGACCGGTGGACGTCACCGAGGTCGTCATCGATATGAAAAAAATTCTGTCGAGGGTCATCAGCGAGGACATTGAGTTCAAAACAGTACTGAAAGGTGAGAACCTTATTGCGATGGCTGATAGTGGCCAGATAGAACAGGTTTTGCTGAATCTTGTGACGAATGCGCGAGATGCGATGCCTCAAGGAGGGCAATTGATCGTTGAAACCAGCCTGGCGGAAATGGACGATGACTTCGTAAAAGCCCATGGAGAGGGCAAGCCCGGTAAATACGTTCTGATTTCCGTATCCGACTCGGGAAGCGGTATGGACGAGACGACAAAGCAAAAGATATTCGAGCCCTTTTTCACCACCAAGGAAGTGGGCAAGGGGACGGGTCTCGGCCTCTCGATTGTGTACGGCATTGTCAAGCAGCATAACGGCTATATCAATGTTTACAGCGAAAAAGAAAAAGGCGCGACATTTCGCATATACCTGCCCTTAATCCAGTCTGAAGTATGCACTCCCGAGAGCGGGAAGGCCGACCTTGTCACAGGCGGCGCAGAGACCATACTTGTCATAGAGGACGACGCACAGGTGCGGCTACTCAGTAGGACGGCGCTCGAGAGCGTTGGGTACAGGGTAATAGAAGCGGCAGATGGGGAAGATGCCCTCAGCAGGTTCAAGGAGTATCAGGACGATATAGATCTCCTCATCCTTGATGTCATCATGCCGAAGAGAAACGGCGGGGAAGTCTATCATGAGATCAAAAAGATGAGACCTGATATCAAAGTTATTTTTTCCAGCGGCTACACAGGAGATGTTCTTGCCGACAAGGGTATCATTACAGAAGAAAAGAGTTTTATCCCAAAACCCTTATCGCCGCATGAGCTTTTGAGCAAAGTGAGGGAAATTCTGGATAAAAAAGTCACTTCTACAAAGGAGAAACTATGAAGATAGTTTGCGTTGCTCTTTCGGCTATGTTGCTAATACTGGCTTTTTCAGTTGTACAGGCGGAAGATATGCTGAACGGAGCGGGGGCGACGTTTCCCGCTCCGATCTATCAAGCGTGGGCATATGACTATGCAAAAACTTCGGGTGTAACGGTAAACTACCAATTGATTGGCTCGGGTGGGGGGATCCAGCAGATTACCGGCCGAACGGTGGATTTCGGCGCGTCCGATGACCCCGTGAAGCCCGAGGATCTTAAAAAAAATAATCTCATTCAATTCCCCACGGTCATCGGCGGAGTCGTCCCAGTGGTGAACATTCAGGGGATTAAGGAGGACGCTCTCAAGCTTGATTCGAAGTCCCTTTGCATGATATATCTGGGAGATATCGAGTACTGGGATCACCCCATAATCAAAAAGATCAATCCCAATCTGAAGTTACCGCATAGCGCGATCAGAGTTGTCCACAGGGTGGACGATTCGGGCACCACTGCCATATACACAAATTATTTGAGCGAGACATGCACTAAATGGAAGGATAAGGTAGGAGAAGGCAAGTCCGTCAAGTGGCCTATCGGGATCGGCGGAAAGGGTAACGACGGAGTGGCGAACTACGTCAAGCAGACCCCTGATGCAATCGGCTATGTGGAATTTGCCTATGCCATTCAGAACAAGCTCACCTATACACAACTCAAGAATAGGGCGGGCAACTTCGTATCTCCGAACCTCACTGCCTTTGAAGAAGCTGCCGAGACAGGCAACTTTGATCCTAGTCATGATTTCTTTGCACGGCTCACCAATACTCCTGGAAAAAACTCATGGCCGATTGCAGGAGCGACGTTTATTCTTCTTGCAAAGGAAAAAAGGGACGCTAACATGAAGGCCGTAGAGTTTTTCGATTGGGCATTCAAGAACGGCGATGCCAAGGCAAAAGAGTTCATTTATGTCCCGCTGCCCAAGTTGTTAAAGGATAAAATCAGAGCATATTGGAAAGCTGCCGGCATAGGGTAAACGCTATGTCGCCATAAGAAGGGCAGAGGTAGGCACATCTTCTACCGGTGGCTTTAATGTGATTCATGCCATAAAGGGCAAGGGTTTGGCACTTTTCTGTCACAAGCTGGCGATATATTTGACAGTTTGCTTTGGCAACCCATTGAAGTTGTTGGTGTTCCCGACGGGATTTGAATCCGTGTTGCAAGCGTGAAAGAGCAAAAGTGGCAAAACTCTAAAGTGGCTTCTGACAGCAGCTTGAGCGTAAAACCTGATATGCTTTTTGTCATTGGTGAAGCGGGGCTTTGGCCAGGGCTTCCTATCAGAATGTCCCATATGCCATACCAAGGGTTCACGATACGGAGAGTAAAAAGAATCACTGAAGAAGCATTTTGAAAACTTTCAACAAGGCAAGGCCGCGAGTGACAAGTAGGGCCTTAACCCTAAAGAAAAGAGGAGGTATATGATGGCCAAGAAAGAGAAGAAAGAATTGGTGAAGGTTGAGTCAACAAGAGCACTGTCACCTTTTACGGACATGGAGAAAAGGTTTGAAGAGATGGAAAAAAGGTTTGAAGATTTTTTCAGAAGACCCTTTTCGATGCTACCATCTTGGATGCCGAGGATGAAAATGCATGAAATAGCGGAAGTTTCTCCCTCGATTGACATCTTTACAGAAGGCGATAATGTGGTGGTGAAGGGAGAATTGCCGGGGATGGCAAAAGAAGATATCGATATAAGTCTGACTGAAGATACCATAACCATTTCTGGCGAGAAGAAGAAAGAGGAAAAGATTGAAAAAAAAGATTATTACAGTGTTGAGCGCTCCTATGGCTCTTTCAAGCGGTTATTCAGTCTTCCCTCAGAGGTCCAGACTGAAAAGGCGTCTGCAGAATTCAAAGACGGGATACTGGAGATAAGAATACCGAAGACCGAAGAAGCTAAGAAAAAAGAGAAGAAAATACCGATTAAATAATACGGCGCATCTGGGTTCTTCATGGGTCTATACAATATATAGTGGTTTGGGTATCCTATGTTCATGGACGAAAAAGTGTTTTATACAAAGATATTGGGAATCAAGCTGCCCTGGTTTGTGAAACAGGTGATAATGAACGAAGCTACTCAGCGAATCGATATTTATGTGGATCATGAGAAGGATATACGTGTCAGGTGTCCGGAATGTGGTGAGTTTTACGGCATGTACGATCACGCGCCTGAGCGCGTTTATCGCCATCTGAACACCTGCCAAAT
>JBKQMP010000067.1:0-3888 GCA_052146665.1 Dissulfurispiraceae bacterium
ATAAACGAGATCATCCTTCTCGCTTAAGCAAGAAAGGTGCGCCTGGGCAGCGCCTAAGCGTCATGTAGAGGATTAGTTTGGAAAGTCTCCTAGTATGACATTACATTTTTGGTTTGTGGTTTAATCGTAATGTGTGTGATAGTATGTCAGTACCTACTCGGTTTATCCGCCGTCAGATAAGACGGTGTGATGGAAGGGGAGTAAAGAAGTAAACAAATGAAGGCCATGGTATTGGAAGGTGTCTGTGATCTCCGGGACGTTCGAACGCCTCTCACCCTTGTTGAACTGCCAATCCCTGTTCCCAGGGATAATGAGATATTAATAAGGGTGTCAGCCTGCGGTGTTTGCCATACCGAATTAGACGAAATAGAGGGGAGAACCCCCCCATCTGTATTCCCGATAATCTTAGGTCACCAGATAGTTGGAAGAGTTGAAGAATCAGGAAACGGGGCGAGCAGATTTACTAGTAGTGACAAAGTGGGAGTTGCTTGGATTTACGATGCCTGCGGAAGATGTGAATTCTGCCTAGATGGTAAGGAGAATCTCTGCGTTGATTTCAGGGCTACTGGCAGGGATGCTCACGGAGGCTATGCAGAATATACCACTGTCTCGGAGGATTTTGCGTACAAAATTCCCTCTGTCCTCTCCGATCTGGAAGCAGCCCCGCTTCTATGTGCAGGGGCGGTAGGATATCGGTCCCTGAAGTTATGTGGAATGAAGAATGGAGATACTTTAGGACTTGTGGGTTTTGGGGCATCAGCTCACCTCGTGATTAAGATGGCGAGGTATGTGTATCCGGATTCGAGGGTCTTCATCTTTTCGAGGACAGAGGGGGAAAGAGATTTTGCAAGAGAACTTGGCGCATTCTGGGCAGGGGATATTGAAGACGAATCCCCGGAGAGACTGTGCTGTGCTATTGATACGACCCCGGCCTGGAGACCAATAATCGAGGCCTTGAAGAATTTGAAAAGGGGGGGGCGGCTCGTGGTAAATGCGATAAGAAAAGAGGAGAGAGATAAGGAATCCCTTTTGGAACTTGAGTATACTCGCCACATTTGGATGGAGAAGGAAATCAAGAGTGTCGCAAATATCACTCGGAGGGATGTTGATGAATTTCTGCACCTAGCGGCAAAGATTCCCATCAGGGCCGAGTTTCAGGAGTTTAAACTGGAAGAGGCAAATACCGCATTAATGGAACTCAAGGAGAGGAAGATTCGAGGGGCGAAGGTGCTGAGGATTGAATAAGTGGAGTCGTGCTGCCATGTCATTATTGCTGTTAAATGGCGCTAATCCATGAGTATTGTCTCAATTTCTCTTCAGTCAGGGAGCAATGGCAATTGCATATACGTTGAAACGGAAGGCGTTAGGCTCTTATTTGATGCTGGCATCTGTGGTATTCAGGCGCAACGCCGGCTTGAGTCTCATGGACGGGATATAAGAGAAGTTGATGCGGTAATCATATCTCATGATCACGGTGACCACATCCGTTATGCGGGGGTATATGAGCGTAAATATGATTTGCCCATTTATGTTACTCGAAGAACTCTTGACGCCGCCCTCTCCAAGCATCAGCTTGGACCGTTGAAGAATATCAAGCATTTCAGTGCCGGCGGGGTACTCCAATTCGGGAACGTTGCAGTGTACACGATTCCTACCAAGCACGATGGCGCTGATGGTGCTGCATTTGTAATCGCCTCGGGTAAAAAACGGCTGGGCATATTAACAGACCTCGGCCATGTCTGTACAGACTTAGAAAGGATAACTGCCTCCCTGGATGCTGTGTTCATCGAGAGTAATTATGACCAGCACATGCTTATCAACGGACCATACCCGGCTTTCTTAAAGAAGCGTATTCAGGGGCCGGGTGGACATCTGTCGAATATTGAAGCAGCTGAACTGCTCAGGGCTTATGGACATAGGCTTCAATGGGCGTGCCTGGCACATCTGTCAGAACAGAATAACGATCCAGTGCTAGCGATGAACACACATCGGAGTATCGTGAATCCCAAGCTCACATTGTATGCCGCAAGCCGTCATCAGTCAACAGGGATTTTCGATGTGTGATGTGCCGGAGCAGATGACATGACTGAAAAGGGATCAAGGCTGGTCTACTCTACTGAGAAAGTGATGCGGGGTAAGGAAAAACAAGATCATAGCGCATCGGCGGCAGAGCACCCGTCTGCGCCGAAACAGGTTTATGTCAGATTGGAGCGGAAGGGACGATGTGGCAAGTCAGTTGTTATAATAAGCGGTTTCCAGGGATCCCGACAAGCTATGGAGGCTGTACTAAAGCTTCTCAAGTCGCGGCTTGGCACAGGGGGGACGCTGAGGGGTGAGACTCTTGAAATTCAGGGTGATCATCGTGAAGTCGTCAGTTCATTGTTGCAGGATTTGGGCTATCGTGCCAAGCAGTCAGGTGGATAATTGAGATTATTGGTTCCGCATAGTTCTCTCAGACAGCCTGATGTGAGCGGCGGAACTCGATACGTGACAGAGGCATATTCTTTAAAAACCCACCAACTGCTTGACAGGATATTATTGTGGACCATATCTTGAACTGATGGCTGCGCATTTCCCCTTCTAGGCTGTAGGCCAGGAGGGGTTAAGCAGTCTGCAGCGTAAGCATTCAAGCTGGATGCAATTACTTGTTTTTCGATGCAATTAAATAAATCATAGGAATATACAACATGGCAAGCGGAGTCAAATTCAGGGCGTACCCGAGCAGTAAGCAGTCAGCGGTATTAAATCGCTGGATCGGCTGCCAGCGGTTTGTATACAACTCAAAGGTGGAGGAAGAGCGCTACTTCCGCACGTTCCGTAACCATGCCCTTCCCCTGACCGGTGTGCAGAGCCCCGTGGACCAACAATACAGCCAGTTCAAGGACGACGAGCTGACCCCATGGCTGTTCGAAGTGCCGTCGCAGGTCCTGCGTAATGGGGCCTATCGCTTCATGCAGGCATACGCGCGTTTTTTTAAAGGACTGTCCCAACGGCCTTCCCGGAAAAAGAGGCACGGCAGACAGACAGTGTTGCTTACTAAGGAACTCTTTCAGTTCATTTCGACAGGTAAAACAACCAAGGTCAATGACGGTCTTGTAAAGGAGCATAGACTGATAATCGGCACTGAGAAATTCATGGTAGGGGAGCTCAAGTTTATAGCTCACCGACCATGCGAGCTGCCTAACAGCATTGCTATATCGTTACATAATAATCAGTGGTACGTGTCGCTCAATTATGCAGATGCCGAACTTCCCGAAGATACGCTACCGCTCATGAGTGAGGAGAAGTTGATCGAGTACTTCTCAGGATTGACTGAGGAAGAACTGGATTCAATAGCGAGTGGCGGTGACAGAGGGGTGGTTATCCCTATGGCAATGAGTAACGAGAAAGAGTACGACTTCACTGAGGCCGAAAAGAAGTCTCTGGTGGAAGCGCAACGATTAAGGAAGACGCTGCAGAGGAAACTTGCTAAACAGCACAAGGGCTCGAAGCGCAGGAACAACACCAAGATGAGGATTGGCAAGACCTACGCGAAAGAGCGCAATATTCGTGAGGATCGTGCCCATAAGATCAGCCGTGCCATCGTGGAGGACACTGCGCAGGTAAACATCTTCGAGGACTTGAAGGTCTCCAGCATGGTCAGGAGACCGAAAGTAAAAAAGGATGCCAACGGCAAGTTTCTCAACAACGGTGCAAGAGCAAAGGCTGGCCTTAACAAGTCCATACTTAACTCGATGTAGGGCAGGATTGTTACGTTCGCAAGATATAAGGGCCTCAAGAAAGAGAAGTTAACGATTAAAATACCGGCACACGGCACATCGCAGGAATGTTCCCGCTGCGGGCACATTCACCCCGACAATCGGGAAACCCAGGCGATATTCACATGCC
>JBKQMP010000068.1:0-7338 GCA_052146665.1 Dissulfurispiraceae bacterium
ACCGCCATTTATTTTCATTGCGGCGGACTGGACTTGTTTCCCAAACCGCCTGCTCAACCAACACTATGCTTTCGAGCATCGTAAACACTATATGTTGGGGGTATCCATTAAAATGCCCGTTCCGGCAATAATACAATTGAAATAAAATTATCCCGAACCCGAAGAGGTCATACCCAAACATATTTTCCTTGTGAAGGTAGTTAAAATCAAAGTCTATCCAGCGGCATTCACCTGACTGCTTATCCTTCAGGATGTGATCCCGTCTGATATCTCCATGCTTTTCATCATGATCATGAAGGAACTTGATGGCCGTGACAAGCTCAATGTATTCATCTAACACAGAAGGAAAATAACGGTGAAAATAGTCTTCATGGTTTAGGCCGAGTCCCATCACGGAATCAGCCATTGTCCTGCCAGTGATATAGTCGATGACCCTGACGACGTTGCCGACCGAGTCCTTCATGGAAAATCCCTGCATGAATTTTGAATGTCCCTTGACTATGTCCAAAATTCGAGCTTCTTTTTGAGGGCTACGGAAACACTCAAAGTGCAACTCACCCACCCTGGCAATGAAACGCTCGTGAAAGGTCAATTTCAGGATCTTGGTGGTTCCATCTATGAGGTCTATAGCCCTTTTTACCCAGAATTTCTGCTCATCGTCGATACCGAAGCGCCCTTCGCGTTCATTATTCCTGATGAGAAAGGGTCGGTGACCGAGGATGACGACATCGTCATAGTCGACTCTGAAAAAATCAGTGGTGTCTATAATAATCCTTAGCTGTTTTGGAACCCGGTCTGGCCCTAGGTGGTTAGCTATCAAGCCCTGAAGGTCTTCTCTGGAGAAATGCAGCTGGTCGGTGGAGGTATCATTGCTAAGCATCTATTTTTTTACCACATTCCAACAGTTTAAGCAACAACTATCGCCCCAAGATCTGTGAAATTGAGGCATCGATTTTGTCTAATTTCCTGTGATAAAATGCATAGCGGATCTATCCACAACTGGATGAGCGGGAGGTTTTATGGCTCAACAATTTGAGAGCGCGGCTTCGTGTTGGAAAGCAATCATGTCTGATACTCAGAACAACAGGCATTTACTGTCTGTGATAGAAACATTCGCAAGAGGAAACACTGCTCCGGCAAAGATAGTGTTTGGTACGTCTGGCTGGAGAGGAGAAATCGGCACCGAGTTTACCTTTAATAATTTACGAATTGTCACATCAGCGATTGTGAGCATGTTCCGGCGCAATGATCCTTCGGTAACGGAGGCTATGGGTGTTTCGGACATTGGAGAGATTCAGAGACGGGGAGTCATTGTGGGACATGACAATAGGTTCCTCGGTGAAGATTTTGCCATGGAAGTGATAGGGCTTCTCCAACGGGAAGGATTTAAGACATGGTATGCAGGAGAAGCAACGACCCCCGAATTTTCCGCAGGGATTGAGATGGTGAATGCGGCATGTTCTATTAACCTCACCCCATCACACAACCCGGCCAATTACGCTGGGTTTAAATTTAACCCTTCAGACGGCGGCCCGGCGGGAGCTGAGATAACCACCGCGATAGAAGAGATCTCTAATAGGATGATGGCTGGATCGCCTATTCTTAATCCAATACAGCCACGGGCTGTGGAAAGAATAGACCTTACGAGTCTTTACATTGCATACGTGAAAGAAAGAAAGACCTTGAATGTTGAAAGGATAATGGATTTCATCAGCGATGGAGATTGTGTCATTTGTATTGACAATGTTCATGGTGCAACAAGGGGACGCATTCAGAGGATAGTAGGAGAGAGCAGCAAAATACGTTACCTCAGGAGTGAAAATGACTATCTCTTTGGGGGCATAGCCCCCGAGCCGAGCGAGAAAAATATGGAAGATATAGAGAAAGTGCTGAGGCAAGATACCTCCAGATTCAAGTTGGGTGTCATCATGGATCCTGACGGAGACCGCATAAGATACACGGACGGCCGAGTGCAGATACCGATGAACTATTTTGGCGCATTGGCACTGCATTACCTCAAAGTCTTCAGAGGGATATCGGGCGTAGTGGCAAAATCTGTTGGTACGAGCAATTTTGTGAATGCAATTGCAAACAAGTTGGGAGTGCCGATAAAAGAGACCAAGGTGGGGTTCAAGAACTTTAGACCCTATATGCTGAAAACATCCAACGAGCGGGCAATTGTCGCCTTTGAAGAGTCAGATGGCATTTCTGCGTATAACCACATATTGGAAAAAGATGCGATTTTTGGCCTGCTATTGGCAATCGAGATGATGGCGGCAACGGGTAAAACTCTCGGTGAATATCTTGAAGGCCTTATGAATGAGTTCGGCGCATATTATCCGGATCGGTCAGGCATTGCTGTTGATAACTTCTTGGTGGGAGAGCCCCTCCTGAAAAAGCTCTCGACAATCAAAGAGCGTTATAAAAAGGGCACTATCCTTGATATTGGCGGGCGTAAAAGAGTGGTCAAAGATTTGATCACTGTTGATGGCACGAAGCTGATTCTTGACGATGGTTCCTGGCTGATGATAAGGCCATCGGGGACGGAACCCAAGGTTCGGTTTTATATCGAGGCGAGAACCGAGGAAGATAAGAAGGCGGTATTTGAGGCAGCCGAGAGGATAACCAGGGAAGCACTTCTATAATTCCCTTCGGCCTTCCAATGCTTTTGCGAGAGTTACCTCATCAGCAAATTCAATGTCGCTGCCGATAGGCAGGCCATAGGCAATTCGCGTGACCTTAATGGGGAAGGGTTTAATTATCCGGGTGATATATTGGGCAGTCATCTCCCCCTTCGTGTTCGGGTTTGTGGCCAATATTACCTCTTGCACGCTGTCCGATTGCAGGCGCGTGACGAGCTCATTAATCTTTAACCTATCCGGTGTCACTCCGTCGAGGGGGGATAGCGCGCCAAGGAGCACATGATACATCCCACTGAACGCTCTGGTCCGCTCGATTGCGAGGATATTGCTTGGTTCTTCAACAATACAGAGCTTGCTCTTGTCCCTTGCCGGATCGCTGCAGATTTCACAGGGATCAGTATCGGTGATGTTGAAGCACGTCGAGCAGAATCTCGCCCTGTCTTTGACCTCGACAATTGCATGTGCAATGCCTTTAGCATCATCAGGGGGCATGGTTAGAATAAAAAAGGCGAGACGCTGAGCGGTCTTCCTTCCTATCCCTGGCAATTTCGTCAGTTCCGTGACAAGTTTTTCGATTATTCCCTGTGTCATAGATAGGTAAGTGGTCTGCTATTCCAGATAAAAGTCACACCGGTCATCTGCCGAATAAATTGCCCAACCCGCCCATACCGGGAATCTGCAATCCCATGGTCAATTTCGACATTTCCTCATTAACCATCTGCTGGGCCCTTCTCAACGCCTCATTTGCCGCCGCCAGTATCAGATCTTGGAGCATCTCTATATCATCAGGGTTCACCACGTCTTTTTCTATCCGTATAGAAACCAGTTCACCTCCACCATTTGCCACCACTGTGACCATGCCTCCGCCAGCACTCGCCTCTACAGTCTTCGTTTTTGCCGCTTCCTGCATCTTCTGCATTTCAGCTTGCATTTTTTGGGCCTCACGCATTATGTCTCCAAGCATTTTTTTAGACATTCTTTCTCCTCCTATTTCTTTCCATGTCAAAAAACAAGCTTTCGTGAATAGCAAAAGGTCGACAAGCAATGCCCTTGTCAACTGATTTTTTTCTATCCATTACTCCCCGCTCTTATTAGTATTAGGTATGATGTCCGTAATCCTTCCCTCGAACAATCTCAAGGCCTCAGCTACTATCGGATTGTTTAGTGCCTGCTCTTTTAAATCTTTCCTGGTCACTGATCTCCCCTTTGCTGTTTCGACAGTCACAGATATTTTCGTGCCCGACAACTCGCTGACAAGACCCTTTATGAAGGGAAGATTTTCCTTAACCGATTCCGCGTGCACGGCAAGTCCACCGTTGTAAACTACCATTATTTTATCGCCGTTAAAAGCAACAGTTCCTTCCCTTAATTTACAGGCAAGGGGATGGTTCGTTTTCTCTAGATTCTCAACGGCGCTATTCCATGCATCCGAAAGAGATAAGTGCGAGGATGAAGGGTCAAGGATATCTCGCGGGGCATTGGCAACAGCGGGTGCAACCGTCTCCTCTTCAGCAAGAGGTTCAGTGCCTGACGCACTCTTATCAGTCTCCGCCTTTTTCCGCCGCTTTGAAATCTGTCCCTGCTGCATATCGATGCCCTGAACAATCTTTAATGCTTCATTAATTGATCTTAAATGGCTTAACATACTCAATCGTATAAGAGCCATCTCCAGAGCAATCCTTGGATGAAAAGCGCTCTTTATGCCCGGTTCGGCTTTGATTAACTCTGACAGTAGCAGCGCTAAGTGTTCTTCGGTAGCCTTATCCTTCAGGCGTTTTATTGCACTAAATTCCTCATCGCCAACATCCAAGGCCGTTTCTTCATCGTCTCTTATCTTTGCGATGAGAAGGTCCCTCACGAATTGCAGGAAGTCCTTTGCAAATGCCTTTAAGTCAGCCCCTGCTTCAACGAGGTCTGCAATGCTCATCACGATGCTTTTTCTATCACCGTCTATCACTGCGGAGACAAGTCGGACAATGACTTCAAGGTCAGTAATCCCAAGAAGGTCTTTGATGTCCTGTTCTGTAACATTATCTGAAAATGCTGCTATCTGATCGAGGATAGTTAGCGAGTCCCTGATGCTGCCGTCACTTGCCCTTGCGATTAAGTCAAGCGCAGATTCTGTAACTGTCAGGCCTTCAGTTGCCGAGATGAGTTTTAACCTTTCCTTTATTTTTAGTCTGGGGACTCTCCTGAATGGCAAATGTTGACAACGTGACAAGACCGTCGAGGGTATCTTCGCGGGCGCTGTTGTCGCGAGCACAAAAATAACGTTTGGGGGGGGCTCTTCGAGGGTCTTCAGCAGCGCATTAAAGGCTTCATTAGTGAGCATGTGTGCCTCATCGATGATGTATACCTTGGATCTGCTGCCTGAAGGCGCATAACGAACGCTTTCCCTGAGGTCCCTTATGTTATCTATTCCCCTGTTTGATGCGCCGTCGATCTCAGCAACGTCCATTGATGAGCCGTCCGCTATCGCAATACAGGTATGACATTTTCCGCATGGGTCAGGTGTCGGCCCGCGCTCACAATTTATGGCTTTGGCTAGTATCCTGGCAGTAGATGTCTTGCCTACACCTCTGGGGCCAGAAAAAATATAAGCGTGTGCGGTTTTGTTCTGTGTAATGGCATTTTTTAGTATACGGCCTATTGGTTCCTGACCGACTAACTCATCAAATGTCTGAGGCCTCCACTTTCTTGCTAATACCAGATATGACATAATCGCGCCTTCTATAAAACAAAATGATTAAGAAAAGCCAGGCTCACTGCGTGGCCCCTAAAATAGCAGCTTTCCTCCGCATTCACTCATGTGAAAGCCTTAGTGATATTTCCGGCTGTTTTCCACATCCAGGGACTGACTCTGACACACGTTAGCATATTAGTTGAATGGCTGGACAGCGGACTTACTTAACGATTCATTACTGACCACCGTTCACAATTCACTATCAGTGGAGCCGGCTTGCTGCGGCACCCAGACAAAATGCTTACCGTTGCTTCCTTCCGAACCTGGCGGGGTTCACACCTGCCTGCTGCGCAGGGCCAGCCCCTGGCTATAGAAAACAGCCTAAAAATAACAGAAAAAGACCTTTTTGCTGAAGAGCATTTTTCTGCCATAAACATAAGCTGAAAAAGTCTTTCCCGTTCATACTACCATATTTTTCAATCCAAAATCTCCCGTGCTGACGCTTTTCCCTATAATCTCAAGAAAAACAGTTCACTTAGCATAACAATGCTATACTACCTCTAGTGATGTTTGCCTCATGGGTAGTTTTTTTGTAAAACAATGAAACTCGAGGATATTGCAAGTCTCCTGATCAACCCGCTGATTTATGTCTTAGCGGGCCTGATTCTGCTATTAGTTGTTAGAAAGCATCGGTCGAAACTTATTCTGGCGCTCACCCTCTATTTTTATTTGGTCAGCGTAACATACAGTAGCCATTTCTTTGCCAGATTGTGGCGGGTGAACGACAGCTTTATGTCTGGCTTGAGATACGACGCAGTTGTCGTACTCGCGGGGGTCAGCGACGTTCATTGGCTCATCAGTCGCAAGGATCTCTTCTATATTCCAGACAATGTTTTCGCGGTCGGGGAAACGTCAGACAGGATCTTCGCCGGCATATACTTTGTCAAGTCAGGGCATGCGAAGCGGCTCCTCATAGGTGAGTGGCATTACGATGCATATGATGAGGCAAAAGGAGTCAGGAAACTCGCGGCGGATATGGGCCTCAATGAAAACCAGTTGATCTTTTACGGGAGGACGAAAACGACCGCAGACGAAATCAACGGCGTAAGGGACTATGTCCAGGCGCATTCGCTCAAAAAGATCCTGCTTGTCACGTCTGAGTCACATATGCGGCGGGCCTTGGCGATATGTAAGAGGGACGGCCTAAATCCTGATGTATTCTCGGTAAACAATGAGCCGGACCGGATCACGTGGGAAGACTTTATTCCTGATGCAAAGGGGATCAGGAAAACGGAGCGGTGCATGTATGAGCTCATCGGGTATGTAGCATTCCTTGTCAAGAACTCGTTATGGCAGGAACCGTTCGCAGCCCTGCACAATGAGTTTTAACTATGAGTAGTATACGCTGTCTTTCTCCATTGAGGAGTATTGTTTCTTAAACGTGATTTACATATTTCTTGAATTTTTTTACGGTCTCTACATATGCCCGCCCGGTTTGGTTTCATTTAGGAGATCGGGACTGGTGATGTCCTGATTCAGGTCTGATTTTGACATCCTCACCGCCCTAAAGGGCAATGATTCCCAAATACTTTTGGGGCGGTACTAGCTCACGCTTTCCCACTGGTTCCTGCTTCACGGAAGGGAGTGGTCCCCCTTCTCCACAGGCTAAGACGGCCTGCCCGGCCGCTAAGATGTTTAGTGCAGCGTTGAGATCAGCATCAATTGACATACCGCAAGCCACACACTGAAAGACATGCTGAGACCTGCGGCTCTCAGAACTTACGTGCCCGCATGCGGAACAGCGTTGGCTTGTGTGCTTTGGATCAACGAGCACCAACACTCCCCCGCGTTCTATCAGTTTATACTGCAGCATCTCTCGGAACGCTCCCCATCCCTGATCAAGGATCGCCTTATTGAGGCCGGACTTAGCGGCAACGTTAGTGCCAGGATTGTCGACCGTGCCGCGTGCGGACCTGCTCATACAGGACACCCTCAAATCTTCCATGAAAACCA
>JBKQMP010000069.1:0-6157 GCA_052146665.1 Dissulfurispiraceae bacterium
AAGCTCGGTGTGCTTGACTGCATCTTGCTCCCCATTAGTATCATTATTGAATTATCCCCGTGCCAAGTCAACTACTTTCACAGCCCTATCCCCATGAATAAATTCAGGCGCTTGCAGGCTGCATAGATTTTGGTCAATAGTCTCAAGAATCTTTCGCACGTTCATCACCGTATTATTATTATTATGCAGTCGGCATCTTGAAAGCCAACGCACATCTTAATGAAACTCCCTATGGCCCAGCCCTGAAAGGACGGCTTTTTACGGCGCGCTCTGATAAAAGAGGAGGGCAGGAATGTCTTTCCCCTGCCCTCCTCTTATCACTGCGGCACAAATGGATTATAGGTAAGAATGGGTCTCTGCTTTTAGAACTCCGGCTTGGCCCCTTCTCCCTGCACCATCTTGGTGATTGCTTCCACAATTTCAGGATTCGCCAGCGTCATCACATCGCCCACGTCCGTACCATTAGAAATGGAGCCAAGCACCCTACGCATTATCTTTCCTGAACGGGTCTTCGGCATATCAGGCACAATCCAAACCTTCCTCGGCCTCGCAATTGCTCCGATCTCTGTGATAATCGCGTTAGAGATCTTCTTGGCCAGTGCATCGCTTGGCTGGTAGCCAGGTTTCAAGGCAACGTACAGATCGGGTTCCTTTCCCTTAATTTCATGTTTCACAGGAACAACGGCTGCTTCTGCAACTTCGACGACAGTAAGTGCGGCAGATTCGATTTCCTTGGTTCCCAGTCTGTGTCCTGAGACATTGATCACATCGTCAATTCTTCCAAGGATACGAACATATCCGTCAGCAGCCATCACCGCAGCATCACCGGTCATGTAAGGCCAATCCTGCCATCTTTTGCTCTTCGGATCTTTGCAATATTTTTCATAATACTGCGCAACGTAACGGGCACGGTCACCCCAGATGGTTTGGAAGCTACCAGGCCATGGGTTCTGAATGCAGATATTGCCTGCCTTTCCGCTTCCAGCCGGGACGACATTCCCATCGTTGTCATAGACGATCGGGTGAATGCCGGGGACGCCTGGGCCAGCGCTACCAGGCTTCATGGGCTTAATTGCGGGTATCGTGCTGCAGAGGAAGCCACCGTTTTCAGTCTGCCACCAGGTGTCAACAATAGCTGCTTCACCTTTACCCACTTCATTGTAATACCATTTCCAAACTTCGGGCTCAATGGGCTCTCCAACTGTGGTCATATGCTTGAAGTGATAATTGTATTTCTTTGGTTCATCCGGTCCCACTTTTCTCAGCGCCCTAATGGCAGTGGGTGCGGTATGGAAGATGTTCACGTCCAAATTCTGGGCAACCCTCCAGGGTCTGCCTGGATCTGGATAGGTTGGAACACCTTCGAAAATCACGCTGGATGCGCAAAGTGCCAATGGACCGTAGACAATGTAAGAATGACCGGTGATCCACCCGATGTCAGCCATACACCAGTAGACGTCTTCAGGATGGATATCCTGTATGTACTTTGAGGTCCCAGTTACATAGGCAAGATACCCGCCAGTGCTGTGCTGTGCGCCTTTGGGCTTTCCTGTCGTACCGCTCGTGTACATGAGGAAAAGCGGTGCTTCTGCAGGCATCGGAACCGGATCAATTCTCCTTCCGTAATAGTCTTTCAGTAAATCATTAATAAAGAAATCGCGCCCTTCCACCATTGGGGTCTTTGCCGAATATTTGCCCGGGTAACGCTGCCATACCAAGACCTTATCGACTTTCTGGTTTTCCTTGGCTGCGTCAGCAACAGCGATGTCGGCCTTTTCCTTGTGGTCAATAAGCTGACCGCTCCTGTAATAGGCATCCATTGTAATAAGTACATGGCTGCGGGAGTCAACAATCCTGTCTGAACATGCCTTGCCACTGAACCCGCCGAAGACCTGAGAATGAATAATGCCAAGCCTCGCGCAGGCAAGCATCGTGATGGCAAGCTCCGCCACCATCGGGAGATGGAGCGTTACCCTGTCTCCTGCCTTCAGGCCACAGAAGTCTTTGAGGATTGCGGCAAACTCATTCACCCTTACATAAAGTTCCTGATATGTCACGTGCTCGACCTTATCAGTCTCAGGTTCCGGCACAAAATGTATCGCTGTTTTGTTCTTATTCTTTGGCAAATGCCTGTCAATACAGTTATAGCTCGCATTAATCTTGCCGCCGACAAACCACTTCCAACAGGGGGCATCGCTGGTATCAAGGGTTGTATGCCAGTACTCGTACCAGGTCAGAAGGTCGGCGTACTCTTTAAAGCAATTCGGGAAATTTTCGAGACTAAAACGATCATAGACCGTTGGATCGGTCATGTTGGCCTGTGCAATAAACTTGGTGGAAGGAAAGAAAAATTGCTCTTCCCCCCAGTGCACCGCTATTTCAGCTTCTGATGTGTCTATTGATTCTCCTTTTTTCGGTTTTTCGCTCATAGATTGTTCTCTCCTTTTTTTACATTAAGTTATAGTTACTACTCCGTGAGTCTCTTCAATCCAATCATATCCATTTCTGAATTGTTAGATAAACCTTACCACCTGTCTTAGCTGACACAGTGGGTTATCCTTTTCTCTGCATCCGATCACCTCCCTTACTTCTCTGTCTTGTCACTACTGTTTGGTGTTTGGCATCAACTTCGTCAATATCAAACACTTTTTGTTAATACATGACGAGTACCTATTCCAGATAGGTTCTAAGCCTCACTCCCTCAAACTTTTGCTCCGCCTCTTTTTCCCTGGTCATAAGAGAAACGGCCATGCCCACGAGAAATGCACCTGACATCGAGATTAAAGCCGGGTTCTTTAAATAAAAAATGGGTGTCTGATTTTTGCATATATCCACCCAGACAGTCGGACTAAGAATTATAAGGACAGTAGCCAGCACAAGGCCTGTCACTATGCTGCCAACAGCGCCTTTTGTTGTAAACCTCTTCCATGTAATGGATAGCAGCAGAGCCGGGAAGTTAGCACTTGCGGCAACAGCAAAAACAAGACCGACCAAAAATGCCACGTTCTGCCCTTTAAAAAGGATTCCAAGCAAAATCGCGATGGTGCCAAGAACCACCGTCGCAATTTTGGCTACCCGGACCTCCTCCCTCTCATCAGAGACCCCTCGTCTGACTACACCAATATAAATATCGTGAGACAACGTCGATGCACCCGAGAGAGTCAGCCCCGCCACTACTGCGAGAATGGTGGCAAAGGCCACCGCAGCTAAAAATCCAAAAAATATGTTCCCCCCAAGCGCCCCTGCAAGCAAGAGAGCCGCCATGTTACCCCCTTTATCGACCCCAATTATAACATTCTGGCCGACAATCACGGCAGCACCAAATCCCACAACAAACGTGAGTATGTAGAAGAAACTGATGAATCCAGTGGCATAGCATATCGACTTCCTTGCCACCTTTGCATTCGGTACCGTATAGAATCTCATGAGGATGTGCGGAAGTCCCGCCGTACCGAACATTAAGGCAAGCCCCAGGGAAAATGCATCCAAGGGGTTGCTTATCAGTCCGCCCGGCTGCATAAATGCATCGCCATAGTCTTCCGCAGCCGCACTGAAGAGTGTACCATAATTGAAGTTAAACTGCGCAAGGGTCAGAACTACGAGCAGCGCGGCGCCACCAAGGAGCATGATCGCTTTGACAATCTGAACCCATGTAGCGGCCAGGACACCTCCAAAAAGGACATACCCCACCATGAGGGCTCCGACGACCACCACTGCCACTTCGTACTCCACGCCGAACAGCAGTCTTATGAGCGTTCCCGCTCCGACCATTTGTGCCACGAGATAAAGAAGCACCGTCACCGTTGATCCGATTGAAGCGGCAATCTTTATCGGCCTCTGCCTTAATCTGTAAGCAACGACCTCGGAAAAGGTATGTCTGCCAAGGTTCCTTAACGGTTCCGCAATGAGAAAAAGGATGAAGGGCCAACCTGCAAGCCAGCCCACCAGGTAAATGAGACCATCGAACCCATTTGTAGAAACGAGACCTGCTATGCCCAGGAATGATGCAGCACTCATATAATCACCCGCGATTGCAAGACCATTTTTGAATCCTGATATGCTTTTCCCTGCAACATAAAACTCTCTTGTGGTTCTTGACCCTTTAGCGGCCCAATAAGTGGCGCCGATTGTAACAGCAACAAACAAAATGAAACAAATTATGGCTACCCAGTTTGGTTTACCCAAGAAACCATGCGGAACCATCATGCCTCGATTTTTTCCTTCATCTTCTTGACCATATCATCATATCTTGAGTTAGCCCATCTTACGTAATACCCCATAGAAACCAATGAAACCAAAATGACGCCTAACCCGATCAGAATTCCGGAAGTCAGTCCCCCGGTTATCTTTATGGCAAGAAATTGCTTCTTAAAAGCGACGAGATAAATAAAGCCGAAGTAGCACGTCATTATTATCAGTGTCAGGACGATAGTAATAAAGTTTTTCTCACCTGCCATTGCCTTAAAATCTCTGTCATTGAGAATGTCCTCTGGAATTCTGTTTTTCTCCATTCCCCGTCCGATCGAAGTGTTGAGTGAAGCTTATTCAGATCAAGACATCACTTAATTGCCGCCCAACCGTTGCATCGCGACAAATATCGCACGCATTACCAAATCATGGGCTTATACCGCTCAATAATCATATCCTGAATTTTTGATATAAAATAGAACACCTCTTTTAACGTCTTCTTCTCGAGATTCACCAACGCATTGGGGTTGATAAAATTGTCCAGCCCTTTATCATCTCTTATCTGTTCAAACTGATGCTGGATCCTCATCAGCATGACAAACTCAAAAACATGGACAAGATCATCGGCGTATTCTTTGACAATTGTATGCTTGTCTCTTAATATGTCAATTCTTTCAAGGGTTGATGTCTCTTTTACGCCTTTTTCGAGCGCAAAAAGCCTTACCATATCCACAATGGGAGCGATGCCTTTTACCTTCAGATTAAGTTCGTCTTTATGCTCTCCGCTTTTTTCCAGCACAAACGTCTTTAAAAAGCTAATGGGTGGCCTGTTTTTAACCGCCATATTTGCCATGTGACCAAGAAATGCATCCTGGTCTTTTACCGCATATGTAATGGATTCCCTTAACTTATAGGAAAGGCTACTGTCTCCGTGGACTGGCCTAAAATCAAAGAAAGTAACCGAATTCAGGACAGCGTCAGACGTCGGGGTAGACATCCAATTGGAGAAATACTTCTTCCAGTTTTTCAGTGGTTGACACCACTTCGGGTTGCTTGCCATGAAATCCGCGGGACACAGAGGAAACCCGCATTTCAAAAGACTATCCCTCACAAACATAGCAAAAGCGGGAAAGTATCCCTTTATTTCCTCTGCCTCCTCTTTCGTGATTGGATCGGCCAAAATCATTGCATTGTCCTGATCGGTCTTGAAAGTCTGCTCCTTGCGGCCTTCACTGCCAAAAACTATCCAACAGTAAGGAACCGGGGGCTTACCAAATTCCTTCTCCGCAATTTCCAGAACCCTTCTGACAAGCCTGTCGTATATCTCCGTAATGATCTTTGTAATATTGCTCGCCTTCGCACCTTCCCTCAAAAGAAGTCCGACGGTACTATTTATCTTCCTTGACACTGTGATAAGACCGTCAATGGAATGCTGACTTTCAATATCTTTTGTAAAAGACATAGGAGATGTACCCTGAAGCGTCATGAGGTCATGATTCGTGATGACGCCTCTAAGACCCCCATTTTTTATGACGAGAAGGTGGTGGACATTGTACTTCACCATTTTTAAAACGGCTTCGAAGCAGTAATCCTTGTCATTGACACGCATAAGTGGCAGACTCATTACATCCTTAACCGGCTCATTGACATCGCGTCCTTTTGCAACCACTTTTTCCCTCAGATCAGTGTCTGTCACTATGCCTGCGGGGAGATTTTCGGCATCTAGAATCACAAGGCAGCTTATTTGCTCATTCGACATTATCTCAGCCGCTTCTTTGATGGAAATATCCTCAGATGCGGTGATGACCTCTTTAGTAATCAATTCACTCACCGGTGTCGTGAAGAGAATCTTGTCAACACAACCGCTAAGCAAGCTTTTGTTATGGATTTCTTTGAAACTCCTGTCGATGTATATGTTGAGGTATGACTTAAGAAAAAACTCTCCAAATGAGGGATTCGAATCCAGAAG
>JBKQMP010000070.1:0-34234 GCA_052146665.1 Dissulfurispiraceae bacterium
TTGACACTGAAAAAGGTCCGAAAGGCCCCAAAGCGATCAATGTCGTCAAACTGTAATTAACTGGAGAGGGCTCCCTCCACTGGAGGGAGCTTCCTCTTTTGATATTAAAGTCAGTGGGAATAATGTCGAAGGCGCCCTAAGAGTCCATTAGCGTAAATTACAAAATCAAGGTCTTTTTAGAGACAGAAAACGAAGGAAATTTTGTGAGAAGCGTTCTGAAAGGGAGGAGCGGCCATGAAGCAACGGATGAAGGCACCGAGATTTAGGAAACTTGCATAGCGTCAAGATTAACTCAATAATTGTTGTGAAGAAAATCATGGTCAACGAAAGAATAGGCGGATGCTTACGGAGGTGAAGATGAAAGCACTGATTGAATTAATGGCGAAGTCTCTGGTAGATAAGCCGGAGGAGGTCGTAGTGGCTGAGGTGGACGGAGAAAGAACGGCAATTTTTGAATTGCGTGTTGCGAAAAGTGATATTGGGAAGGTTATCGGCAAGCAGGGAAATACGGCGCAAGCAATGAGAACCATACTGAGTGCGGCAGGCGCTAAGCTTGAAAAGCGTTGTGTTCTTGAAATATTAGATTAAACTGGATAACACAGAAAAAGGAGTCTGAAGAATTTATGGAATTTCATGATTTTGATTTTCATCCCCAGGTTTTAGCTGGGATAACGGCGGCGGGCTATGTTTCACCAACGCCGATTCAGGTACAGGCGATCCCGCCCGTCCTTGAGGGGCGCGACGTTATAGGCCTGGCACAGACCGGCACAGGAAAGACGGCCGCCTTCGTACTACCGATTTTACAGCATCTGATTCAAGGGGGACGTCGGCATGTTAGAGCCCTTGTCATCGTTCCCACTCGCGAACTTGCCGAGCAGATCCACGAAGCAATTGGCACTATGGCATGGCGGACCGGTCTTCGAAGTCTAAGTATATATGGCGGCGTGAGCATAAACCCGCAGATACAGCAACTGCGCAGTGGAGTCGAGATCATCGTTGCATGCCCCGGTCGCCTGCTCGACCACATGGATCACGGCATGATAAACCTGTCGCGTCTGGAAGTACTCGTTTTGGACGAGGCGGACCGGATGTTCGACATGGGATTCCTGCCCGACATCAGGAAGATCATCAAGCACGTGCCTGCCAAGCGCCAGACGTTGCTGTTCTCGGCAACCATGCCAGATGATATCCGACGGCTTACCCGCGAAGTCCTGCGCACGCCGGTCACCGTGCAAGTTGATCCTGCAGCGCCTGCAACTACCGTCGCACACACTTTATACCCTGTCGATCAGCACCTCAAAACGGCACTCCTCCTTGAACTACTGCGCCAAACCGACACGGAATCAGTCCTGATCTTTGCTCGTACCAAACACCGCGCAAAGCGCGTGGGCCAGCAGCTGGAGAAGGCCGGCTACCGGGCCGCATCGTTGCAAGGGAACCTGTCGCAGAACAGGCGCCAGGCTGCACTTGACGGATTCCGTGACGGCTCCTATCGGATACTTGTTGCGACTGACATTGCAGCCCGTGGCATCGATGTCTTACGCATATCCCATGTTATCAACTATGACATGCCCGATACCATCGATGCTTACACGCACCGGATAGGCCGCACAGGGCGAGCTGAAAAGACCGGGGATGCATTCTCGTTCGTTACCCGTGAAGACGAGGACATTGTGCGCGGCATCGAGTACGTCCTCGGAGAAAAAATGGAACGTCACACGATGAAGGATTTCGATTACAAAAAATCGGCGCCTGCGCATGACACGGAGTTAGCCCGTTCACAACACTTCCGTAAACAGAACAAACCTGAAACATCTGAGACCCACAATCTCAGCGCCGTTTCTCAAAAAAGGCATCAGGGCAAGAGTGTAGAAGGGCGTAAGTCAGGAAGCGTAGAAGTCCGTAGCACACCACAACGGGTTGCAGCTTCAAGGAGTTTTGCCCCTTCAAAAACCCGCAGATATCCACCTCATTATCGCGAGAACAGTCGCTGAGCACTGCCAGTAAAGGCAAATTGGTGAAGAGTTTCCCTTTTTTCACCGATCTGAGCCGAAATCCTGAGCTTAAATTTGGCAGGAGCGCCTATCTTGTGTTTTCGTATTCCCGCGGTGAATAGATTAATAATGGATGGATGTAACAATAAAAGCAGCGGTACCGTTAGGTCTGCCCACGACAACTTCGTCACCCTCTATCTTGCCCAATAATGCCTTCGCCATAGGCGAATCAATACTGATAAAATTCTTGTCGGGATCAAATTCATCGGGACCGACAATGCGATAACAGTGCATATTCCCATCAGTATCTTCAATTTCAACCCATGCACCAAAAAAAACCTTTGACGTGTCCTCAGGTGTTCGGTCTACGACAATCAGCTCCACCAGCCTTTTTGCAAGAAAATGCGTACGGGCATCGATCCGCCTCAACTCCTTTTTGCCATAAATATACTCTGCGTTCTCAGAACGGTCTCCCATAGCGGCGGCTTCAGCAACAGCCCGAGTGACCTGGGGACGTTTAATTTTCCACAGATATGACAGCTCCTCACTCAAAAGCTTATGCCCTTCAGGGGTAATATACGGTGAAACAGATGTTTGATTAAGAAACGGCTTTCTCATATTCTTATGTCTTTTATTATAACCATAGTTAGGGATTAACCGCATTTCCATTGAAAATCAAACCGATAGTTTTGCCAATTAAGATTCGAATCCTTGAATTATAGATTACATAAGTATAGAGTCTTACAAATTTCCTTTCTTTATTATCTCAAACACTTTTTTATTGTCTGTCGCAGAAAATCGAGGGTGAGCAAAGTAGAAGTCTGGCAGCAATTCCACCTCACCTGATATCCTTAGACATAAGATAAAGAGCTGTAATGATCACACTGCGGGGCAGTCTATGAGGAGGGACATCGCGCAATTGAAAGGGCAGTAAAAATGGAGCAGGAAGCGACCGATTGCCTATGCGAAGTGCGCTTGGGAAAACGAATACTCCTGTCGGAAAGATGATACTTCTTAATACTGTGGATGACGAAGCATACCATATAACCTGTGTGACCAACGCGCTATAGAGCAGGAATTTAACCACGCTGAAAGGACCTTCTTAAAGGACGTGAAGATGATCTTTGAGCAAAACAAGGAATCTGCGGTGGAGCGAGTGACTTCAACGAACGGCGAACAGGAGCCGCTCGAAATGGCCGGGAAGAAGGCGGAAGACACCATCGAGTTTTATAAAAAGCTGCTGTTGAGATTACCATCCTAGGAAGAAAGCTTTTTTTAAATGTTTTATAGGGGATGAGGAAGAGAACTTCACCCTTTTCTAGAGCCCTTACTCATTCATTTCTGACGCCAGTAATTGGTTTAAGTGGGATAAGCATAGCGTTGTGGAAAAAAATTAAGTTATGGCTGGTTCTTCTGCTGGGTGCATACACTTTTACTTGCGGCTTCATGCGTATGCCTGTCATAAGGTTGAGCAGAGGGAATAGTAAATGCGGGCTGTCTTGTAGCAAAAGAATGATGGTTCGGGTAAGATTTTTTGAAAGTATCGACCACCACAGGAATTAACATTTTGAGATTGTCTGTTTGCTGCTGATTACGAAAGCCACATGCATGATACGTTCCTCTAAGTTGAAGCTTTGAAATCTGTTATAATGATGTTTATTATGACTGGCAAACGATAACACAAATACGACATAGTACTCTTATTAAAGATAACCTTTTTTGACGAGATAAACAATTAAATTCGGAATCTCAGCCGGCATTTTTGATCATGCCGGCTACTGCGCTTCTCCTTGAATCGAGAATTACGTAATCTGGTGCATTGTCACCAGGGCCGCTTTTAAAGGGATGTGGTCTGACTTCTCACTGCGTCTGCTGAAGAGAAGCCATTTTATGGGTTCGAAGGCATTGATGTCCGCGACAGCATCCGCTTATGGCTGATATTTATAAACGTTGATCGGGAATACATCGGTTACAGGAAAGGCAGTTCATCATGATGTTAATGAAAATAAAATATCTGGAGGGTGGGACTCCAAAAGGAAAAAAACAGGTTTGAATCATGGGTGACGATAAAAAAGGCTGGATAGGAGGAATTCCCGGTATATATTGGAGGTACGCTGCGGTATTTTTCATAGTTACCGTATTTTTATATGCATGGAGCAGTTTTTTCAACTTCGGCCCACCGGCACAATATACGATAAATTACAGTCAGTTCATGGAGCAATTAAACGCAGGCAATATAAAATCCGTTTCAATAAAAAAGCTGCTTGTGAGCGGGGAACTGACTAAAGAAGTGAATATACAGGTTCAAGGCGAAAAGAAACCTGTAAATGTGAAATACTTTCTGACCGTCCTGCCCACTTTTCAGGGTGACGGACTCCTGTCCGAACTGAGGGAAAAGAACGTGATTATCACCGTCGAGTCAACTGAACAGGGCTATCTCTGGCAGATTTTGCTCGGGGTCCTGCCCTGGGCGTTGATCATCGGTTTCTGGGTCCTGATGATGAAGAAGAATCAACAGATTCAAGGTGGTCCTGGAGGACTCTTTACCTTTGGAGCAAGCAAGGCAAAACTGTTTGATATGAAAAAAGAGAGTGTGACCTTTAAAGACGTTGCCGGGATGGACAACGTAAAGATGGAACTGAGGGAAACGATAGAGTTTCTTAAAGACCCCTCCAGATTCGCAAAGATCGGCGCCAAAGTACCTATAGGGGTGCTTCTGGTTGGGCCTCCCGGAACGGGCAAGACCCTCCTGGCGCGAGCAACGGCAGGGGAGGCTGCGGTACCTTTTTATAGCATCAGCGCTTCCGAGTTTATTGAGATGTTTGTGGGAGTCGGTGCTTCGCGAGTGAGGGACATGTTTAAAAAGGCAAAGGATTCCCATCCGAGCATTATTTTTATAGACGAGATCGATGCCGTAGGACGAACACGAGGCACGGGGCTTGGAGGTGGACATGATGAAAGAGAACAGACTCTGAACCAGCTCCTAAGCGAAATGGACGGATTTGATCCTCATGAGGAAGTGATTGTGATGGCAGCTACCAATAGACCAGACGTGCTGGATCCAGCACTTTTGAGACCGGGAAGGTTCGACAGACATATCGTGATAGACAGGCCGGGCTGGAAAGAACGGAAGGCGATCCTTGAAATTCACGTAAGGGGCAAGGTGCTGGCGGATGATGTTAATTTCGAGACTCTGGCGAGGGGTACCCCGGGCATGACAGGTGCCGACCTTGAGAATCTTACAAACGAAGCAGCACTTGTTGCGTTGAGAAAGAATAAAGAGAAAATAGATATGCGCGACTTTGAAGAGGCTGAGGACATAATTCTTATGGGAGCAGTGAAAGAGGAAACCATAAGCGATACGGAAAAACGGATCACTGCGTATCATGAGGCAGGGCATACACTGGCCGCATGGGAACTTCCCGGTGCTGATCCGATATACAAGGTGAGCATTATCCCTCGCGGAATGGCGATGGGTGTGACGCAGCTCCTGCCCGGGGAAGACAGACATTATTATCCACGCACTTATCTCATGAACAGATTGAGTATAGCCCTTGCAGGAAGGGTTGCTGAAAAGATCGTCTTTAACGACATCAGCAGCGGCGCACAGAACGACCTGAAAGAGGCAACTGCATTAGCCGAAAAGATGGTGGCGCAGTGGGGAATGAGCGACAGGGTTGGCCCGATAAATCTCGGACGCGGAGAAGAACACCCGTTCCTGGGCAGGGAACTGTCTCTCCCGAAGCGCTACAGCGAGGAGATGGCCTGGCTCATGGACCAGGAGATCCAGAGAATGATCATCGATGCGGAATCAAGGGCGACTGAAATACTGACAGTGAAAAGGCATACACTTGATGCCCTTGCAGAGGCCCTGATGAAGGAAGAGATACTTGAGAGGGCAGATGTGGAAAGGATAATCCAGGATTTGAAAGAATAGAAAGGTCTTCGCATATTAGCACTAGTGGCAATGCAGACAAATTAAAAAAAATCGGCAACGCAAAGAAAGCGAAACAAAATAGCGTTTTTCAAGAGATCTGATGAGCAGTATATTCAAAGAGTTGGGTATTTCTCATATCCAGAGGAGAAATCTATGAAAAAAACAGTGGGTTTGTGGATTGACCATAGGAAAGCTATTGTAGTGGCTGTTACGGATAAAGGGGAAGAGACGGGACTCATAATATCGAAGGCTGAAAAACAGCCTCGCCGCTCTGGTGACTCCCCTCTTAGGGGGTCCTATGACCCTCTGCAAGTGCCGTCAGCTGATAGCCGCCAGAGAAGGTTTACGGGACATCTTAACATTTACTACGATGCGGTAATTGCCTGTATTCGTGATGCAGAAGCTATTCTGATATTTGGTCCTGGTGACGCAAAAGACGAACTGAAAAAGCGTCTAAAAAGAAACAACCTTGGTGAACGAATCGCAGGTCTTGAAACAGCTGACAAGATGACTGATCGTCAGATTGCGGCCAAGGTTCGGAAGTACTTCCAGAAGTAGATGCCGGAGCAGTAATGCTGAGAGTCATTCATGTGCGAAACAAAATCATAAGGGGTATTTTGTGAAAGCACTCCTCATTTATCCTGAATTTCCTGATACCTTCTGGAGCTTCAGGTATGCCCTTAAGTTCATTAACAAAAAGGCGAGCAGTCCACCACTCGGATTATTGACTATAGCAGCGATGCTGCCTGAAGAGTGGGACAAAAGACTGGTTGACATGAACGTGGAAAGTCTTGATGACGAGGCCGTGAGGTGGGCTGACATCGTTTTTCTAAGTGCCATGTCTGTCCAGAAAGAATCGGTGAAAGAAGTTCTTCAGAGATGCAAAGGCGTCGGCGTGAGGATTGTTGCCGGCGGTCCTCTTTTCACGACCGACTGCGAGGTATTCGGGGCGGTAGACCATCTGGTGCTGAATGAAGCCGAAATTACCCTGCCCCGTTTCCTGGTAGATTACCAGAATGGCGACGCAGGGCATATCTACACCACTGATCGATGGGCAGACATGAGGAAAACACCGATCCCACTATGGGAGCTTATTGATATGAAGCACTATGCTTCAATCAATATCCAGTATTCCAGAGGTTGCCCGTTCAACTGCGAGTTCTGCGACATTACCCTGCTCTGTGGACGTGTACCGCGTACCAAGGACAAAGACCAGATCATCAGGGAGCTTGAGAGTGTGTACGCGTCAGGGTTCAGAGGCCAGGTTTTCTTTGTTGATGACAATTTTATCGGGAACAAAAAAAAACTGAAGGAGCTGATCCTCCCTGCAATCATCGCATGGATGACAATGAGAAGACGTCCTTTCACCTTTAATACGCAGGCATCCATAGAACTTTCTGATCATAAAGATCTGATGCAGTTGATGGTAGAAGCAGGATTCGACGTCGTCTTCATAGGTATCGAGACCCCTCATGATCAGAGCCTTGCGGAATGCAGCAAATTGCAGAACAAAAACCGTGATCTCCTCGCCAGTGTCAGGAATATCCAGAAGTCCGGCCTTGAGGTGCAAGGAGGATTCATTGTCGGTTTCGACAACGACCCGCCTACGATTTTCGACACACAGATCAGGTTTATCCAGAAAAGCGGGGTCGTCACGGCCATGGTCGGTATTCTCATTGCCCTTCCGCGCACGCAGCTGTATGAGAGACTCAAAAAAGAGAAGCGGCTGCTGAAAGAGACCTCGGGGAACAATACAGATTTCTCGACAAATTTTATTCCCAAGATGGACTACGACCTGCTGATCAGCGGCTACAAAAAGATCCTGAGCACTCTGTATTCGCCAAGGGCCTATTATGAAAGGGTCAGGACATTCCTGAGGGAATACATCCCTCCGCAGAAAAAAAAGTTTCATTTCCGTTTCAACTACATCGTCGCTTTCATCAGGTCGATCATTGTTCTGGGGATCATCGGAAAAGAGAGATTCCACTATTGGAAGCTCCTGCTCTGGACTATTATCCGCTGTCCCCGCCTCTTTCCTCAGGCCGTGACCCTCTCGATCTACGGTTTCCATTTCCGAAAGGTTTTTGAGAGAAATCTTGTTTGACGATGGAAGAGAAAAACAAAAATGAACGCATTTCAACGATAAGGGAGTCAGTCATAGAAGATGTTAAACGGATTCTTGTTGCACGCATGTACACCACATTCCGCAGAAAAGCTGTCTATTGTGGCGCTTGGCTATCCAGGAAATGTGGAGCGGAACTTTATCCTATCCATGGGGTTTATGGCGTTCCTTTTGGGAGGGTAGAATCTTCCCATGCCCTCACTGGCAGAGGAGTATAAGAGCGTTTTGAAAGAGGAGAGGGAAGAGATTCATAAAACCATTAAATTCTGAGAAAAAGAAGGGTATGTTGATCAGGGGATTAATAAGGAAGGGAGATTCTACCGAAGAACTTTTCAAGGCTCTCGACGAAGAAGACAGAGATCTGTTGATCATGCTCGCCCAAGAGGAAAGGTATCTGGAGCACTTCCTTTTCGGACGCGGCAAGGAAAAGATTATTCCAAAGATGCCCTGTCCAGTTCTCTTGGACAAAAAAGAACGTGGAGCTGCAAGATTCCGAAAGATTTTTTGGTAGGAGACTAAAAGCCTATGGACACAATAAAAGATAGATATTCTCATCTGCCTGAGCGGATAGCAGGTCTTGGAGAATTGGCGTACAACCTCTGGTGGAGCTGGCATCCTGCTGCGAGAATGCTCTTTAAAATGCTGGACCGTCAGGCATGGAAGGAGAGCCGACATAACCCCGTAAGAATGTTGAGAGAGCTCCCAGAAATAACTTTCCAGATGGCTGCGGGGGATATGGAATATCTTCACCACTATGAGGCCGTACTCGATGTATTTCATAAGGAGATGGAGACAAAGGTCTGTTGGTTTTCAAACAATATTACTGATCCAGGATGTTTACCAGTCGCTTACTTTTCCGCTGAATACGGGCTGCAACGTTCCCTCCCTTTTTATGCCGGAGGTTTAGGTTTTCTGGCAGGTGACCATCTCAAGGAATGCAGTGACCTGGGGGTACCTCTTGTAGCCATAGGCTTTATGTACCCGGAAGGATATTTGTACCAGAAGATTCGCGCAGACGGCTGGCAGGAGAATATAAATAAGGTTCTTGACAGGGATGCTGCTCCGATCACAAGGGTCCTTGACGAAAGAGGAGAACAGTTAGTGGTTGATGTGCCTTTTATCGATCCTTTAATCCATGTGGCTGTGTGGAAGGTCATGGTAGGTCATATCCCCCTTTACCTCATGGATACGGACATAGAAATAAATGATCCATGGAACCGCGCAATCTCGGCGCATCTTTACATCGATGATAAGGAACAAAGGTTGCGTCAGGAGATAGTCCTCGGCATTGGAGGGGCGAAAGTTCTTAATACTCTTGGGATCAAACACTCCGTTCTGCATTTAAATGAAGGACATCCGTCATTTGCAATTTTGGAAGAGATCAGGGAGCGGGTACAGGAGAATATGACCTATGAGGAGGCGATCCAGCAGGTGCAGGCTACTACTGTGTTCACAACTCATACACCAGTACCGGCAGGGCATGATGTTTTCCCCTTTCCACTCATGGATAAATACTTCAGCCATTATCATCCTCTCCTCGGGCTGAATCGTGACACCTTTCTGCAGCTGGGACTCTCGCCAGAAGAACCGACAGCGGGATTTAACATGACCGCCTTTGCCTTGAGGATGTCTGCCTATCGCAATGCGGTCAGCAAGAGACACGGCGAGGTTGCACGCCGCATGTGGCAGTCTCTCTGGCCAGACATACCTGACTTAAAAGAAGACAATGTGCCGGTTGATTATATTACTAACGGAGTCCATGTCCCCAGCTGGATTGAGCCGAAAATTGAACTCCTTTTCAACGAATACCTTGGCCCCAACTGGTTGCAAAGCCATGAAGATCCTGCAATTTGGGGGTTGATAGATGACATTCCCGATGAAGAATTGTGGCAGGTCCACTACAGGTTAAAGATGAAACTCATAGAGTTCATTCATGAGCGGATTCGACATCGTTGGGTAGAAGACAGGGTTGATCCTACCAATATTGTGGCTGGAGGCACATTGCTCGATCCATCGGCTTTGACTATCGGTTTCGCCCGCCGTTTTGTTACGTACAAAAGAGCGGACTTGATATTTGAAAACTTGGAACGCCTGAAGGTCCTTTTAAATAATCGCTGGAGACCCTTGCAGATCATATTTGCCGGAAAGGCCCATCCGGCAGATAATGCGGCGAAGCGAATTCTTCAGAGGATATTCAATTTTGCGCATGACCCCGGCATGGGAGGGAGGATCGCCTTCGTTGAGGACTATGATGAACAACTGGCGCAATACATGACCCATGGAGTGGATGTCTGGCTTAACAATCCTTCTCCTCCCATGGAGGCATGTGGAACCAGCGGTATGAAGGCATCACTTAACGGTGTTCCTCACATGAGTATCCTCGATGGCTGGTGGATAGAGGGATTCAATGGCAGGAATGGCTGGGCCTTTGCAGGCCACGAAGGAGAGAACAGAGATGCAGTGGATGCGGAAGCCATGTATAGTATTCTGGAAAAGGAAGTAATCCCACTCTATTATAAAGTTGATGATTATGGCATTCCTCACGGTTGGGTTACTATCATGAAAGAAGCAATGAAAAGCACAGGTCCGGTGTTCAGTACAAAGAGAATGGTAAAAGAATATGCAAGAAAGTTTTATCAGGAGGCCTTGAAATCTGTTTAAAAACCTTCATAAGAACAGGCTAGGTGAAAGATAACTTTGGATAGTCGACCGTCTTTTTTGAGCATCTCCGTCACTGAACTTCTTCAGCGGCTTCAGATGACCTCCCCGGGGACTGACGAGGCAGTGAGGCCCGAGGGAGCGTCACTCGGTATGGGGCCAATCTTCTCAAGCCCAAAAAAAAGCTCTCCTCATTTCTCAATTCAAAAGCCCCATTATCCTGATCTTTGCCTCAGTGCTGTCATTTATCCTGCACGACCCTCTGGAGGCTGTTATCATTCCCGCAATTATCCTTGTAAGCTCGCTGCTCGGCTTCTGACGGCAAAGGGGAGCGGCGAATGCTATTGACAAGCTGCTGTCGGTGGTGCCTGGAGATAGCGTCTTCTTCAACGTCGGTGATCTCATTCCGGGAGACTTTCTGATCCTTGAATAAAGAAGGTCCGCATGAAACGCCGAATAATTGAGTCACGCAGATAACGTGTTAATGGCTGAAGGGTTAATGGGTCGGCCACTCATTTTCAAATGAGCTGGGCATAGATTGACCTACAGTTACCGGTGCAATATATAGTGAGAAATAATCGACCTTACAAATTCTCATATCCGTGTGTTAGGCACTGCTCAAATCTCGAAAAGGAGACCTCCCGTCAGTAAGCAATGACATGGATGCCGAGACTGACAGACCAAATCGATATTTTTTTTGGCAATCAACAAAACTAGCGGAATCTCTCAGCTGAGGGATAGCAGCCACTAGAGCGTGGGGAAAGATTCACCTCACGAGTTTCTCAAGTTCCTCCAGGCTGAATGAACTCTCGTGAGCTTTTTTCATCCACCTGGCGCATCGGTTGGCGTTCAGTGGTATTCCTACCGCAGGGATCCCGAGGTTAATACAAAGCCGCATGCCATGAGCTAACTCGGGGACACAGGCGATCCCAAGTGCTCCGATATCGGGATGCTCCCTCTTGAGCATCCCGAAGAGCTTCTCCTGGTCTACGGTTATTGACAGGTAGGACCGCACACCGTATTTCTTGAGTAACTGGCTACCGAGGTTGATAAAACAGTCGTCGGTACAAGCCATGCAGACGTGCTCCATATCTCCAGACACAGACCTGCATCGGGGTCTGAAATCTCTGAGGCAGTGAGGCAAGAACGCAACTTTGTAACCGCTCTTTCTGAAGGCCTTGCGGTATACTCGGTTAATGAGTTCAATCTCAAGCATGTGGAGGTGATACTCTTTCTCTCGTGTCGTGATGGTTTTGTCGAACCTTTGAGAAAGCGGGACACTCTTTAGATGTTCTTTGACTGCTTGGGTATACGGGCAAAGCGCTCCGGATAAGGTTTTTTGTATGTGAGCAATGAGGCTATCATTACGTGCATAGGATGAGCTTTTTTTCAGCCTCATTCCCGCTGCTTTTTGAACGTGATAAAGGAGTACTTGTTGATCAGGACAAAGGCCCAACAGGCTTTCCGCAAGTGTGCGTATCGTGGCAAAGTATTCTTCAGTTGACGCATCGACTCCGAATAGGGAGTAAGTCTTGCCCGAAACCGCTTTGTATGATACAGCCATTTTCCTATTATAACTCGCAGAGAGAGGCTGGAGGAAGGAACGAAGCAAAAGGGTTCAATTACAAATCCTTGCCCTTGGCTCACCAGCAGAGGTGCTAACCCGCCAGTGCACTGTGTAAGGAGCTGAAATGATCAGGCATGCGGACGTCTTGAAGATACTTCAAACCTCTTACCGAAGCCCAAAATCCTTTAAGGCTAGATAAAAGCATTAATTTATTACAAGTATTGGCTGTTATGAAGGCGTAAAGAGTTTCTTGAGGATCAACTGAACCAATCGAAGAGAGATTCACAAAAAAGGTTTCTTTCGTAAGAAAGTTGAAAGGAATCTATGAAGGTCGGCATTCATAATTAAATTCCAATGGTTACAAGCACTGAAATTAGCGAAACTGTATGAACTATGGATTTGGGAGCTATTAAGGGTCCAAAACTTCTCCAAGATGGAGAAATACGGAGCAGAAAAGTCCACAAATCCTTTCTTGATGCGGTGTTGCAAAACCTTATTCACGATTATCCTTATAATCCAAGGTGATATATAGGCTATGCATTTCAGTTCAACTTAAACACGAAAGATGGAATAAGTTGAGGTGTATGACCACTGCGATGAAATAGCAATGCCTCAGAAAAGATGAAACTTATTGATACAACCTAATGGCAATCGAAACGATATTTCCAAGCAAGTTGAAGGTCAAACGGCCCTTCGTGCCCTCGACAGCGATATGCGAAAGCTTGTGCCTTTACCAATTGTGCTCTTTACCACTATCTGACCGCCCATAATATTAACGAGTTCCCTCACAATGGCAAGCCCCAGACCAAGACCTTCGACACCGGGCTCTCCGGAACGGTAAAACCGATCAAATATGTAGGGCAGACTCTTTTCCGATATTCCCTTGCCGGTATCAGTTATATCGACAAAGAATCCGTCGCCTTCTGTGCCATAATCGATAGAGACCCCGCCTTTTTCAGTGAATTTGAGGGCATTGGATAGAATATTTCTTAAGACCATTTCAAACTTCTCCGTATCGGCGGACACTTTAATATCGTCTTTTTTTAAAATATTGATGTACAGTCCACGTGTCTGAAATAGCGGCGCGAGATCACTGGTGATTCCGTAAAGAAATTCCCTCAGATTTATCTCAGTTTCCACCCCTTTTGTAAAAAAACTGGCCTCTGCCGCAGCCACATCTTCAATGCCTTTCACTAGCTTTATCAGCCGTTCGATTTCGCTGGCGATAATGTCGAATCCCTTCGAAGTGTCCGTCACTATCCCGTCCGCCATGGCTTCCGCATGCGTTTTCATGATAGTCAAAGGCGTCCGGAGTTCATGGGCGATATTGGACATGAGCTGTTTTCTCAGGGTCTCTTCTTTCTGAAGAGATTTGGCCATTTTGTTGAAGGCCTTTGCGAGACCACCGACTTCATCTGAGGACTTCGATGATATCCTTACGGCAAAATCCCCGTCAGCAATCTTTTCGGACGCTTTTCTGAGAAGCCTTATCGGTTTAGAGATGTACTGGGTCAGCATCAGTCCTATGAGAAGCGAACCGGCACCTGCGATAAGCAGGTATGTGTAGAGAAAATGCATGGCTCTTGTCTTGAATATAGCCTCTTTTTCAGCCAGTTCTTTTTTCTCAAATGAACGGGCAAGGAGTGAGCCGATTTTTGAGCCGTTGGAAATAATAGGAAACTTGTCGTATCCGCGGTTCGTATTCATGTCTAAATGGAACAGTTCTTTCATACGGCGCTTCATGCCCGGCGGGAGGGATTCCATGACACTATGAGAAGGGACGATTTCACTGCCTTCCGCATCGACGATCTTGACATCCAGTCCCATCATCATCGCCCAGTGAATGGACTCGGACAGAACCTGTTTGTTCCACTTCCCGTCTTTATACCCACCCTCGGCAGAGGCAATAATCCAGTATATCTCATCTTCCCTGACGCCCTGGGCATAGCTGTCAAAATCCCTCAGTATCATCCGTTCGAAAATGACTGTAGAGACAAGTGATGCAAATATAACAGCGAGGAAAGCGAGAAAAAGTTTTGTTCTCATCTGTCCGGCTCGCCTATGAATTTATAACCCACACCATAAGCGGTCTCGATAAATGACGGCTTTTGGGGATCGTCTTCAATTTTGCGCCTGATATTTTTAATATGTACATCAACTACCCTGTCAAACCCTTCAAAATCATAACCCTGCACGACATTAATCAGTTGCGATCGGCTAAAAACGATACCCGGCCTCTCAGCAAGGCTGACAAGGATCGTAAACTCGGTGTTCGTCAGCGCGACTCTTTTGCCGCGGCTTTGAACTTCTTTTGACATCGTATCGACAATCAAAGAGCCTCCGTTAAAGGACAGGTGCACTTTTTCGTCCTTTTTAGATCGTCTCAGATGGGCTTTTACGCGCGCTACCAGTTCCCTGGCGCTAAAGGGCTTTACCACGTAATCATCCGCCCCGATGCTCAGACCCTTGACCCTGTCGTCTTCTGCGCTCTTAGCGGTGAGCATAATGATCGGTATATCGGTCACATCCCTGATGTATGCGCAAACCGTCTCGCCGTCGATATCTGGAAGCTTAAGGTCCAAAATGACAAGATCGAAGCCCTTTCTTATCACGCTGATCGCTGCCGAACCGGTTTCTACTGCAGTTACTTCAAAGCCTTCTCGTTCAAGATAAGACTTGACGATATCGGCTATTTTTTTCTCATCCTCTACTATAAGGATTTTCATGCTTGCACTTTCCTGAACTCCCGTCCCTTCCAGAGCATATATATAGCAGGATAGATGATGAGTTCAAGGATGGTCGACGTAACCACGCCTCCTACCATGGGGGCAGCGATTCTCTTCATTACATCTGATCCCGTGCCATGACTGAACATGATCGGTATCAGTCCGGCAAGGATGACAGCGACAGTCATGATCTTAGGCCTGATCCTTTTCACCGCTCCGTACATGGTAGCCTCTTTCATGGATTCAAGGCTGGTAAGTTTCCCTTCTTTTTTCCACTTCTCATATGCCAGTTCGAGGTACAGGAGCATCACAACCCCTGTCTCGGCATCCAGTCCTGCCAGCGCAATGATTCCAACCCATACCGCAATGCTCATGTTATAGCCGAGCAAATAGAGCAGCCAGAACGATCCCACCAGCGAGAAAGGCACGGCCATGAGCACAATTCCTGTCTTTATAAAAGACTTTGTGTTGAAATAGATGAGGATAAAGATAACGAACAGGGTCAAAGGTATGACAATCTTCAGCCTTTCGTGGGTCTTTACCAGGTTTTCATATTCTCCGCTCCATTCGAGACGATAGCCCGCAGGTATTTTAAGGGAAGCGACCTTCTGTTTGGCATCATTCACATAGCTGCCGACGTCCCTGCCTGCAAAGTCTATATAAACGTAAGAGGTAAGCAATCCCTCCTCGCTCTTTATAGCGGTAGGTCCCCTAACTATTTTGATGTCAGCGAGTTCCCCGAGCGGGATCTGCATAATTCTTGGCTGATCCGGCATCGCCTGAGAAGCGGCAGTAGCCGGACCCTCCATGACAGGGACCAGCACACGCCTGATATCTTCTGCACTGCTTCTCATATCCCTGAAATAGCGTACGTTTACAGGATACCGCTCCCTTCCTTCAACAGTGGTTGTGACGTTCATGCCACCGATAGCGGTTTGAATAACATCCTGCACATCCTTGACAGTGAGGCCATATCGGGCTGCCGATTCCCGTTTCACATCAATATCGAAGAAATATCCGGTTGTAACACGCTCGGCATAGACACTGCGTGTGCCGGGCACATCCTGCATCCGTTTCTCGATTTCCAGGCCAATGCGCTCGATCTCTTCTAGGTTGGCTCCCAGAATCTTGATGCCTACAGGCGTCCTTATACCTGTCGACAGCATATCGATGCGCGCCTTTATAGGCATCGTAAATGAATTGGCCACTCCCGGTATGGTAAGAGCATCGTTCATCTCGAACTTGAGTTTTTCAACTGTCATCCCGGGTCTCCATTGCGATTCAGGCTTCAGGTTGACGACAGTCTCGAACATTTCAAGAGGGGCTGGGTCCGTCGGGGTCTCGGCGCGGCCAGCCTTTCCGAATACCTGTGACACCTCAGGTATCCGCATCAGAATACGGTCCTGGAGTTGGATGAGTTTAGATACTTCCGACACAGAGGCCGCGGGCACTGTTACCGGCATATACAACAGTGAACCTTCATATAGCGGAGGCATAAATTCAGTGCCTAGTTTGGTAAACGGGATTACAGTGACGGCCATGATAATTACTGCAATAAAGATCACGGTTTTTTTGTAGCTGAGTGCAATCTTTGCAACCGGCTCGTAAACCCTATGGAGTATGCGGCTTACTGGGTGTTTCTCCTCAGGATAAATGGTGAAGAAGTATTTAATGACAGGCACCTTACCGAGCCTGCTCTCCCTGATAAAGAGCGACATGAGCACAGGGGTGAGCGTGACTGCGAGGAATGACGAAAATAGCATTGCAAAGGTCTTTGTATAAGCCAGGGGTTTGAAGAGCCTCCCTGCTTGTGCCTGAAGCGTGAAGACAGGAAGAAACCCCACCGTAATAACAAGCAACGAGAAAAAAAGCGATGGTCCTACTTCTTTGGCAGCGTCGATCATCACATCGAGCCGGCTGCAATACAGCGCGCGGTCACACTCCCACGATTCCATTTTCTTGTGGGCATTTTCGACCATAATGATTGAGGCGTCGACCATGGCCCCGATCGCAATGGCAATGCCGCTCAGGCTCATGATATTCGAAGTGACGCCGAGAAAGTGCATACAGATAAATGAGATGATGATTGCCACGGGAAGAGTGAGAATTACAACGAGGGCGCTTGGCAGATGGAACAGGAAAATAATGCAGATAGCGCTCACTGCAAGCGAGAGCTTGAGGATTTCCTCTTTAAGTGTGTCTATTGATTGATGGATAAGGTCCGACCGGTCATAAGTGACGACAATCTTCACCCCTTTTGGAAGGCTCGGCTCGATATCGGTCTTCAACTTCTGTTTCACCCGATCGATTACACTGAGGACATTCTGACCGAACCTGACGACGACTATGCCCCCCGCCGCTTCACCTTTTCCGTCGAGTTCGGCAAGTCCCCGGCGAATTTCAGGTCCTAGCTGCACCCGGGCGATGTCCCTTAAAAAAACGGGCGTCCCCGATATGCTGGCGCCAACAGGGATATTTTCAATGTCACTCAGGCTTTTGATGTACCCCTTTCCCCTGACCATATATTCTGTTCCCGAAAATTCGAGTACTCTGCCCTCCACATCTTGGTTGCTTTTCCCGACCACATCGAGCACTTTAGGCAGGGCTATGTTATAGGCCAGAAGCTTATTTGGATCAATGGTAATCTGGTATTGTTTGACAAAGCCACCGATGCTTGCTACCTGGGACACGCCTGGTACGCTTTCAAGGGCCAGCTTCACATTATAGTCCTGAATAGAACGCAACTCTGCCAGGTTGTGGCCCCCTGTTTCATCAATCAGGGCATACTCGAAGCCCCATCCGACACCCGTGCCATCGGGGCCGAGGACAGGTGTTACATTAGCAGGGATCTTGTTTTTTACTGCTTGGAGGTATTCCAGCACCCGGGTCCGCGCCCAGTAGATATCGGTGCCTTCCTTGAAGATGACATAGATGAAGGAACTGCCTAAAAATGAGAAGCCCCTCACGGCTTGCACTTCCGGGGCTGCTAGGAGAGTCGATGATATCGGGTAGGTGATCTGGTCCTCGACAAGATCAGGACTCCTGCCGCTCCAGTCAGTATAAACAATGACCTGGGTATCGCTCAAATCCGGAATGGCGTCCAGCGGCGTATTCTTCAGCGCCCAGTAACCCCAGATGATAAGAAACGTGACAAAAAGCAAGATGACGAGCTTATTCCTGGCGCTGAAGTCTATAATTTTGGCAATCATTATTTAACGATGTCTTTCAGTTTAGCTTCGGAATCGATCAGGAAATTGGCCGATGTCGCAACATGCTCTCCGGCCTTAAGACCCGAAGTAACCTCGACCATCCCATCGGCTCTCGCGCCGATGCTTACCTCGCGCGGTTCGAAATTGCCTTCGCCCTTGTCAACATAGACCATCTGGCGTTTCCCTGCATCAAGAACTGCATCCTCCGGAATAACGAGCTTATTGCCGAGGTTGATCTTTACCTCGACGTTGGTATACATCTGTGGCTTTAGCTTATTGCCGGGATTGGGGATAGTCAGCCTCACTTTGGCAGAGCGGGTATCTCCGGCAATGGTAGGGTAGACGTAGTCGATTGTCGATGAAAACTCCCTTCCGGGGAAATAGCTCAGGGTGATCAGGGCCTTCTCTCCGATTTTTATAAGCGGAAGCTCGTATTCGAAGATATCGGACAATATCCACACCGTCGAAAGATCGGCAATATCGAAGAGCTTTTCACCAGGCATGACGCGCATGCCCTGAAATGCCATCTTTTGTACTACGTAGCCGCTTGCCGGGCTGTAAATGGTGAGAGTCCTCACTGGTTTGCCCGTCTGCTCGATCCTGTTTATCTGATCATCAGAAATGTCCATCAGCCGCAATCTCTGACGCGCCCCTTCAACAATAGCGCTCGAATCAGTTGCGAGCATGGAACTCACTGTGTCATTTTTTACCGCCTTGCTTTTCTTGTCCCATTGCAGCAGGCTGATAAACTCCTGCTGGGTAGCCAGGAGTTCCGGGCTGTAAATTTCCGCAAGCGGCTCACCCCTCCGTACGTACCTGCCGGTGTAATCAACATACAGCTTTTCTATCCAACCCTCGAATTTCGTATTCACCGTGGCCAGCCTGCGTTCATCGTATTGGACTACACCGACGGTCCTGATGATCTTCCTGAGAGGTTTGAGCCCGGCGACTACTGTTTTGACCCCAATGAGCTGCTGCTTTTCCGGAGGAATCTCGACGGTTGGCGCTTCCTCTTCCTCTTGTCTTTGTTCCGGCGAAACAGCCTGCTGCCCGGAGGGCTGCTGGGACTGTTGTGCGGGCATGTTCATGCCCGGCATTGGCTTGCCCTGATCGGATGCTGCCACCGGGGTCTGCACAGGAGGGGGGGCTTTCTTCGCGGGAAGAAGTCTATTTCCAAAGACATAGATCGAAGACGCCACAATAACGATACCGGCGATAACAAAAAAAACCTTTCTTTTCATTTTGAAGTGTCCTCTTCTTTGATAGTCGTGCCCGCTAGAGCCGCAGCAGCCTCGACCCGCGCAATCGCCTTTTCATGCTCCGCGAACTGAGACCAGTAGGAGATTTCGTAATCGATGACCGCCTTAAGCCTGGTTATCACTGTGAGGGCGTCGACCGAGCCCGTCTTATATCCGGAAAGCGAAAGCTCGACATCCTGGTAACTCTTCGGTATAAGGCCGTCTTTGTAGAGCGACATGAGCTTGTCCGATACCTTGATCGTTGCATAGTTGTCCCTGATCGCAGAGGCGATCACGAGCCTCGCCTCTTCCTTTTCGCTCCGCGCTTCGCCGAGAGACGCTTCGGCCTCGTTGACCGCCTGCCGTTGTTTCGTACGGTAAAAAATAGGTATGTTGACGGTTGCGGTAAGACTCCACATATCGTAGAAGTCATTTCCGCGCGGGAAATAACTGCCTGTGATCGTGAAATCGGGATAATAATCCTTTTTAGTAAGCGCAACCTTTACTTCAGCCGCATCGATCTTTTTGTCCAGCGATTTCAGTTCCGGCGATTGAGCGTACGCGGCCCTGATCAGCTCATCGAGCGAATAGACTAGGTCCACCTGCGGCAGGGAGGACGGCCTTCCGAGCGGCGCATTGGCAGGCCTCCCGGTCACTGCGTTCATCATGGCATCGAGCGCCTCTACTTTCTGCAGCAGCATTTCCTCCTTTTCGAGGAGTATATATTTCTCTGTCTGGGCCATCAGGACTTCCTGCTGCGACCCCTTCCCGGTGGAATACCTGGCAAGCGCTGCATCTTCAACTTGGGTAAAAAGGTTGGTCCGCTCATTTATTAGGTCAATATTTTTATATGTGCTATACAAATCGAAATAAATCTCCTTTACCTTCGCTATTATTTTCAGACGGAGGGCTTCATAGTCGGCACCCGTGCTTTCCGATTCTTTCGATGCGGCCTCGCCTTTCAGGGCTAGTTTGCCAGGAAAAAGAAACGTCTGCGCTACAGCGACTATTCCCTCAGTGTTGGGATTGTCCGGATTGCCGTAAGTGAATTTAGTGAACCCTTCATTTTGATAACCAAATGTGATCATAGGGTCAGGAAGGGTTTTTGCCTGCGGTACGCGATATTCTGCCGCAGACATTCTGTACCCGGAAGCGTGAAGAGCGGGACTGTTTTTGAGCGCTTCTGCAATGAGCTGCTGCAGGTTCAAGTCTTCGGCTTGAATCTGCACGGCAGCAAAAGAGAAAATTACAAAAGCTGTAAGGCAGGACAGGGCGATTGACAAGCGACTGTGCGAGATGAACCTCCCTCTTCCCGATGTTCCGTCATCCATCACGCTATCCTCCTCGTAACTTTTTTCGTATGTTACTGGGCGTCAATGTTAAACTTGATGCCGGCAGTCTTGCCGCCTTTCGTGATTTTGACCGCGACACTCCAGGAACCTGATACGGGCAGGTTCATTATAGCACTATATGTCTGGCCGCTCAACGTAGCGTCGGCTTTGTAATTCATTGCGGCCATACCCGGCATCGCCGGCATGGAATACTCCACTTTTACCTTTGCGTCGGTCACATACTTGCCGGCAGCGTCTTTTACGGTAACAGTTACACTGTTGTTACCCACAACCGGCGGATTCTTGTCTATCGTAACCAGCACATTATATTCCCCCGCCTTTTTCGTTACTTCATAATCCTTCGCATAAACTACACCTGCCCCCAAAATGACTGCCAGGACTAATACCATTAACCGTTTCATAACTACCTCCCAATTTTTTTGTCAGAGCTGTCCGCCCTCTTTATTAGCCTAGGTTATCGGACAATTATGAAGTAATTATGAAGGGGCAGAAAAAAATGACCCTTTTTAGAACGATTCCGAGAGGTCGAAGATTTTTGGGTGTGCCGGTAGGAGGGGGAGTGGAGGATTTGAGATTTACTCTAGGTGAAAATGAAATCATACGGTTTAACACTTCGATGATCAGAGTAAAAGAACCTGCGGCCTGCTCTCGTCCTCCGGGACTAATTATCAGATCAATTCTCCAGGGATCGGCCGTAAAAGGCTTCAAATGCGCCCAGTAACCGCATCCGGCGCGTCTGTCCCCTCCAGCGAACCCTTGCAAGTCAGTTCGAGGTATTTCCCGGGCGGGCCCGATTTTTCTGGCATATAATGATGGCCTTTAATGAAGCCACGAAGCTGACGCGCCCATACGGCGTCATATTTTTGTTCTGAATTCAATCTCCGCTTTATTTATTTCCATCTTTGTGCTACATTTTAATTGCATATTTTTGTTCTCCGTTCGTTTAGAGTTGGTAGTCCGCCAACCTATTGATTGTAGTAGGAAAGAAGAATCTTTTTTAGAATTTGCTCAGATCAACTGCATTTCTTGGGTTAAGATAAAAACATGGAGGCTCAGCAATGATAGAATCTAAGAAAGGAAACGCAACAAAAAAGAGGGCGCCAAGTTGGTCTTTCTCTGGAGACTCGATGCTGATAACATGTCTGCTAAGCGCGCTTGGCTTTGCCTTGTCGTTTATACGTCTGGTGCCGGAAACGGCATCGGCTCACGGGATCGCGGGCAACAGGTTTTTCCCAACAACATTTGAGGTTGACGACCCCTTTATTTCTGATGAGTTTTCAATCCTTCTGAACGGCAGCAAACAATCCGGAACCCCTTCTGTCACGTCTTCAGAAATTAACATCGACTATTCCAAACGCATCATACCAAACGTTGGGTTGGAATTTCACGAAGCGTATCTGCATCAAAAGTTTGCGGGTGACGGTTCGGCCTATGGATGGGAAAACCTAGGGATTGGGGCCAAATGGCAGTTCCTAACGAATGACCCTCATGAGTTGATTATGTCGATTGGCATGGACGTCGACCTTGGCGGAACGGGGGCATCCCAATTCTCTGAGTCCTTTTCAAGCATCACGCCAGGGCTATTTTTCGGGAAAGGATTGGGTGATTTGCCTGACTCCGTTGATTTTATCAGACCATTTGCTATCACGGGTGACATCGGAACAAGCTTTCCCACGCGAAGCGAGAACATCATCACGGACCCGGATACTGGAAACACCAATATAGAACGCAACCCGATCACCTTTAATTGGGGATTCACTATTCAGTACAGTCTCATGTATCTGGAACAGCACGTAAAGGACATCGGGCTGCCATCTCCCTTCAACCGTATGATCATTGTAGTGGAGTTCCCCATGCAGACCAACCTGAGCCAGGATAGTAAGGGACTGACGACGGGGACTGTAAATCCGGGGATCGTGTGGGCCGGCAGGTTCTGCGAGTTCGGGATAGCCGCTCAAATGCCCCTCAACACGAAATCAGGGAAAGCTGTGGGTGTTCTGGCCCTGATACACTTATTTGTTGATGACCTATTCCCAAAGGGCATAGGCGGACCGATTTTCCACTAAGCTATTATGCATAGCTTGAATCTTAAGAGGGCGGTGGGGCTTTTTTTATTTGCGTCACTGCTTGTAGTACCGGGTGTGTCTCATGGGCATGCCTTCCCTGACCATTCGGATCCCAGAGTCGGATCGACTCTCTCGGCGCCGCCTGTCGGTGTGTATATATGGTTCGATGGCGATATTGAGCCGGCCTTCAGCACGATGACGGTCGAGGACGCGACTGGAAAAAGAGTGGACCAGGGCAATAGCCGCGTGGATCCGTCCAATTCGGTCCTGCTGGAAGTTGGCGTGCCTCCGCTTTCTGCGGGCACATATCGCGTCATTTGGAACGTTGTGGCAAGGGACGGACACCGGACTACCGGAGACTATAAATTTACTATCAAATGAGGTCGATAAGATGAATTTATTAATACACAGTTTGATGCCCTTTATTGATCTGACGGCCCTGTCCCTTGTTGTTGGCACCGTCCTCTGTCTTTTCTGGCATATGTGCCCGGTAGGCGATACCTCACCAAGCAATCCTTGTTTTGACCGTCTCCGCCGGCTACTCTTTTTTTGCCTCGTCGGACTTAGTATCAGCAGCATTGGCGTACTTGTGCAGCGGGCTATGGAGATGGCGGGTCTGGGCATAACGGAAATCACCCCTGCACTACCCACCGTCCTGTTCCAGACGCATTATGGAAGCATGTGGCTTGTGAGGGCGGCCAGTGTTGTTATAGCCTGGTGCGTTTGGTGGATGGGCAAGCGGCATCTGAACTCACGTGTCGTCATTTTCCTGTTGCTTTTAGCCTGCGCTGCCATCGCTTTTACACGCAGCGCGTCGAGCCACGGCGCGGACCATGGCGACTTCAGCTTACAGGAGCTTTCGGACTGGCTCCATCTCCTAGCAGCTATTTCCTGGGCAGGAGCGCTCCTGTCGATATCTCTTATGTTTTCTACAGCTGATGTTGCGGACAGCGCCGAACAGCAGCATATTGTCTACGGCATAGCCGATAAGTTCTACGTCCTTTTCGGCCCTGTCTTTGCCATAGTCCTCTTTACGGGGCTGTACAACAGCTGGGTGGAAGTCGGGTCTTTCGGGGCCCTTTTGACAACGACCTATGGGAGGCTTCTTTCGGTAAAGCTGCTTATCGTGGCATATCTCACTTCGAGATACCTCGCCCCCCCGCAGAGGGGAAAAGAGGAGACGGCCTACGCTATAAAGTTTCTGAAGCGAAGCAGGGTCGAGGCTTTCCTGATACTGGCCATACTGCTCTGTGTTGCTCTGTTCACGCAAGAAGTTCCCGCGCGCCATGCAATGATGAAGATGGGTCAGGAAGATAAAATGGAGTCAAAGCCTGAAATGGGTGCCGATCACGCTATGAGCCACGAGATGGAACAAAGCCATGATCGCAGTTTCGTCAAGATGACGGCAAACGGGCTGTATGCTGTTCAGATGGTGATCAAAGATAAAAACATGCAAGTGGGAGTTAATACTTTTGATATCGTCGTCCACGACAAAAGCGGCAAAGAGGTGACCGGTGCGGAAATAAATGTCGTTCCCTGGATGCCGGAGATGGGGCATGGAGTTTTTGAGAAGCCTGTAGTCAAAGAAATGGGCGGGGGTACATATAGTGTTGAAAATGTCGTCCTAATAATGGAAGGGCGCTGGGAGCTTCGACTGATGATCAAGAAGAACAATGCAGAGGATAATGTCAGCTTCGATGTTCCGGTTAGTGGATAGACATCCATATCGCATGATGATCATAAAGTGCTTAACTGCAGGTGTCTACAGACATATGAAGTATGGTGGCCAGGGATGGATTTGAAAGGGTCTTCTGGTCATTTTTAATTTGTCACTACTACACACCTAAAAGGCATTTAAAAAAAACAGTAGCAAGCAGTCTTGGGTCGGTAACGGGCCAATGGGCTTAAAGTATTAAAAAAATTTCATTTGGCAACATAGTTTGAAGGTTCATCCGATGAGAATATGCTAATGCGTAGGACGATAAAGAAGGAGTGGGAGTGGACTGTTCCGGGCGGGACTGCAGACATGGGAGAACCACACGTATAGGTGGTTGTGGAGACCTGAGTCAAAAAACAGACGGCTTCAAAAAAGAACCAATACCACTGCGCCAGTCAAGAGCAGACAGATACAAGCACCTCCAAAGGTGAAAATGTATTCCACGATAGTAAACCATATCGGAATAGGCTCTAAAACGGGATCGGCACAGTACTTCAGGGATCCAGGCAACTACACCATCCCTAGCATCCCTTCTCTTCCTTCACGTTGTCTATTCTCCCCTGCCTCTTCTGGCTCTGTCATAGGAGGTGTGCCTTCAATGGGTAGAGTAAGTTTGAAGATTGCACCGCCTCCTGGTCGGTTTTCGGCCCAGATGCGACCTCCATGGGCGTTCACGATAGCCCGGCAGATGGTGAGCCCTAACCCAATTCCCCCGCCTGTAGCGGAGCCCCGCACAAACTTTTCAAAAATACTCTCCTCCTTACCTGCCGGAATGCCGGCCCCCCGATCAGCAACTTCAACTAAAACGGATTTGCCATCCATTTGCGCTGTCAAGGTAATTGGCGTGTCCGAGGGCGTATATTTTATGGCGTTATCTATCAGGTTTGTGAGCACCTGTTCAATTAATAAAGGATCGAATGGCACTAAAGGAACTTCAATGGGAATATCCACCTTTACCTCCCGGTTCACCAGCCTGTCCGAAAGTCGACTCAACACTGCTCCAGTTATCTCCTCGATTGACTGCCATTCTTTTTTTACTCTGATCGCCTCGGTCTCAATTCGCGTCATATCAAGAACGTTACGGATAATGTGGTTAAGATGTTCCGATTCTTCATCAATGGTTTGCAACAACTCAATACTTTCGGAGGTCCCGAGCGTCACGTCTTTCTGGAGAAGTGCCGTTGTGGCCCCGGTAATGGCTGCCAAAGGAGTGCGCAAGTCGTGCGAAACAGAGCTGAGGAGCGTATTTCGTAACGCCTCTGTTTCTGCCTTCAAGAGCACTTCTTGGGCTTCTTGAGAGATCATGGCACGGTCGATTGCTAAGGCGATCTGGTTCGCAAAGCTCTCCAACATATGGATGTGCTCCTGGTCAAAGAGGGCTCCCGAATGGGAGGGCATTACCCCGATCACGCCGACTATCTTCGATCCGGTAACAAGCGGCAGGTATATAGCCCTCGCACCTGAGAGCGTATCGGTCTGAAGTCCGGCCTTTTGGCGGTGTTTATATGTCCATTCAGCCACGCTCAACTCCTTCTGGTCAAGGGCAAAAGTAGCGGTTTCTGGGGCCGGGACGGTCAGTGACCCTTTGTCATCCGGCACGAGAACGACCACGTGGCTTGAGAAAACCTCACTGATATGCCCTGCGGCAATTGCGCTTAGGTGTTCTACTCCCCGCTCATGCACCAGTTTCCGACTGAGACCGTAAAGGGCGGCTGTTCTCTGTTCACGCTGTCTGACGGTATTCGCCTGCTCGCGCACCTTTAGTGTGAGTCTGCTGATGACGAGAGCAACGATGATCATGACGGCAAAGGTTATAAAGTAACCGGGTGAGCTTACATAAAATGAATAACGGGGAGGAACAAAAAAGAAATCAAAGGCTAATATGCTAAGCAGTATCGCAGACCAAACAGGCCATTCCCCGGCACGGGTAGCGGTGAATACGATGCCTAGGAGATAAACCATTGCAAGGTCAGACCTGGGAACATAATTGTTCATCAGGGCGGCTATGCCCGTACAAACGCTAACTGAACAAATGCTCAGTAACCAGCCACGCTCCTGAGGCTTTCGCGTCGCTGTCTTTGAGACTGTCCGCAGCGCAGGCTCCCCGGTATCTCCAGTTATGACATAGACATCGATGTCGCCGCTTCCTCTTACCAATTCATCAAGCATAGAGCCGAACACCTTGTCTTTCCACAAGGGATGCGTCGGTTTGCCGACTAGGATTTTGGTGACATTACGGTTGCGGGCATAATTTAGTATCTCCTCGCTTGCTTTGTGCCCAGAGAGTGTTGTCGTTTCTGCTCCAAGACTCTCAGCTAGACGCATATGTTCCATAAGCTGTCTGAGGTCGTTTTCAGATGGTTTTACTTTGTGAGGCGCCTCGACATAAGCCGCTATCCACTCCGCTTTAAGACTGGCAGCCATTCGTTTTGCGGCACGGATCAGGCGAATTGAGCGAGGGTTCGTACCCACGCAGACAAGAATGCGCTCTGCGGCGGGCCATACATCTTTGACTCCCTTCACTTCTCTGTATTGCTGCATCTGCTCATCCACACGCTCGGCAGTGCGGCGGAGCGCCAATTCCCTGAGTGCAAGAAGGTTACCTTTCCGGAAGAAATTCTGCCTTGCCTGAGCAGCAAGATCGGGGACATAGACTTTGCCTTCTTTGAGCCGCTGCAAAAGATCATCGGGAGAAAGATCGATAAGCTCGATTTCGTCAGCTCTATCTAGGAGGAAATCGGGAACTGTTTCGTGTACCGTGATACCGGTAATCTGGGCAACTATGTCGTTGAGACTTTCCAGATGCTGCGTGTTTACGGTGGTATATACTGAAATCCCCGCGCCTAGAAGTTCATATACGTCCTGCCAACGTTTCTTATGTCGCGAACCAGGGACGTTTGTGTGGGCAAGCTCATCAACCAAAATGAGCGCTGGTCTGCGGCGTAGTGCTGCATCAATGTCGAATTCTAACAGCTTAACACCCCGATACTCTATTGAGTGGCGTGGAATGACTTCAAGTCCTGTAAGGAGTGCTTCCGTTTCGCTGCGCTTGTGGGTTTCCACGAGCCCAGCCACGACGTCGGTGCCCTCTGCCATCTTTTGTCGTGCTGCTTCAAGCATGGCGTACGTCTTCCCCACGCCGGGGGCTGCGCCAAAAAATATTTTGAGTTGGCCCTCTCGCCTCCGATCAGCTTCTCGGTGCATCCGATTAATTAGCAAATCGGGATCAGGTCTACCCTCTTCCATTCTTTACCCCTCTCCACTGCGAGATTAAGTGCATTTTTCTTTTTTCATTATACACAGTAATGAACACTATTATGGCTTAAATCACATGGGCCTGCATTAATCTCTGAACAGGCAACTTTTCCGATTTGGGTCATGTCATTGGTCTTAAGTTCCCCTTCGATGACCTCTCTTTTCTGGTAAGTTTCTACGACATGCGATATCATCTTAATCTTACCAATTATCCTCATGTCACTTAGTGAAGTTATTCCATATACGGTAAGGATGTCTCCAGGATAAATCGCCATTTTAACTACTCAATGCCGCTTCGAAACAGGTACTCTATTTCGCCCACTGGCGGGAGCACTTCGGGCACGTGTCGGTGATAGAGAGCAGAAGGGCAATAGGAAGCGGCGGAAACACGCACTGGAATATTTGCGCACGACACAATGGGCACAACAAGGGGAATACTGATAATTTTTTTTCATCTCTAGCCCTTCTTTATTTCAAGAATAAACAATGCATTGCTATTGTTGGCGCCGGTGTTGCTTTGCGCCGCTATCCTAGTCCGATCCCACCTCCTTTATCCGTAAGCCATACTTCTTGATCTTATATCTGATCATCCCCACGGTAATGCCCAGTCCTCTCGCGGCTCTGGTCCTGACGAAGTTACATTCTTGAAATGCGTGAATGATTTCATCCTTCTCTATTTCCCTCAATTTTTTTTCGAGTGATTCCATTGATTCGCCTCTTCTTAGTAAAGCTTTCCTGAGAAAACTGAAGAGCCCTAGTCCGAATTGATAAGATCGGCCTTCGTCTCTCGTAATTTGATGGTGCCCCGCGGGACAAATGCCCCGCGGTATCGCAACTGTTTTCCGATTGTGTGCGCCTATAACGACGGTGGCCCGTATCGCTTGACAAGCTCGAGATTGACTTCAAGCACGTTGATAAACTTCTCACCGGTGAGTCCTCCAAAGGGAGCAGTGGCGTTCTTCTGCAATATCTGCTCGATCTCTTTTCGGAGTGCCGACTGATCACGTTTGAGGTTTGCCGCCCATTTAGAGGCAACCCGATCGAGCTGAAACTCAGCGTTCTGCAGGCTGATATGAGGATCAAGCCCGGAAGCAGAGGCAGTGACCAGGTCGCCGGGAACGTCCTGGAGTTCTGCGCCGGGATGGTCATCACGCCACATGGTGAAGAAGGTCGACTGGATATCTGAACCCTCCTTTACGGGCTCAATAGTTGTTACAGTCTTGCCATCGGCTCCCTGATGACTAACTGCGGATGGGAATTGTCCTGGGTGTTCTTTTGAAAAATTCTCGAAGAACACTACAGCCAGATCAGCCGCCTTCGGTTGAGGAGTGGTTGGGTTGTCTTTAATCCATTGGGCCACAATCGCCGGATGTGCTTTTGCCCAATTGTCGACATAGGGCCCGTGCGTTGGATCTCCGGTTACCCATGCCTGTGCAAGAGAGTTGTGCAGGTCAGCCCATTGGGCAACAATGTGCGGGTTGCCCTGGAAGGCGTCTTTCTGTAACCACTGTTCGATATCCGGGGCCACAGGCTTCCCTGCCTTGGGACCTCCTTTATATGTGACTATGGGTCCCAACGAACGGCCAACCCGGTCGCGCAGGGCATAATTAGAGGCCGAAAGGGCCGATGAGGATGAAGCAGACGCATCATAAGATGCCGCAGAAGGCCGGGGCTGAAAGTACTCGTCCTTGGTAAATGGCTGTGCAATAAGCCGAGAGCCCACGACATTGCCGTCAGGGCCTTTCAGCAGGCTTCCGTTGCTCTGAAAAGGGAACAGCGTCTGTCCTATGGCCCACAAGACCAACGGATAGATCACGCAGCAGATCACAATTGCTGATGCTAAAAGCAGAAGGCTTCTTGAAATATATTTCGACATATTGATGTCCTCCTTGATCCAAAGAAACTTAGCTGATTAGGTTCAGTGCAACCATGACCATGTCAATCAGCTTGATGCCGATAAACGGTACTATCACGCCTCCAAGCCCCCATATCAGCATGTTCCTCGTGAGCAGGGCATCGGCGCCGAGCGCCCGGTAAGCAACACCTTTAAGCGCGATCGGTATAAGCAAAGGAATAATGATCGCATTGAAGATGACCGCTGAAAGAATGGCGGACGTCGGAGAATGCAGATGCATAATATTCATTGCGCCCAACCATGGTAAAGTGCCTGCAAAAAGCGCTGGTATAATCGCAAAGAATTTCGCTACGTCATTGGCGATTGAGAAGGTCGTTAACGAACCTCGCGTCATTAGCAGCTGCTTACCTACCTCCACGACTTCAATCAGTTTGGTGGGATCACTATCCAGATCTACCATGTTGGCAGCTTCCTTGGCAGCCTGAGTTCCCGCATTCATTGCCAAAGCAACGTCAGCTTGGGCCAGGGCGGGAGCATCGTTTGTACCGTCTCCCATCATGGCTACCAATTTCCCGTCCGCCTGTTCCTTGCGGATGTATGCCAGTTTGGTTTCAGGTGTTGCCTCGGCAAGAAAGTCATCAACTCCGGCCTGCGCGGCAATGGTTGCGGCGGTGAGAGGATTGTCTCCGGTGATCATGACCGTCCGTAATCCCATTTTTCTCAGACGTGCGAAGCGTTCATACATGTTGGGTTTTAAAATGTCCTCAAGAACGACGACACCGATGATATTTGCGTCCTCTGACACGACGAGTGGTGTGGCGCCCTTCGTGGCCGCAGCATTGACCGACCCTTTGAGGTCATCTGGTATGCTGCCATGATTTGCCGTAACGAATTTAATCACAGCATCGGGGGCCCCTTTTCGTATCCGTCGGCCATCAGGAAAATCAACACCGCTCATACGTGTTTGCGCGGTAAAGGGCGAAAATTTCGCGTTGGCAGGCACTTCGGGAATACCACCATCCAGTTTTTCAAACAGCCTTAGAATGCTCTTACCCTCGGGGGTGTCATCAGCGAGGGAGGAAAGTGCCGCCATGCGCCCTAGATCGGCCATCGAATATTTCCCCAGTGGAAGGAACTCTGTAGCTTGTCTGTTACCCAGCGTGATAGTGCCTGTCTTGTCAAGCAGAACCGTATCGACGTCCCCTGCCAACTCCACGGCCTTACCGCTCTTTGCGATAATATTGGCCTGCAGGGCACGATCCATTCCCGCTATTCCGATGGCCGCAAGCAATGCTCCGATGGTAGTGGGAATGAGACAAACCAGAAGCGCAATGAGCGTGGGCACATCTGTACCGAGGCTCTTTAATGGCTGCTGGACGCCAAGGTAACCCATCATATACTGCTCGGCGTTCCAAGCCATCGCCCAAAGAGGAACAACCACTATCAGAAAAACCAGTGTCAAGGCGGAGAGCACGAGTGTCAGGGCGATCTCGTTCGGAGTCCGCTGACGGATAGCCCCTTCAACCAAGGCGATCATCCTGTCGAGAAAAGTGTCGCCTGGTGCGTGGGTAATTTGAACAACTATCCGGTCGGAAAGCACGGTAGTTCCCCCGGTCACACCGGACCGGTCTCCCCCGGCTTCGCGAATGACCGGTGCCGACTCGCCCGTGATCGCCGCCTCATTGATTGAGGCGACACCTTCTATAATATCCCCATCGCTTGGGATCATCTGTCCTGCCTCCACCACAACCTTATCGCCTGGCTTCAGGGCAGACGAGGAAACCTCCTCTATGCCGCCAGCGGCGTTCAGTTGATAGGCCACCGTATCACGACGGGCGCTCCTGAGAGAGTCAGCCTGGGCCTTGCCGCGCGCTTCAGCCAGGGCGGTAGCAAAATTGGCAAATAGCACGGTTACGAAAAGCCATGCGTCAAGCGAGATAAAATAGCTGATTGGAACCTGGCTCTCAGCGCCGCCGAGTGCCGCCTTTACGATATACAGTAACGTCAAAAAAGCTCCAACCTCAACGACGAACATCACAGGATTTTTCCACTGGATGTCAGGCCGTAGCATAATGAATGACTGCTTGAATGCTGACAGCGCTGTTTCTTTATCCATCAGGCTTCGCGATTTCATGCGCTTCGGCGGCTTCTGCCGGCCTGAAGGCTGATCAGCCTCTGGTAAGGTTATTTTCACATTTGATACTTCATTCATCTGACACTCCTTTTACCAATATTCATCTCGTAATGCATCTTCATATCTTCAATGGGTTCCATGGTTCGTATGTTTTCCTATCGTTAGCCGCCAAACGGAATAGGGCCCAAATGCTCTGCTACCGGTCCAAGAGTTGCAATCGGCAGGAAGAGTAACGCGCCAATAATGACAATAGTACCCAAAAGGAGGAACGCAAACGTAGGGCTGTCATCGCGAAGGGTCCCCAACCCGAATGGACTGGACTTTTTTTCTCCGAGGAATGCTGCCATCGCCATGGGTGCGACAATTGGCAGAAAGCGGCTGAAAATCATCACAAGTCCAGCAGCAATATCCCATGGGATGGCCTCAGGAGCTGGGTTCGGATTGTTGAAAAAACCGTAAGTGACCCCTAGGCCGTCGAAGGCAGACCCGTTGTTGGCAGAAGCCGAGGAAAATTGGTAGACGACCTGTGATAATCCGTGAGCAGCCGGATTGCTCATGGCCTTTATTCCCCAGTCCGTCGCCGCAAAGAGGCCGCTCGGCATCAGGATCAGAAATGGATGAACCAGCAAGGCGATGGTAGCGAGCTTCATCTCACGGGCGCCAATCTTCTTGCCCAGGTACTCTGGAGTCCGGCCCACCATCTGGCCGGCCAGGAAAATGCCTATAATGATATACAGCAGCATGTTGATCATGCCAACACCCTTGCCGCCGAAGATGCAATTTAGCCACATCCCCACCATAGGCGACAGGGCGGCAAGCGGATTAAGACTATCGGCTTCCGCGTTTACGGCACCGCAGGTCACATCTGTCGTTATCGCCGCGAACGTGGCGCCTGCTGAAGTGCCAAACCGCATCTCCTTGCCCTCAAGGTTGCCGAGATGCTGGTCCACCGGCATGCTGGGCACAGCTGGTAAGGATACCGCCTGTTTCCCCCCCGGAGCTGTAGGACTTGGGATTTCGTATGTTCGGGCCATGGGATTGGCGGTCATCGCCGGGTTCGGTTTCAGGGTGTCATAGTAAACCGACCAGCCAATGGTGCAGGCCATCAGCGTGAGCATAATCGAAAAAATGACGATCCCGTGTCGGAATCGACCCAACATGCGGCCGTACATTAGAACAAGTGCAAAAGGGAACATCATCATCGACAGAGTGGTCACGAAGTTTGAGGCGGCCGTGGGATTTTCGAAGGGATGAGCGGAGTTCATCCCGTAAAATCCACCTCCGTTGGTCCCGAGCATCTTGATGGCCTCAAGGGCCGCTACTGGACCAACCACAATATTCTGTTTTTTCACTTCGCCCGTGTCAGTAGTTCCCATCGCGGCAGGTTCGAGGGTTGAGACCTGATGAGAACTCTCCAGGGTCATCGGACTGCCTTGTATCATGAGAAAGAGTCCTATGATAAAAGCGATCGGGACAAACATGTAAATCAGCACCCGCCACATGTCTACGAAAAAGTTACCAAGAGAGGAGTCGCCGCGCAAGGCTCGGATGATCCCCGTCAGCGCGCAGAAGCCGATGGCTGCCGATATAAACATATTGGCGATGCAAAAGAAAATCTGACTAAAATTAGATAAATGTTGATCCCCCGAATAATGCTGGAGGTCCGTGTTCGTCATGAACGATATCACGCTATTGAAGATTGTGCTCGGTGCCAGCATCACCTTACCATCGGGATTAAGAGGCATCCATTGCTGAAGGACCAGCACGAGGTAGCCGAAGACAAAGAGCAGGGTGTTGAAAATGAGCAAAGAGCCCGCATACTGTTTCCAGTTTTGAGGACCGCTGTCTAGGCGTTTTTCGAACCAACCAAAGACCGGCAAGGGCTTGTATTTTGCATCCATGATCCAGGCAAAATAGCGGCTCAAGGGGAATGCGATCACACTTGCAGTCACCAAGAGCGAAATTGGTAGAAACCAGATTTGCAAGAACATAATATATCTCCTTTGATATATAGTATTTCAGTCGTAATTTATGGCTTTATCAGAACCATTCCGGCCGTATCAGGGCCATGAAAAGATAAACGAATAAGAAGACCACGACGGCCATTGTCAGATAGATCATTCAGACCACCTCCCTCTTAGATTTTTTCACAAGCTTTTATGAACAGGTAACACAGTGTCATTGCGCCGATGCCCAGAATTAACATTGCCGGCAGCCAAATTACAAGGTTCATGGGGATTCCTCCTCTTAAAATCGTCTTCGGTACGCGCAACCTAAAAATTCAATGTTACACCAATGCCGTACACAAAAGTATAGTCGATGTGTCCGGCGGGATTGGTATTTACCAAATTGCCGTCGATAATTACATCGTTGTCGTGGTGTGAAGTGCTCGAGAGCGGGAACC
>JBKQMP010000071.1:0-23849 GCA_052146665.1 Dissulfurispiraceae bacterium
TTAACGGTGGAGTGAACAATCTGAACTGGCTCAGGAACAGTGAAAGCTATTCCAAGCAGACATCTTACCACCCTCACAGCGCATTCTGCGGAAACGCATACCCATGCGGTGGTGGTATCAACTGTATTCACAACGTGTCGACCCTCGGGAATGACTATCACGGACTGTTTGATCCAAACTGTATTCTTCGTCCTGTACCTATTGATGTAGGAAGCGGAATATGTCTGACGACCGGTACCGGGGACCCCCCGCCGCCGGGATTGAAATTAAAATGCTCAGATTATGAGGGCGACCACACACATTTTCCAAGGACTGCTGACTAGAAGCGGAATTAGCAGTTGACAAGGCAGTATCATAGAGCAAGAGGGGAGAGATACAATCTCCCCTCTTGCTTTGTGTGATCATCGCGGTAGTAGAGCTTGTGATGCCCGCGATGAGGCAATTTTAGAACAATTTTAGAACGGCATGCGCGGCGATTTCTTGGCTATGTCTAATTATATGAACTACAAGAGAAAAAAAGCAGGGAATCGGATTTCTCTTTCTGACCGTGGACGCAATGCAATCTTGAGAACCATTGAACTACTCAAAGAGGCAAAAGCATGGGAAGCACGGGAGCTTAACGAAAAGCTTGACGCACTTTTTGCGGAGAGAAAAAACGTGCTTGTCCAGAAAGTACAAGAAGATATTCAGCGTGCGTGCGATTATTGGCTAAAGCTTAACGAGTGTTTGGGTGAGATTATGATAAACAAAATTCGCACGGACGGGAAGGCCCAAATCCCCAGAAACTTAATGTTTATGATAAGCCAATATCCGGGAACTCAACACTATGTTAAATGCTCACAGCCTGGGTAAATTGGCCAAGGGTGGGCACCGTGGGCCATTCTTCCCAATGGATCAAAAGGTATTCCCGTGGAAGAAGCGTTGCGGCGAGACAGGGTTTTAGATGACACGTTCGCCAGCTTTTTAGTCAACTTGTCTTAGTTTTTCCCGGCCTTTTCGACAGCGGTCAGTAGTTTCCAAGGCCTTCCTCCTTGCTCGTTTTAACTTATCGGGCAAGCAGTCCCCTTCCATCAGGCTTGTCTGAAAGGTCAGGGATGAATTTCTGATAGTGTGGTAATATTGGACTATGGCAAGACATAAAAAGGATGCTAAACCGCAGCGCGGAGGACGTTATCCAGATAGCATACAAGTATCTGGCCTATTTTACCCAATCTTAATGACTACATGATCTCCTCTCTCGACCGAGAAGAACTGCAAGCGGTCCGGCGGTATAGTCCTTTCGTCCTGTTTTGGTTCGCTAGGGTGGCGACCATGGTCGCCTTCCAGATGCAGGCCGTTGCCGTGGGTTGGCAGATCTACGCTCTCACGGGGAGTGCATTGTATCTCGGTCTCGTCGGCCTTGCGCAGTTCCTGCCCATGTTCCTGTTGACGCTCGCAGTGGGCCATGTTGCAGACCGCTATGACCGCCGCACAATTGCGCGGCTCTGTCAGATCGTTCAAGGCCTTGCTGCTTTGGCACTAGCCTGGGGGAGTGTTGCCGGCTGGCAGAGCGAGGAGACCATACTCATCATCATGTTCGTCGTCGGCGCCGTACACGCCTTCGAAGGGCCGACCATGCAGTCGCTCCTGCCCGGCTTGGTCAGTGGCAGCCTTCTTCCGAGAGCACTTGCCTGGTCTGCGTCGGCGATGCAGACCGCAACGATTGTCGGGCCAGCACTCGGCGGTGTCTTGTATACTCTGGGCCCGACCGAAGTCTATGTAGCAGTAGGACTCCTGTTCCTGGCTGCTAGCGTATTTCTCGGTCTTATCCGCTCCGTGCGCGGTCCTATTGTGCGTGAACCTGCAAGTATCAAATCGGTATTCGCCGGCATCGCTTTCATCCGCAGCCGTCCCGACATCCTTGGTGCCATATCCCTTGATCTCTTTGCCGTACTTCTGGGCGGTGCCACAGCCCTTCTGCCGATCTATGCGCGCGACATCCTGATGACCGGACCATGGGGGCTGGGTTTTCTCCGTTCAGCGCCTGCAGTAGGCGCGCTCACCATGTCCCTTTTCCTAGCGCGCCGCCCACTCAAGCGCCGAGTGGGCAGAACCATGTTCATTGCTGTGGCAATATTCGGGATTGCAACCATCGTGTTCGGGATTTCGAAATCATTCATTTTGTCCCTGACTGCCCTTGCCGTGCTCGGAGCCTCTGACGTGATCAGCGTCGTCATAAGGCACTCACTGGTCCAAATCGAGACACCTGACGAGATGCGGGGCCGGGTAAGTGCCGTCAACTCATTGTTTATCGGAACATCGAACCAACTGGGTGAGTTCGAATCAGGGATTACCGCGGCCTTCTTTGGCACGGTTTGCGCTGTCCTGATCGGTGGCTTTGGCACGATCATAGTTGTTGCGCTCTGGGTGCGCTTTTTCCCGCAACTGGTGCAGACTGACACCTTGGAGTCCGGGAAAAAAGCGGCGGAACTCGTTGTCTAGGTCAAGCATCTTCCAAGCCACTTGGTCGTTCTCCACCGCACAGATAAGCGCCGGTCGACACATTCTTGAGCAAGCTGATAAAAAAAAAGTGAAACTGTCACATGCGCTCGCGTATTTGGACTCGTCCGAGGATACCCGATCACTCTATATGTATGAAGTGATACAATATTGAATTCATATACACCTTGTGTGGCGAAACTCTTGGCTGAAGTAGCCCCTATTAAACCGGACACAAGTACGAACCATGATAAGTTGTAGGAATAGTGGTAAAATTATGCCTACAACGAAGGTAAGGAGGCGTATGAGTCCGGTAGAAGTCATCACCTCGGTGCAGAGGCGGAGGCGTTGGAGCCCTGAGGAAAAGAGAGCATTGATTGAGGAAGCAGAGCAGCCTGGCATGAGCATATCAGCAGTAGCCAGGAAATACGGAATACATCCCAACCAGCTGTTCCACTGGAGGAAGCTCATGCATGCTGGAGCATTTTCAGCAATACGTGCAGAGGAAAAGGTTGTTCCCCTCTCAGAGGTCAAGGTGTTGAAAGCAAAGGTTCGGGAGTTAGAGCGTCTTTTGGGAAAAAAGACCATGGAAGTGGAAATTCTCAAAGATGCTATCCAGATAGCTCGTGAAAAAAAACTGATATCGCGCATGCCCTTGTGGCCGAAGGACGATATCCGATGAAGACGGTCAGCGATACCCTGGAAGTCTCCCGTTCGCAACAATACCTCAGGAAGGCTGCTGAAGGAACAACGAGAGGCAGGTATAACCCTAAGCCTGAAGATGCTGATGACCTTCCGCTCATCAGGCAAGTCATCGACAGAAGACCGACATACGGCTATCGAAGGGTGGCCGCCATAGTAAACAGACTGCGCAGACATGAAGGCACACGGACTTCTGCTTACGCGCTACACGGGGAAACCTGCGTGGAGCCATGAGGGCACGGTCATGACAGAACAGAGCAACCAGCGCTGGTGTTCCGATGGCTTCGAGGTGCGCTGCGACAATGGCCAGAGGGTGCGGGTAGCGTTCAGTCTGGACTGCTGTGACCGAGAGCTTATGAGCTACATTGCCGCTACAGGGGGCATCTCGGGTGATATGGTGAGAGATTTGATGATCGAAACCATAGAGAGTCGATTCGGCAGTGTGGACAATGTGCCTAGCCCTATTGAATGGCTCAGTGACAACGGCTCGCCCTATACGGCCACCGATACAAGGAAAATGGCCCATGCCTTGGGACTGTGTGCTTGTTCGCCCTATCGGAGCCCTGAGTCCAATGGCATGGCTGAGGCGTTCGTAAAGACCTTTAAAAGGGACTATGTGAGAATCCATGCAATACCTGATGCTGTTGCGCTGATGGAGCAGTTGCCGGATTGGTTTGAAGACTATAATGAGAATCATCCTCACAGCGCACTGAAAATGAGATCGCCACGGGAGTTCCGTAGACTCTCGGATAAGTTAGAGGCGTGTCCGGTTTAATAGGGGCAACTCCATTGGCTTCTTCTAGAGGCTATCTGTGTTCAAGTAGACACATCACATGTGATAGTCAATAAGTTTGTTGACACATGAGGGAGGGGGCTATCAGCTGTTCAATCATAATTTGAATCTGCTGAATATATAGAACTTCGGGAAATCAATGCCAAGCGTAAACACCGCCGAAAATATAAAAACCGTTGCGACCTGATGCAGCGTAAGGGACGGTATAAAGATACCGTATACGCCCAACAGTGCAAATCCCATTATGGTTGCCGCGCTAGAGATCAGTAACTCCTTGCATGGAAGCGATGACCAGAAGTGCCTCCTCTCCCGTACGATCAAGACTCGGAACTGGCTGTTAAATATCAGATTCAGCATCACCAAGGTCCGTAACTTCTCCCATTCAAGATGAAAATATTTCATGCCCAGCAGGATGATGATGATGCCCTCCACAACCAAAAGCATTCCCGGCACGAGCGACGCAAGAGTTATATTTTTCACATTCCACATGTTCGGATTAGGCGTATGTTTTACATTGTCGGTTGCCAACGACATGGTTACGAAGTCGTTTGCAAATACAAGTAGAGACATCCCGAGGAGAGAGAGCACAATATCATGCAGCCAGAAGAAGCTCACGGTCAGCAGACCGACGAATTCTATTACCTTTGTAACCTTATTAATAACCCATGTCAGCATTCGCTGATAGGTTTGTCTGCTTATTGTTACTGCATTAATTATGACACTTATCCCCGGTTCCGTCAGAACGACGCTTGCAGACGCCTTTGCCACGTCAGTCGCATTGCTCACCGCTATCCCCATCTCAGCTTGTTTCAGCGCTGGTGCATCGTTAACACCATCTCCGGTCATCCCTACTAAGTGACCCCTGGACTGAAGAAGTTTCACAATCTTATACTTGTCCTCGGGATATATCTCAGCAAACCCATCGCTTTCGCCGATGACCTTCATCTGCTCATCCTCGCTTAAGCCCTCGATATCCGCCATACGAATTATTCTGCCGCCGATCCTCGCCTGAAGGGCTATCTCTTTAGCTATGGCCATGCTATCGCCAGTAAGCATGATCGGCTTTATCCCGAGCTTTCTTGCTTGTTCTATCATGCTTTTGGAGTCTGGCCGGGGTGGATCAGCCAGTGGCAGCAATCCTACGAGTTTAAGATTGTCCAAGTTGTCTCCTTCCGAACGGGCAACTGCTATGGTTCGGTATCCTTTGCGGGAAAGCTCTTCTATGATACCGGTTGCTTTTTCCATCTCTTCTTTGTCAATTCCCCGGCACATGGAGATAACAATCTGGGCGGCGCCTTTAATTGCTTTAAAACGTTTTACACCGACCGTAATTATCGCCTCAGTCCTCTTAATCGAAGGATTAAAAGGGATATGAGAGATCTGTTTGTAAGCATTGAAATCGACTCTCATGCTTTTAGCGTATCCCTTGACCGCAACGTCTATGATGTCCATACTCTCTTCACTGGATGCAAGAGCAGCTATCCTGACAACATCCTCATTCGTATATCCGGCGAACGGTATGCTATTAACAACCGATAATTTATTCTGAGTTATCGTACCTGTCTTATCAAGGCAGAGGACATCTATCGAAGCGGCATCCTCGATCGAATCGAGTCTGGTGACAAGCGCTCCTTTTTTTGCAAGCTCCATCGCTCCGACGGACTGTACTATGGTGAGCACTGCTGGAAGGGCCACGGGGACCGCGCCCATAAGAAAGATTACAGCCAGGGTCAGCATCGTAAAGATATGCTCTTCTAATCTCATAATTACACCGTATGCCAAAATTAAAACCAATCCCGTTATGCCTAGATACATCATATATCGGACCATAGTCATCATCACTTCCAGCTGGTGGGATTTGGGTTTTGCTGTTTTGACGAGTTCTGCCGTTTTGCCGAAGTATGTGTTTGCGCCTGTATTGACTACCGCGCACCTTGCCTCTCCACGCCTCACTACTGAACTCGAATAAATTATGTCGGCCTCGTGTGTCTCTATTGGTAGAGATTCTCCGGTCAGGGCTGATTGATCAAGGGAAAGACCGCCACTTATAATTTTGGCGTCGGCCGGAACGATGTCACCGAGTCCAACAGCGATGATGTCTCCTGGCACAATTCCCTTAGCTTCATACATAACCCACTTGCCATCACGCAATATCTTCGCTTTGATCGCTAGCTTCTTCTTGAGAAGTTCGATGGCCTTTTGGGAGCCGTGTGAGTGCACCTGCCCAATGACGGCATTTACCGTGAGCAACACAAAAATTATGACTCCCTCTAGGTAATGACTCAATATAAATGAAAGCCCCATTGCAAGTTCCAACAACCACGGCATGGGCCCCCAGTAACGCAGCAAGAAGTCGAGAAAGGGATTCTTCTTTTTCTCTAAAATTTCGTTAAATCCAAAGAGTTCAAGTCTTTTCCCAACCTCGGCGTCAGCAAGACCGTCTTTCGAAGTGTCCAAGAGATTAAGAGACTCTTCAATAGAGATCTTCTTGTACTCCGATGTATTTCTGACTCTTAAATCCATCAAAGCAGAGCTTCCTCTTGCCTTTTTTTCAATTGATCCTTCATCATTTATTGCCCTGATAGGGTAATTCTATCCTGACGCTCGTCCCTACGCCGAGTTGAGAGTCAACGTGTATTTTTCCTTTGTGAGCCTCGACTACCTTTTTTGCAATGGGCATCCCGAGTCCTTTTCCATCTTTCTTCGTTGTATAGAGCGGGGTGAATATATTTTCAATGGTTTTCCGATCCATGCCAGGCCCTTGTTCTACTTTAGTGATAGTCAGTGTATCTTTACCTGGTACTGTAACGACTCTCACGTCTTGACCTCTTACGGAGGCTTCAATTGCGTTGCCGAGGAGATTTATCAACGCCCTTTCCATGTGAATACCGTCTATATCAACATATATCGGCTGAGTGGGCACCTCTACCGATAGATGTACCTCGCCTTCCTTCGCTTTCTCATCGCAGAATTGATAGGCTCCGGCGATTACATCCCGAATGTCTTCTTGTTTTAGAGTCAGCCGAAGCGGCTTTGAGAAGTCTAGCACATCCTGGACTATCTTTTGCATAATAAGGGCTGAATTCATGACGATGTCTATCGCCTCGTCGACATCCCCCTTCCTGTCTTTAATGCGGGTTGAAAGACCGAGGATAGTGATAATAGGATTATTCAAATCGTGGACGATTGTGGTAGCAACCTGTCCGGTCCTTGCAAGGTGTCTCTCTTTTTCTGTCTGTTCCCTTATTTTCCTTTCTCTGTTTACGCGATATCCGGCGAAAATTGTAAAAAACCCTTGCAGCAACAGATGTAACAGTCTGCTCACTTCAGATGCGAAAGCCCCTGTCCAACCTGTGATAACAAAGGGGAGTTCAAAAATAACAACAGATTAGGTATATCAAGAGACTTCCCCTCAGACCAAACGCGAGCGCTCCGAAAAAAATAGGTATATAGTAAAATTCCTTATAAACATCATGAAGAGAATATATCGTTGGAATAGTTGACTAATGAAGATATGTGATAAATAAAACAAAAACACCTATGCTAATGGAAAGGTATCTCTTTTGGAGCATGCCGGCTATTTGCCCTGAGCAAATTTTTTTGTAAGCTCATCGTTCATTTCCAAAATTCATCCCGTGTTATTTACCCACTCGCACACCGCTTCTTTAGAATTTGAATCGGTGGTTCTCCATAGGGTTCTCTCTCTCTGCTTCCGGAAATCAGCTTTAAAAGATGGATCACACCGTGGAAAATAAAAACGGTAAAGACGGCAATGAACAGCCAGCTGAAGTTCATCCTCGTTCAATAGCGCGCCAGTGCATCTTCTTCTCCTCTTTTACAGTGTACACCGATACTCTGCTCTTCATAGGGCACCGAATAGAAATACGGTTACAAGAAGAACAGAGTTTGGCTGTTCTTCTTCTTGACAAAGCTCAACAAAGAAATATTATCTATATTATATGACATCCAGCACGGAAAGCTTTCATAAGCTGTCATTTTAAGGAAGCCTCTAAGGAGAATATTTTATCGTTTTTTAAAAGCATAAAGTATAAAGGAGATAAGATATGAGAACACGGTGTCCCGCTTACAGGGTAGCAGTCATTTTTTTCTCATCTCTTCTATTCAGCTTCTTCGTCTTACAGACTGGATGCGAAAAAATGAAAGCAGGAGAGACAGTCGTCGGCTTTCCCCAGTCGTTTGCTGACCTCGTGACCAAGGTGAAGCCCGCTGTCGTGAATATCAGCACTACTTCGATAGTGAAGATACCTGGCCGTCCTTTCAGACATTTTTTCAGTCCTGATGAGGGGGGCCCCATTGGAGATTTTTTCAATAGGTTCTTCGGCGGTATTCCTGACCGGGAGTTGAAACAGCAGAGCCTTGGATCAGGCTTCATTATCGACAAGGATGGGTATATCATCACAAATAATCACGTTGTAGATGGGGCAGATGAAATAAAAGTTAAACTGGCAGACGGCAGAGAGTTTAAAGCAAAGGTCATAGGCAGGGACTCTAAGACCGACCTGGCACTGATCAAGATTTCATCTTTCTTTAAAGACCTGCCTGCCCTTTCTCTCGGGGATTCAGACAAGATGCGGGTGGGCGACTGGGTGCTCGCCATTGGAAACCCTTTCGGTCTTGAAGAAACGGTCACACAAGGCATAATCAGTGCTACGGGACGTGTTATCGGGTCAGGATCTTATGATAATTTTCTTCAGACGGATGCGCCGATTAATCCTGGCAACAGTGGCGGGCCTCTTATCAATCTGCGGGGAGAGGTAATCGGGATAAATTCAGCCATAATCCCTTCAGGACAAGGTATCTGGTTCGCAATTCCTAGTAATATGGCTTAAAAAATATCCCCCCTTTAAAGGAAAAAGGGAAGGTTACAAGGGGTTGGATAGGTGTTTCCGTGCAGAGCATAACACCGGAAATCGCCCAGGCCTTTGGACTGAAAGAGACGCAGGGAGCCCTTGTCGCAGAAGTAGTGCCAGGAGGTCCCGCTGATGCCGCAGGCATAAAGCGTGGAGATGTGATTGTGTCCGTTGACGGAAGTGAGATCAAAAAAATGTCGGATCTCCCTTTACTCGTCGCTGAAACGCCCCCAGGGAAAACGGTTAATGTGAAGATCATACGCGACTCAAAAGAGCTGACCCTTGCTGTTAAAGTGGCTGAGATGTCCGTCGGCACTATGCCCGCAGCCTCGCAAGTGTTTCCGGAAGGGCTCGGGTTGACCGTACAGAGCATAACAACCCAAGTCATGAAGGAGCTTCACTTGAAAGACAAGAGCGGCGTTGTGGTTGTGAATGTACAGCCGGGAAGTCCAGCTGATGATGCGGGGATACAGGTCGGCGATGTGGTCAAAGAGGTCAACCGTATAACGATAAAGGACCTTAACGACTACAATTCTGCAGTAAAAAAGGATGGAAAAAATAAGCCGGTGCTTGTCCTTGTAAAGCGGGGAACCCAGATGTTCTATGTCACGATTCAAACTACTTAGATGAAAGAAGAGACATGAGGCGGATAGCGTTGTTTTTTTCTTGTTTTTCGGGCCAAGTGGTCTTTCACGGTTTCAGAAGTCGTCGCAAATGAGACTTCCAAAAAGAGTATGGGAGAAAAGTTGTCTAAAAACGCTGCAGCAATTCTCATCCGGACGGAGGCAACACGGTTACCGTGACCAAGACACGCAAACCTAAGGACTGTGAAGCTCGTTACATTAAGACAGAAGAAGATATCATCAAGCTGAAGAACCCTGGATCCGACCCGGATATTCTGTGGCCAACAAGTGGAAACAGACAGGAGCAAGCTAACATGATATATTTGGTAATAAATGTAGAAAAATGAACCCTATAGAGATTTATAAGAAACTGCCACGAACAAACTGCGGTATCTGTCGGCAGAAGGCCTGTATGCCGTTCGTCTTTGCACTCTTAAACGGCGAGGCTGACCTTTCAGAGTGTCTCCAGTTAACAGAAAAAGAAACCTCCGAGATGTCGACTTTTATCAAGAAATCCGATTGGCGGGAAAATTTAATTGTGAGCCTCAAAGAGAAAATGAGGGATGTTGAATTTGCAGCAGTCTCGAATAATCTCGGTGCCGAACTGAAAGAAGGCCGGCTCCTTCTCAGATGTTTCGGGAGAGATGTTAATGTTGGATCCGATGGAGACATTCAAGCGCAGAAACACCTCACACAATGGATGAGGATACTCTTGCTCCTCTACATCAATAATGGCGGCAGTGAAGGCCTTGCTGCCAAATGGGTTTTACATAGCGAACTACGGGGCGGGCTGATGAAAGTTGAGGCATTTAAGAGAGAATGTGAGGAGCCGATGAGGGAGTTGCTTGACAGACACTTTCAAAAAGTGTCTGTGCTACTCGATGAATATGGCGCGGAGCGCCAACAGGAGTTTTCAACCCCTTATGCATGGCTTGTGCATGTCTTTCCAAGAATACCGGTCCTTATACTTTACTGGCCAGAAGAGGATGAATTTGAATCAAAGGTCACTATTCGATTTGACTCCTCAGCAGACAGATACTTTGATGTGGAACAACTTATATTTTTAGTGGAAGAACTGGTAAAAGACCTTGGAGCATCTTTGTGACAATACAGCTCTTCAGAAGGTGGGATTAACGAATAATTGGGCCGTCTTTAGAGCAGCAATTTAAAGAGCTTGTTGCAGGTGCCAATCCAGACATGAGAAAATAGAAATAGATTGCAGACTTTAGAAGTTTGATGCTTTGATGCTAAGATAGAACTGAAAGGATTAAGGTATGAGTTAAGAAATACCCTAATGGTAACAAGTTACCTTTTAGTACAATTAGGAACAGAAATCCGCTAGCTTAAGGAGGTTCCCATCAGCTGATCTTGGCGGATATAAGGTAAGACGACTCATTTTAAACAAACGCAACCTGGGCAATGTTAAGAATTGCCGAATTCTATCGTACGAGGAGGAAAAAATGGACAAGATTCTAAGAATTGACATGGGTGCAGTGGGCGGTCCAAAGACAAACGAAACCCCTCTTGGAGAGTACGCCGGCTTGGGTGGCAGGGCCATGACCTCTGCAATAGTCTCGAGGGAGGTTCCCCCCTTATGCCATCCCTTGGGAGCAGAGAACAAGCTGGTTATCGCACCCGGCATGCTGAGTGGAACCATAGCCGCCATGTCAGGACGTATCTCTGTGGGCTGCAAGAGTCCGCTCACTGGCGGCATTAAGGAAGCTAATTCTGGAGGACAGGCTGCCCAGGTTCTGGCGAGACTAGGGTACGCAGCCATAGTCCTCGAAGGGAAACCGAAAGATGATACCCTTTACAGGATCTTTATCAATAAAGATGGTGTGAAGATTATCCCTGACAACACCCTCAAGTTGCTACCCAATTATGATCTAATCGAAAAGATGAAAGGTGAGTATGGTCTTAAAATTGCTTGCATCTCAATCGGGCCAGCGGGTGAGATGAAGATGAGCGCTGCCTCTGTCGCATTCACGGATATGGAACTCAGGCCAACTCGACATGCTGGACGTGGAGGGGTTGGAGCTGTCATGGGCGCCAAGGGGGTTAAAGTCATTGTCCTCGATGATGCGGAAATGAAAATGCGATCGCCCAAGGATTCTGAAAAATTCAAAGACGCGAATAAAAGATTTGTTGAAGGCCTCCGGAAACATCCTGTCACCGGGCAAGGGTTGCCCGCATATGGCACCAATGTCTTAACCAATATACTTAATGAAGTGGGAGGATATCCCACTTACAATTTTAAGCAAGGCCGTTTTGAGGGCGCTGGGAAGATTAGCGGAGAGACACAGGCTGCACTGGAGGTCGAGCGTAAAGGGGTCGCGACTCACGGATGTCACCGTGGGTGCGTTATCCAGTGTTCAGGTGTTTATCATGATAAGGACGGTCATTACCTGACAAAACAGCCTGAGTACGAAACAGTTTGGGCGCATGGTGGGAACTGTGGCATTTCTGATCTGGATGCTATTGCCATGCTTGACTTTCTAGATGATAATTACGGCCTCGACACCATTGAGATGGGAGCCACCATCGGTATCGCTATGGAAGCGGGGTTGGCAAAATTTGGAGATTCAGAGGCGGCTATAAACTTCGTAAAGGAGGTCGGCAAAGGATCATATCTGGGACGAATCCTAGGAAACGGTGCTGCATTTACCGCAAAGGCATTTGGTGTGGAAAGGGTGCCTGTTGTAAAAGGTCAGGCTATGCCAGCCTATGATCCCCGCGCAGTCCAGGGTATTGGTGTAACCTATGCCACTAGTCCGATGGGGGCAGACCATACCGCTGGATATGCGGTGGCTCAAAATGTGTTGAAGGTAGGGGGAGATGTAAATGCATTGAAACCGGAGGGACAGATTGAGCTGTCAAGAAATCTCCAGATTGCTACCGCTGCCATTGACTCCACAGGAATGTGTCTCTTCATAGCATTTGCAATCCTCGACCAGCCGGATACCTTCCAGGCCCTCCTTGACCTGCTCAATGCTTTTTATGGCCTCGATCTTACTGGCGACGGCGTCACCGAACTCGGCAAGAAGGTCCTCTCAATGGAGCGTGACTTCAATGCTAGGGCAGGCTTTACCGCTCAGCATGATCGGCTTCCTCGGTTCTTTAATAATGAGAAGTTTCCACCTCATGATGTCACCTTCGAGGTCAAAGACGAAGACCTTGATAGGGTCTTTAACTGGTAACCTAGCCCGGCGAGAGGAGAGAAGCAAATCTCTCCTTTTTAGCCAGGGGAGCACAGGGTTCATGGAGCGATACAAAAAAAGGGATGATATCCAGGTGGCGTCATTCAATGAGATGGCATCAGACGGCAGCGGGTTGAGCCACCTTTGTTTTGTTGTGGACGAAACTTTGATATCGCGCTTTTTACTACTACTACAGCGAGGGTTTATTATTAAAGCCCATGTCGGTTGCAACGTCAGAATCTTTCTCCTGGAAGAGATAGGCTTAAACTCTGCCACCATTGAAACGATACAGAGTGTTATTCTCAATGGAAAGCCTGTTGATGACCTAGATTCAGCAATTATCAGGGACGGATCAAGCCTAGCCCTTTCCGCTGCCGTGCCTGGACTAGTTGGAGCCACCTTGAGAAGAGGAGGAAAATATTCGTCTTTCAGAAGGACTATTACTTACGAGGAAACAGGCCTACGATGTTCCACTAGCGAGGGTTTTGTTCGGATGAAACTTTTTAATCTTCTGCTGGACAGCCTGGGACGTGATTTCTTGAGAAAGGGTATATACCTGTCAACAGCTGATTTCAAGGATTTCTTGGCCGATCAGCCCAGTGATTTCTGGCTGGGGTGCAGAGACGTGTTCCTTAACGGAAAGGCCGTAGGACTCGAGGCATTGGAGAGCGTAGTAAGACTACCGCTGTCTGTCCAATTGATGCTTTCTGTTAACGTGCCACATGGAGATGTTTGAGAGCGCTTGTTTTAGCCGCCGGCGATGGGGGGGAAGAGGGCTATCTCATCGCCTTCTTTCAGATGGTGTTTGAGATTCCTATGCTCACCGTTAACTATCTTGAGCAAAGGGATTTTCTCAGGTAGCTTCAAGAACGTTATGACATCCTCAATAGTGGCATTTTGGGGAAGTTCAACTGTCTGCTCCTCAGGGCCGTAATTTCTTAACGACGCGAAGAGCTTTATCCTTACGGTCATGGTACAAATTATAACAGATTTCTTAAAGGATGACGTTAATGCCTCAGCAGAGTATTTACAGTAGGCGAGTAATACCTGCCCTATTTATCTCTGCTATCGGTTTCTACATCGTTTCATAAATCATACCTATTATAACTGAGGCAGATAGTGAAGAGCCAAGAGACGTGATGAGCACGATACCGATAAGTATTTCTTGGATAATAAACGGTATCGCGTGATTGACCAAAACTTAGGTGAGCAGGCTGACAAAATACCAGACGCAGACGAGGATCTAGATCCCTCTAGCCCCTCATTTTAATCGAGCGAGAATCAATGTCACTTGACCAGGGCCACATGGCCGTCTCACACGCCATATTTTTTCACGATTCCTCTCAATATAAATTCAGGCATGATCTTCTAAGTCTATCATCAAAGGGGTCAAGGCAGAGCTCGGCGGAAATGCTTAAGTACACACTACAATTAGTGAAAATTTAAAGGGTTTTTTGAAGTGTCGGCCACTAGTACCTAATGCTGAACTTTGATGGCTGAATATCAGTTGTCTTTTACAGAATGAAGCCAATTGTAAAAAGATGAAGCGGAGGCACTAAAGGGCGACGTGGAAATATAGCAAGAGTATGTTATCCGGGAAATGCGACATCCCCGCCGCCTTGGCAGACGTCTTACAATTCAATGATGAAATTTTCACGTTTGTGAAAGTCGATCTGCGGGCCGCCATGGGTCAATGCCCAGTAACTAATCCCGTCATCTTTGTGTTTGATGACGGCACAGATGGCGACCTCCATTGCCTGGTTTGCACGACCGATTCTGTCCAAATTGAATTCTAGAGAGAGTAGTAAAGAGTGCGATTTGTTGAGGACACTTACAGGTAGCGCTGTAAAGGTGAGTTCCTCCTCCATTCCTTGTCGATGGGAATCGAAACGGTAGACATTCCAGTCCCCCGATGGAGATAGGTTAAATTCCCAATAGCGACTTGAACCTACAAAGGCGAGGAACAATTCGAAACATGTTTCCTGCCAAAGTGCCGTCTTTCGGACTGGCATGGCTGCAGGAGTCTGAATGATAACCTCCGATAAATGGCCCAGGAGCGCGTAATGGACGACCATCTTATTGGAGTGACGTGCGATTTTCCCTCTCATCTGCAAATCGGACAGACCGTTCGACGGGGAAAATGGTTGAAGGGCAAAGATCTGCTCATTCATCTTTTGCTTTAGCGTCGCATATCCTTTATAATGGCGCAAATGGCTGCTGCCTGAGATTCGATACTCTCGGTGAGCTTGAATTGGATGAGCGCCCTTACAAGATTATGTTCTTCGTGTTGAACCCTGAAGTAGACGTTGCCTTCCAAATAGTCAGTGAAGAATCTTAGGCCAAGCTCGTAAGCGATCAGGCGAATAGCATCGTAAAGATGGGTAAAGTCGTTGTCAGTCAAGAAATATCTTGCTTGTGACAGGTATCCTTGCAGGATTACACGGCAAATGTCAACTTCGAAGCGAACTGTTTCCCACTGTTCTAATTCTTCGCCCAGAGGATTGCAGCAGGAGCGGAGGCAGTCACCAATGTCATAATGAATTAGACCTGGTTTGACGGTATCCAGATCAACAACGCTGATTGCTTGCCGGGTGGCGATGTCTATCATCACATTGTCGACTTTTGGATCGCCGTGAATCGGGCGAAGGGGGAGTTTACCCTGCATCTTGGCGTCTTCAAGGACGTACGCCGACGCTCTTCGTTTACTCACAAACTGCAAACAATAATTTATGTCTGGGGATTTGGTCTTACCGCTCTGTGCTAAAATCTTATCATAGTGACAAAGATAGAGAGGTGTAATGTGAAACCCTTCCAGCGTATCAGCCAAGGTTGCTGGAGGCAGGTCACTGATTAGGTTGTGAAACATGCCGATTGCATAGCCGACTTCTCTAGCATGATTAAAATCTTGGATGGTGCTAAAAGACTGCGCGGCCTCAATAAAATTGATCGCGCGCCAGAAAGATCCTGCGTGATCAATCCAGTGGTCCTGCGCGTCTTGCGTCAAAAGAATGTTGGGCACTCGCCATCGGCGGCCATCGCTCAGGGGCGCAAGTTTTAAGCGCTTCAGCAGATGCTTATTCAACGTGCGTAAGTTCTGCATAAGAAGGTCCGGCCGAAGAAAGATCCGTGTGTTTATACGCTGAAGTATAAAGTGCTTTTGACCTGGTGAATGCAGGGTTACCAGAAAAGTCTCATTGATGTTGCCATTGCCAAATGCCCGGACGTCTGTGACCTTGCCTCGTGGTTTGAATTGGTCCGCAATGACCATGAGATTATCGAAGTTTGGACCTCCTGCGTTTCGTTTTTTTGTCATCAGCGTCCTGTTGGATTTTCTGACTGCGCCACCTCTGGCGGGGGTTAAGCACAAATCCTTGTTCCTTGTTTAAAGGTTGTTCTAACCACACACCTATTTTTAAGTATTATCTCTCAACGAGTCACCTGTCAATCTTTATTATGAAAAGGCTTTGTGCTTTATATATGATTATATCTCCGCAAATGATTCATGATGATGGCTTTGAACTGTTGCGAAATGAAAGTAGTCGAAAGTGCATCCCAAGCCTATTTCTGCCGCTTAGTACCCTTATGTCGTTCATGGCTCCTCCTATGCCGCAGATAAGGCCATTCACCTCAAGCCCCTTTAAAGCCAGGGTTCTTAGGTATAACTCTAGGCACCCCGTCAGATTATCATATCCTTAATTAACTCGAAGAGCGTCGGGCTAGCATTGGAGCTAGCCCGCACTAAGCCGTAGTTATTTCATTCTGGCTAATTCTTTTCTGCAAATATACTATATCTATTAATCGCGCCGCTTTGGAGACGAGTAGTTTCTTTGATGCCTTCGATCGCGAAGTGTTGATCATTATTCTGTCCTAATGTCTGATGATGGTCTGAGGTTTACTTGTCGCTGTTTCTCGTGAAGCTGTTCCATACCATTCGTCGCGCCATCCGTTTTGAGGCACCGATGGCATGCCAGCGACATGGGTGAGCGGCAGGCATGAAAAGCAAGGTCTTTCACGCTCAATTGACGTGTTCAACGCAGATCAGTTCAGATGTCAATCGGTAGTTTGGTCCGGGCTCAGATGTATCCACATTGGGGAACAATGATGGGGGGAAGGACTGTTTATGGTCGCGAAGGCTGGTGTCAATTATTCGCTTGGTTCTCTAACAGATGCGGCTTTAATAGGATCCAACAAATGTCTGAAAATCCGTGCGATTCAACAGGCGGCAAAAAGAATAGATATTCAGGCCGCAGCCGGTGTTGAGAAAAAGGAAGTCAGCTGGTAAACTTGGGAATAAAGAGGGGAGGATTTTTATGAGTACTGTTGACTGGATATCAGTTGATAAAAGGGAAGATATTGGGGTCATCGTTCTTGAGAGTCCGGAGTCCCTGAATTACCTTGATTCGGCAGCTCTTGAGAAGTTGGGAGGGTTGTTGACCGATCTTGGAAAAGACAGACAGGTAAAAGTTCTAATTATAACAGGGAAAGGGCATTTTTGTGCCGGGGCAGACTTAAGAGAGATGAAAGGGAAAGATACGAAGAAAGCAGAGATTTTTTCCAGGCTGGGACATTCGGTATGCGACAGTATTGAGCATATGGACAAGCCAGTGATAGCGGCTTTGAGAGGTTTTACGCTTGGTGCGGGCTGCGAAATTGCTCTGGCCTGTGATATGAGGATAGCCTCAGAAAGCGCTAAACTCGGACAGCCCGAATTTAATCTTGGTCTGATACCAGGATTTGGAGGGACTCAGCGGCTCGCTAGGCTTGTCGGCATCGGGAAAGCGAAGGAGTTGATCCTCACCGGGAGGATCATCAATGCAAAAGATGCGGCAATTATAGGTCTCGTGAATTCGGTGGTGGGGGATGAAGAACTTCTCGAAAAGGTAGAGGAGACTGCACGGGTTATTGCGCAGAAAAGTCCTATCGCCCTTAAACTAGCTAAGAAATTGATTAATGAAAATCAGAGGATAGGGAAAGAACTTGAGAGGGAGATCGAGTTTTTTTCTAGCTGTTTTGATACACAAGATCATATAGAGGGGATAAAAGCCTTTTTTGAAAAAAGACCCCCAAACTTTAAAGGCATCTAGTACAGGCTTTTGTCACTTTTCTATCACTAGTGCTTTCCCCAAGATTCAAGGCTCTAATTCGGCCCTCAAACTGATAGGGCAAAATCCAAATAATATACTCCAGTTACGGACCGCAGCACGTTGTCTCTGCTGAGGGAAGGACTTCAACTTGCGGGTGGACATTTCCTAGGATATCTGAAAGTTTCAGACTCTCAAAGATCAAGTGGTCTTGGAGAGAGCTTCAAAAATGAAAATGCAGAAATTAAGATGTCCAGAACGCCTTGATCCTATGTCATGAAATCTCCATTAAACGCTATGATGTTAAAAAGGTTCATAATCATAAAGGTATCAGAAGACAAACGAAATAGAAATTTATCATGAAAAGTTCTATAGTAGTACTGTTAGCATGTTAAAAAAGGTAGAGCCAAATTTTAGTAGAGGCTGAAAAGCAAATGGATGAAAGGTAATTGTTCATGGTTATCAAATACGTTTGGTGAATAAATGAACACAAAAGAGCAGTTGATCTGATTGTTGAGGGTCTGGGTTAGGAGGTTTCTTGATGTCAACAAGACCAAAGGTTCTCTGTGTTGACGATTCAAAGCTGAATCTGAAGATTCTTCAATCGGTGCTTACGCCAGAAGGTTATGATGTCATCGAGGCAGAAAATGGAAAGGAAGCCTTGGACAAAATCCAAGAATGCAAAGTTGACATTATTTTGTTGGATATAGTAATGCCTCAAATTAATGGTTTTGAAGTCTGTCGAAGAATAAAAGAAACGGATCAATTTAGGAACATTCCCGTAATAATGATTACTTCCTTAAATTCAAAAAAGGACCGAATCAAAGGAATAGAGGCTGGTGCAGAGGACTTTTTATCAACGCCCATTGACAAGAGAGAAGTCATTGCAAGGATTAAAATGTTACTTCGAAACAAGACACTAAACGATAATCTTAACAATGCATATAATAACATAATCAGCCTGACCACATTCGGTGAAAACACTGCAAAAACATATAGTCCAATGGAGTTCAACTTTGCCTCTAAGATCGACAGCATCGTGAATGAGATTATACGCAAAAGAAGTGATGACTTAGATAAACCACAAAGTGTCTTGGTTAGGATCCTGAATGATAACAAGGGATATGAATGGTATCAATATGAATACATTTCAGGTAAGTTCACTAAAGGAGAGATACCTATTGAGCATCTTGATAAAAGATTGGATTTGCCTGATCACGAAAAATCGAAGAAATTATTCTGCAATAAATCAGACGTTGAAACAGGGTGCCAGACATTTGCTGCGATACTCAGAAACTTCAATATCGTAATCTCAAATATGGTGTGTTATCTAAGCGATGTATTCTGCATTTTTGCCATTAATTATGGCAGGGACGTGACTAAGTATGACGAGGCTGTTTTAGATAATTTAGTCGTGCAGACATTGTTCTTAAGATCCCTATCCATGCAGATAAAGGAAACGGAGGATGCCTTTATATATACCGTAAATGCCCTAGCTAGGGCAGCTGAAGCGAATGATGAGGATACGGGGAACCATATAGTTAGGGTTGGCGAGTATTGTGCTATCATGGCAAAACAACTTGGATTGTCTGAGAAGTTTGTCAAGACTATCATTACACAGGCATCTTTGCACGACGTGGGAAAGATTCATATTCATCCTGAGTTACTCAAGAAACAAGGAGATCTGACACCGGAAGAATGGAGTGAGATGAAGAATCATACAATCTACGGCGCAAAGATAGTAGGAAACCACCCCAGATTGATCATGTCTGCAACTATAGCTCTCTCGCACCATGAAAGATGGGATGGAAGCGGCTACCCATATGGACTGAAAGGCGAACAAATCCCAATCGAAGGTAAGATACTAGCTATTGCCGACCAATATGATGCGTTGAGGAATGCTCGCTCCTATAAACCTGCCTTTGACCACAACACCTCTTGTAAGATAATCACAGATGGTGACGGGCGGACGATGCCTCACCATTTTGATCCTGCTATGCTAAAAGCATTTAGAACAGTTGTCTCTCAATTTGAAGAAGTATACGAAAAATTAAAGTAACGATTAGGATGAGACGTACACTAGCATGAAATTAACAAGAAAATTCTGTAGAATTATAAGCATAATGTTGAAGGCTGGAGAAGCTTCATAGGAAATAATTAAAGGGGGCGACAAATGGTCAGAATTATCAGAATGTTAGTTATTGTGGGGATTATGGTGTGTATGGTGGGTGGCTGTAGCTCTTTGCCGACGAAAGATCAAACAGCGGTGACAATCAATCCTTCTCGGAGTCATGAAGAATGTTTTGAACTATCGCCGTCAGAAGTTTTGCACTATTCATTTAAGGCCTCTGAACCAGTTAACTTTAATATTCATTATCATGAAGAGGAGAAGATCACCTTCTCTGTTACCCAAGACAATATAGCAGTTACCGAGGGCAAGTTCTCTCCAGAAAAGAAACAATTCTATTGTCTGATGTGGACAAATGTTCATAGAGCCTCTGTCAGCCTCTCCTATACATTCAGTATCGGGAAAGAATAAGCGATATGTAATAACACTAACTCAGAGTCGGATGGGGTTTTCATGAAGTCTGCCGGAACTGATGAGTTGATAGCAATACCATTATGATTGAACATGCTGTGGAAGGGAGGGATGGTAAGCATAACCAGTGTCCTCAACGCATACCGATCTATTAAGCCTTTCATTCACAAGACGCCCTTAATCTATTCAACTACTTTCAGTAAACGGACTGGGGCTGAGGTCTATCTGAAGGCAGAGAATCTCCAGAAAACAGGCTCTTTCAAGGTCAGGGGCGCATTCAATAAAATTCACTCAATTCGTGGAGGCAGCGTTATTGCGGCTTCCATGGGTAATCACGCCCAGGCAGTGGCCTATGCTGCTGGTAAACTTGGGATCGCTGCAACAATTGTGATGCCGGTGACTACTGCCACAGTAAAACAGGAGGCGACAAAAGAGTACGGTGCGAAGGTTCTGCTCTATGGAGAAACCTTTGATGAAGCGTTAGACTACGCTCTTTCTCAGAAAGGATATACCTTCATCCATCCCTTTGATGATGATGAGATTATTGCAGGCCAGGGAACTATTGGTTTGGAGATTAACGATGATCTTGACAATATAGATTTATTGTTTATCCCGGTGGGAGGCGGTGGACTTATCTCGGGCATCTCAATAGTTGTGAAGTCTTATCGGCCTGCAACAAGTGTCATAGGCGTTCAGGCTTTCTCTGCGCCATCGGCGTATTGTTCACTCGAAAGTAAGACAATTCAAGCCGTCCCACCATCGTCAACACTGGCCGATGGAATCGCGGTGGGCCGGATTGGAGAGAGGCCTTTTGAGATTATGAGTAGGTACGTTGACCATATACGCCTGGTGAGTGAGGAATCAATCGCTGAGGCTATGCTCTCATTCCTGGAAAGAAAGAAGCTTGTTGTTGAAGGAGCCGGAGCAGTTCCCCTGGCGGCGTTACTTGAGAATAAGGAAGACATTAGGGGAAAGCGTGTTGTCCTTGTGGTCAGCGGCGGAAACGTAGACTTTACGCTCATGGACAGGATAATCCTCAAGGGCCTGATAGTTAGCGGAAAAATAGGCATTTTTGAGGTTATCGCTGACGATGTGCCCAACAGTCTCCACACACTCACGGGAGTTCTAGCACCCTACAGGACAAACATCCTGAATGTCGTTCACGACAGGCTTGCGGCGGATCTTCCTTTAGGAAAAGCTCGGGTCATATTCATTGTAGAGACGAAAGGAAGGGAACATTTAGATGATATTATCAGTGACCTAACCATGAAAGGATATGAGGCAAAAAAGAAGTAACGTAATATTTTTCAGTTGACTACGCATCCGATATGAAGTCAAATAACATGAGATAAGGGAGTTCGGAGAACTGCATATTGTATGGTCTAAACTATCTTGACAATGACCCTTCTATGACGTGGACCATCAAATTCACAAAAATAGATTGCCTGCCAAGTGCCGAGCATAGCCTTGCCGTCATCAATCAAGACAAATAATGATACCCCGATGACGGTGGATTTGATATGTGCAGCGGAATTCCCCTCGATATGGTGATAATCTCCCTCAAAAGGGAAGATTCTGTTGAGGGTAGTCAGTATATCACGTTTGACGGATGGATCCGCACCTTCATTTATAGTTATCCCAGCCGTAGTGTGAGGCACATAGAGATGACATGTACCGCCGCTGATCTCTGATTCTCTTATCGTCTTTTGAACCTCTTCCGTGATATCGATGAATTCTGTTTTAGCCTTGCTTCTTATGTTGAGCGTCTTTATCATGGGTCAAGTCCTCCCACAGTTCTCTAATTGTTTTGTGTCGTGTTGGATGCATCTTGTCTGGCGCAATCTCAACAAGGGGGATAAGCACGAAATCTCTCTCATGGAGCATAGGATGCGGCAAATGAAGCCTTTCTGATGTGACGATTGCATCATCATAAAAAAGGATGTCCAGATCAATTACACGGGGTCCCCATCGCATCGTTTCCTTCCTGCCCATCGAGTGTTCGACGTCTTTGAGTAGATCTAGCAATTTTTCTGCAGACATATCAGTCTCTGTCTCAACCGCCATGTTAATAAAACGCGGCTGATCTTTTATCCCCCACGGTTCAGTTTCATAGATTGCTGAACACTTTCTTATGACGATACCGCGTTTCTTCAAGTGTTCTAATGAGGATAGGCAGTTGGCCTCCCTATTGTCGATGTTCGATCCGATGCCCAAATAGACGATTGCCATTTAAACCACGTTCTTAATTCTTTCGATGGCCTCCCTAATCCTTCCCGCTGGCTGTGTCAGTGCAAACCGTATATACCCCTCTCCAGGAGCACCAAAACCAACCCCAGGTGTTCCGAGAACACCGGCACTCTTGAGGAGATGCGCCGTAAAACTTGTTGAGTCATAAGGAGAAGGAACATGTGCCCACAAATAAAAAGACGCCTTTGGTTTAGCCAGCTTAATCCCAAGTGTGCTAAGGCCTCCATAAAGGATATCCCTGCGCTCCTGATAGGTCGTTCTGATCTCATGCAGAAGTACATCCTCTGTTTGAAGGGCAGCGATTGAGGCAGCTTGAATAGCCTGAAAGACCCCTGAATCTATGTTTGTTTTAATTTTTCCCAAGCCGGCGAGGATCTCCCTATTTCCAACGGCAACGCCTATCCTCCAGCCGGTCATATTATAAGTTTTTGAGAGAGAATGAAATTCAATGCCAACCTCTTTAGCACCCTCGACTTCAAGAAAGCTTAACGGCTTCTCAGTTCCAAAATAAACTTCAGAATATGCTGCATCATGGCATATGATGATATTGTATCTCTTTGCAAGATCAATCGCTTCCTTAAAGAACTCTTGCGAGGCGAGAGCAGCTGTTGGGTTATTTGGATAGTTAAGGAACATCAATTTGGCTCTTGTGAGAATACCCTCCGGAATTGTCGTAAAATCAGGGAGAAAGCCGTTATCTTCACGAAGGGGCATGATATACGGCTGCCCTCCGGCGAACAAAGTCCCGACAGGATACACAGGATAACCAGGAGAAGGGACCAGAACCACATCTCTTGGGTTGACAAAGGCAAGGGGGATATGTCCGATTCCCTCCTTTGAGCCGATAAGCGACAGTATTTCTTTCACAGGATCAAGGACGACATTGAACCTCTTCTTGTACCAAGAAGCTACGGCTTCCCTGAAGGAGAGCATTCCTTCGTATGAAGGGTAACGATGATGTTCGGGCATTTCTACCGCCTTTTTCATGGCCTGCACAATGTGGCTCGGCGTCGGGATGTCTGGATCTCCAATGCTCAGGTCTATCACATCAATCCCTTTTGCAAGAGCGGCTTGTTTCATTTTGTCAATCGAGGCAAAAAGATAAGGGGGTAGGTTACTAATGCGGTCCGCTAACTTGATGGTGATCACTCTAAAACCTCCACTCTGATAAGATATTCAGACTTAAGCATGAGCCGTTGCTATTGTCTCATGGAACAACGCCCCATCCCTGAACCTGAATATCACGACGAGGATCTCTTTTCGTGAAGAAATATGACAAATGGTCAAAAAAAGAGGAATATAGAAATTGTATAGAGAC
>JBKQMP010000072.1:0-8906 GCA_052146665.1 Dissulfurispiraceae bacterium
CTCTGCCTTGAACTCCTTGTCGTACTTCCTCCGGCCACTACCATTGCTGTCTTTCATCTCGCACCTCCGTAGGTTATCTATTTTAACCTAACCTTTCGGTGTGTCCGCTATTCCGGGGGAAGTTCACTCTCAATTTTGAGATCGATCGTTTCTCAAAATAAGTTTCAAACTTGGGATCGAAGGGATTAGCCTCGCTTCTGATTCTTATATGCCGTTGGATTGGCACATCTAACGCGAGGGAAAGTGATACCCTGTAGGGCTTTCCCTCAGGATATAACCGTTCCCTATTATCGGCGGCAAATCTCCAACGTCTGTTCCCAACTGTCTTAAAATACTTACCTTTAATCCACCTGGAACTTTTCTTCGGATGCCGCCGCTTTGCCCATCGCCATAACGATTGCCAAATCTCTTTGTCTACACGGTTGAAGGTTTTCGACGCTACCACAGACCTATGATAATTCGCCCATCCCCTGATTATCGGATTGAGCAGCATTATCAAATTGATCTGTTTTGCGTTTCTGTTAGCCTTTATAATATTCCTGACTTTATCGAGAAATGCCTTCACATTCTTCTTGGACGGCTTCGTGAGCAGTTTGCCAATATACTTGCGAATGCTCACACCAAGGAAATCGAACCCTTCATCGATATGCGCAATACTGGTTTTCTCCGGGGAGAGTTCCAGCCCCCGTGCTGAGAGAAACTTCTCAACCAAGGGTTTGACTTTATTCTCCAGAAGCTCCTTAGAGCTGCCAGTAATAATAAAGTCATCCGCATACCTGACCATATGAACCTTGTCTTGTGCGCGAAACTCTTTCAGTTCCGCTTCCAATCCATCGAGTGTCATATTAGCCAACGTCGGCGAGATTATTCCGCCCTGCGGAGTACCCGCCTCTGTTGGATAAAGGATTCGTTTGTGAATATAACCTGCCTTTAACCATTTCCGGAGAATCTTCCTATCCATTGGGATATTGCCGATTAACCATTCATGGTTGATATTGTCAAAGCAGCCTCGGATGTCGCCGTCCAGTATCCACCTTGCAGATGTTTTTCGTGATAAAACATTGAAACATTTCTCGATAGCATCGTGAGTGGCTCTTTCCGGTCTGAACCCATATGAGTTCCTGTCCGCTGTCGTTTCCGCGATTGGCTCCAGAGCTAACAGATATAGTGCCTGCATGGCTCTGTCCTTCATTGTCGGAATCCCAAGCGGACGCATCTTTGTTCTGCTTTTCGGAATGTAGACCCGCTTTAACGGAAGAGGCTTATAGCCTCGCCTGTTAAGGTTCTGTACTGCCCGTGATTTGGCCTCAGGCGTCGACCATAGCTGCTTGTCAACTCCTGATGTTCTTTTGCCTTCGTTTTCAGTTACCCGTTTTACGGCTAATGCTTTGCCGGAGAACGAGCCGGTCAACAGACGTTGCACGGCTTTCACCTTGTTCCATCTGCCTTCCTGCGTTGCCTTCGCAATACGGATTTGCAGCCTCCTTACGTTCCTGATGCATTGCGTCCAATCGATGTTGGACCACTGCACAGTCCCGTGGGAGGATGCACATACATTAACGGCTGTATTCATTTGCTTTTCCTCCTTCGAAGGTTCTGTAAATTCTCTTGCAAAGAAAGACCAAGTAGAAGTCTGCCTGCTTTCGCATAGGATGATGTCGCTTTCGCTCAATCCTTATCCGACCCGTTACAGGCCGGCATTCGCTTTCTCTACTGTCCCATGCCCACATCCCTATCGACTTCCCTTACGGGTTGCTTTCCCATTCGGGAGGAATATGGGTTTACCAAGTTCCGCATAAGTAACAAGGATGGGTTAGACTCTGCCTTTCCTCCGATAGCTGTATGTCCGTGTAATCCCACAGGTGACGAGATTAACCAGCTATGTACCTTTTGGTGCAAGCCTTTCAGCATCTTTGGCTTGTTGTAGTTTTACGAAGTTTATCAGCAGTTCACCTATGTTAGTCGTACCACCAAGCCGACACCTTATCCGCCTCGATGCTGGCAGATATATCATCGCCTCACGGCTTTGATTGGATCTTTCGATCAGGTTATCCTTTCCTGCCCGCACTTTATTCAGGGCAGTGGCTACCTCTAACGGAATAGACGGTCTCCTAATCGCAATGCCACGCGATTTGAGACAATTACTTATGCGACTTCTTGTCGCACCACCTGTTACTACTCATGTCTTAAAAATCGCCACTGAAGAAGACTTTATCCCGAAACATGTGTCCTATGAGAAGATAAAACAAAGCATGCCATTAGCCGGCCTCGTAGCTTCGGGGACCATTGGCGGTATCTGTTTCTTTTGAAAACCAACGGAAGGCGCAGCAACGAGAAAAACCAGTTATGTCCCGTAGTACACACAGTCCCCTGATGGCGTGTAAAGCAGTCTTACACACTGGGCTCCACACTGCTGGTTCTCCATCAAAAATGTTGATTACCAAAGGAAAATAGGAGAGAGAATCGCTGTTCTCCGGCGCGAGCGAGTGTTTACGAGCGTACGTTAGCACCCGATTGTTAGTTCCTGGCAAGCATATTCTCTGCTGCATTGGAAGTGGCGCTCAGCCCGGTGCGTTCATAGCAGGCAACGAGGTCTGCGTCCATCTCAATGGAGCTTACGATTGTGGTTGCCGGGAACAGCCGAGTATCCAGCCGTCCGGCTAGTTCCTTTGAGCGGGATGGCCACGTGTTGACATGGACGGTCATAGGAAGATGCGGGATCGGCGTCGGGTCCCAGTTGACGCGTCTATGAACAAGTTCTTTGTCGACCAACCATCTTATCTCGCTTGCGTCCCATTCTATAGCGAATCTGTGAGCTGACTTTGAGGCGTCAAAGTCTAATTCAATATAGCTCGGTGTGCCCCTATACCCATAGTCAAACCTCGCACTCTCACCGCCAGGATTGTAAAAGACATTTACCAATAGGCGATCTGGTCGATTCCCGGCGATTTCGATATCAATCTCTTGCCTTGGCGAGTCGCGATGCAGAAAGAACCCAGTGACCACTCCCGGCACACTTGCAGCCTGAATGACGGCCTCGAACCTCCCAAACAGATAACGGTCGCGACTAGAGATAGATGCTGCACTGTAGTTCCGAACGCCAAGGGACTCCTTTCGAACACTCAAAACGGCTCCAACACCGGAACGAAACTCAACGTTTGAAGGACGAAACAACGCTAGATTCCCTGCAAAGGTGTCGTTCCTAAGCAACCAGCGTCTGGTGTCAAGCTCTTCTAGGCTGTTATTGGTCGAAACGCGAGTCCCAATTGTCGGTTGTGCCCGGTTTAAGGGTGCAGTGTAGATGCCTCTCCAGTTCTGATGTGACTCCACCACCCAAGGCGACCTATCACGCTTAGGAGCCTTCCCGGTCGCGCCTGAACTCGATTCCGGATCGAAACTGAGGAGTCGTCTTTGCCCAAGGTCCGTAATCTCGGGGAACGAACAGATGGGTGGTGCACATCTGAGGTGTTCACAAACAACCTGCCACTTATTGATTTCGTCTGAACGCAGGACCACAACGCGGGAGCCATTAAAGTTGTTGAAACTGTCCAAGAGGATTTCGTCAACAGCACGGGTCTCGCTCGTGGTGACTATGAACTTAGCCCGAGGATAAAGTTGCCTCAGCTCCCGAACTCCCCCCGTCAAGGATCCAATATTGACGTATGCGTCAAAAACTCGATCTGTGCTTCCCTCGAGAAGCTTTTTAAACTCGTCACGTGGAAGGTCTTCAAGATCACTACAGCATCTGTATCCGAGCATAGACAGAGCCATTGCAAGTGATGAAAGACCAGAGCCCTCAGATCCAAATACGAATACTGGTCTCTCCTGTGGCCTGATTTGAAAGAGGGACGCGCCTTCACTGTCGATAACACCAATCTTGGTTAGTGAGGGGAGTATTGAGTACGAATTGGTGGAGCTACTATCGCGTCGCTGCTCTATGATTGATTGCCGGAGCGCACGCACGTCAAGCACAGCGAACTGATGATTGATCCATAAGTCTACGGGGCCTCGACAAGGCAACAATTGGAGGAGTTTCGTAGCACCTTTGCGCGAAAGAATGTATCCAGACAGGTACCAGAGGCCGCGCACTGGACGGAAAACGTTCCGAGAGAGAAATGTCTTCTGAGCCCCATGCTTCACCTCCTTGTAAGAGAGGTACAGAATGTCAAATTGTGTCGCACATCCATTGTCGGCCTCAATCTCACTCCACGCCCGATCTAGCTGATGAGCGAACCCACGACGAAACCAAACATCGTCCTCAAGGACGAGCGTATATTCGTGCTCGCCAGCTGCTATCTTTCTCCATATGCCGATGTGCGATTGCGCAACTGCGAGCTCAGGCCGACTCATTCGAATCTGACGATCAAGTTCCAGTCGGTCCGGCAGAGCGCGCGGTTGCGGCTCTACGAAGAGTTGGTCCCTCAGTGTATAGAAGGGGTTGACCTCGTCGTCAGGAGGCTGCTGCGCGTCGCTTCGCGCATCGACGGCAGAGTATCGCGCGGTCAATTTTACGAGAGCAGATCCCGAAGCATCCAAGACATGCTTGAGCTCTCGTTCCATTTCACTCCAGCGGTCTGGCTGGCGATCGAGGCTGATGACATAGATACTCTCTATCCTATGCAGCCCCTTCGGTTTCGATGGCCCGAATGTCTGACACCTTTGCCTTGGCAGTAACCTCTGACTCCTTATCCCAAGGCTATATAGAAGATTTAAAGGTCCAAGTAAGGAATGTGAGAGATTCACTCATTACCCTCGTTTTTTGTGTCCTCATTCATCTTCGAAAGTCTCGCTGATTTGATAGTCTCCAGTTCCTTTTGTCATTACGGTAGCTGAGCGGCCATTTGCTGCTAGCCACGTTCTCCCAATCACGTAGAACACGTAACGACTTTTCTATCTGACCGTTCTCGCCGGCAGCATCGAATATAGACTTTGTGAGATTTCCGGGACCGGTCGTTGACTGGATTTCTAGAAACCGGCCCTCTGCATCGCGTTCAAGGGACGCAGTGGCGCTCGCGAGCGCGCGCTTGATAATGGGGTGATCGCGAATTGCGGACAGTGGGTTATTATTGAAATAGAAAATCCAGCTGAAGGCGTTTGCTCCAGGTTGAGCGCAGGCCGAGGGAGGTACCATCTCATGCGTCGAGATATCATAGCAGAGAGGCTGAATCTTCAGCCGCCCATCGCTGAAGAGGTGTTCGATTTCAGAACCGTGATAGACATCGTCAGCATCTACGTAGCAACCGCCCTCCACGAGGATGAAGCAGAGCCGAAAGTAGTCTGACTGCATCGCTGGGTGGTAGCACATGTCATAGGCTTTTGCATAGCGCGGGCCTAACCGTTGCTGAATAAAGTCTCTTGCTTGGTGCTCGTCGAAGAGAAGTAGTTCGACCCCCTGCTCCTCGATTTTCTTCCAAGATTCGATACACTGTCTAACGTCCGCCGGCAGTCCGTCTAGGTCGTTCCAGAACTGAACGATCCGCCTTGGAGGGAGGGGCAAGAACGCAGAGGATACTTCGTCGGACTCGTGGGAGCCCTGAACTAATCTCCGAACAAAATTGGAGCGCGCGCGGTGATCTTCCTCTGTGAGTTTCCTTATTCCCATATACGATGCATTATTCATAGGAATCCCACGAGGCGGAGCCAATCCTCAAAGATGGCCGGGGTCAATATATGCGCTCTAATCTGAATGTCCTTTCTCGATAGGAATGATTGTTCACCGCGGGATTGCCACTCAATAGAGCTACCGGGCACCCCCTCGAACACTATCCCGATTAAAGAAGGATCTGTATCGGAGCTGGCAACGTGGTAAACAGGGCCACCGCTCATTCCGCTAAAGTAGAGCGTATTGTCCGTTTCAAGAGATGACGCAATAAGAAAGGAACTCTCGCTTGGCGAAAGCGGCCTTGTTACTGCGGCCGCAACTGCAGCTAACGGGGCACTGATAAAATCTTCTGATTGGGTTTTGTGCTCGGTTGGATACCCGAACGCCACAGGGACCTGGACTTCCGACCAATTAGGTTCAGCCCATGTATCGAGGTTAATTGCCTCCTTATTCTTGCGTGGAAAGTGGATTTGCCTAATCGTCTCTCCAAGCTCAATGATTGCTATATCAGGGCCGTCAATATCCGAAGCCGTTCGCATAGGTCTAAACAAACTCTCGTATCCATTCGCCGTGAAAGCACCTAACTGATAGATGTATCGTTCACTACCATGCAACGTCAGCCACTTCCCTGAACGAATCTGTTCGTAGTAGACGTGAGCGCAAGTTATACCGAATATTCGGTTTCGATACTGTATGAAAGTGATCGTCCCGTTTGCCTTTTCGACATTGTGGCCACCCTGAATGAATAGCGAAGAGAGAAATAGCGGCTCACAGTTTCTCACCGCAATCTTATGCGCACGATCTGGAACGTCCGCCAATGTTATCCCCCCTATAACCAGCTATCAAGTGATTAATCGGCTAATGACGGTGATCTCGAAACCATGTCGATATATATATCTTCGTGCCCCGTCGTAAGTATCTAATTTCATTGTATTGACCTCTTGACTAATATGAAAAAGGCGATGTTAATCAGACAGGAACTAATATTCCCAGTCGTATTTCCCCTGCCTGCATGCCCACGAAACTAAGTGGGTAAACTGAAATAGTCTAAAAAATGGGGGTAGAAAAGTAAAGAATACTATAGATACCCACGGGCCTGCCCGTGGAGCTCTGCGTTAGATTAGCAGGAATGGGAGAAGTTGATTCCCAGTTGTAACCTGTGGCCGACTGCAGGTTCCGGGGAAGCACGATTGCAGGAAATTGTCACTCTTGAGCGTACTATTTGGGGCGGGATCTCCTTCCTGAAACCGGTCCCACTGGGCAACCTTAAGAAGTTTGCTCTGTGAACCTCTTTTCTCGAAGAACTTGTTGACTTTCTCGTTCATTCAGCTATAATTTGATCATAAATCTGGCAATAAATAATCAGGAGGAGATCTAGAAACCGCACCATCGGACTAGGTTTATTACCGCACAACATTACTGCTCTTTTTTTGAGGGTTATACCATAGAATTGCGTGGCAGCACCAGAAATCCATCAGGGTAAAAAGGAGGCATTAACATGAAGCAATTTACCTTAGGCGTTCTCATCGTTCTTTTCGGGCTGATCCTCTGTCCAGTTCCGTCCTATTCCGGAGGGTATGACATGAGCGGCATCACCCATTCCAGCGACTTTGAGAAGATGAAAGAACTTGTCGGTAGCTGGCAGGGGACAACGGATATGGGAAAGGGGCCCCAGACCTTCAAGGTCACCTATGAACTCACCTCGGCCGGAAACGCGGTCATCGAGAAGCTTTTCGTTGGGCTTCCTGATGAGATGGTCTCAGTTTATTATGATTTCAACGGGAAATTAAACATGACGCACTACTGCTCGATTGGAAACCAGCCTCATATGGAACTCATGAATTCCGGTGAGAAGAATATGTTTTTTACGCTTTCCAAAAAGAACCCCAACCTCGTCTCGGAAAACGAAGATCATATGCACTCGCTCAACATTTCTTTTGAGGGCAAAGACAGCATCACTCAATCCTGGTCCCGTTACAAAAAAGGAGAGAAACAATCGGATACGGTGATTAAATTAACACGCACGAAACCCTGATCTGGCCAGGTCGTTAGCGTTATGTTACAGAGGGGCACCTTTCAACTACAGAGCTCTAACCTCAACGGCGTTGACTGCACCTGATAACTGAGAGTTATCGATGGATGAATCTTTCGATGAGTTTGTCCCGAACTACGCGCCTTGAAATTAAAACAAACATTTCTGCCATTTACCGTCTTGCTCTTGCAGCGTGATGATCGGCGGTGTTGGTTATTTTTGGTTTTCACCAGTCAATGGCTCCATTCCTCGAGAAAGATAGTTTTGTCCCGAAGTACGCACATAGTTTCATATGTGAATAGGGCGGCCTTGTACTCTTGGGTACACCGACGACTCCTCACTTTCAATAAACCGCATCCATCCATCGGGTACTTTTGGAAATCCGCATGCTTCGCTTTAGCCCGTCATTGCGGGGTATGGCCACTGTTCTTGTTTATCGCAGCAAGCCCTCGGTTGTTGAATACGGAGTCAAATATATACACCTGAATAGATACTTTACAGTTTTTTAAGAAAGATTTTTTGCGTTAATCCTATTGAACATATCAGGCTAAGAGTAAGATGAACGGCGGTATAATGATGAGACAGATTTCCTTGGCCAAGCAAGACCGGAGTCACTTAAAATCATTTGTCTTGCAATCTCCTCCATGTCATGCTATCTTGTATTTATGATAATGAAGCAATTTACTATGACCTTATTCCGTGCGGAGATTGGCCCGGTCAGGAGGCTCATTGGCTGCGCAGTACTGACCTTGGTGCTCCTTGCGGGATGCGGCGGTGGAGGCGGTGGCAGCGTAAACATTCAACCTTTTGACTTGTCGGCGGGCATCGCCATAACCGATTTTAACGGCGACGGCCACCTCGACATTGCTTACGTATACAGCCACGTTGCGGGCCCACCTCCTCATCCGGGTTATGTCAGCGTTATGGGGTTCACGTACTCTGTCGGTTCCGACCCATCGCAGGTGATAGCTGTCGACCTCAACAATGACGGCGCGCCGGATGTTGTTGTGGCAAGTTCGACGGACCTAATCACAATCCTGTTTAATGATCCGACACACCCCGGGAGGTTCCTGGCCCCGAGGCAATTACATACCGGTGCTTTAATCAACTCGATAGCTGTTGGAGATCTTGATGGTGATGGATTGCCGGACATAGCTGTCGCAGGTCCTTCGGGGATTGTCGTCTTCTGGCAGGATGCCACGGCACCTGGCCAGTTCTTACCTCCCGTATTCGTGGTTGCCGGTGCATCGGGCGAACTCTTCATCGGAAAGT